>JAUZPB010000270.1 GCA_030706145.1 Bacteroidota bacterium
GCTTGAACAAAAGAAATAGCTTGAACAAAAGAAATAGCTTGAACAAACAAAGTAGCTCAAACTAATTAAGGTAGATTACACAAAGGCTAAATGCTAATAATATAAACATTCATATTTAGATTAATTGAGGAGTTAATGAATAACAAATTAATCAACAGGATCACTGCTGCTATTGTTTTTTTTGTATCTCTAATACAATTTGTGAAGACAGCACAGCCATCAGTTTCATTCTGGGATTGCGGGGAGTTTACAGCTTCTGCAGTTTCCTTGCAGGTACCCCATCCACCTGGAGCGCCATTGTTTGCAATCGTTGGGCGTTTATTCTCGATGATGCCATTTCTGGGAGAAAACGTTGGTTTTAGAGTAAATATGATTTCCGTTCTGGCAAGTGCATTCTCAGTGCTATTGCTTTACTTAATTGCAGTAAAACTAATTGAAAACTATAAAGGTAAGACTCCAAAGAGCATGTTTGATACAATAGTTACATGTGTTGGAGCAGCAATTGGCGCCCTGTCTTTTTCATTTAGTGATACTTTTTGGTTCAACGGTGTTGAATCCGAGGTATATGCTTCAAGTACGATTTTATTTGCTCTAATTACCTGGTTAATTGTAAAATGGAATGATAGAGCCGACGAGCATGGAAATGAAAGATATCTGATCATGATAGCTTTCCTTGTTGGTATTTCAATGGGTGTTCACCTTATGAGTGTTCTGGCTGTAGTTCCTGTGGTAATGGTTATTGTATTCAGGAAATATGTTCAGGATGATGAAGCATGTAAAAAGACAGGATATATTTTTCTTGTACATTCGGCAATCATTCTTATAGTTGCAATTGCACTCTGGGCTGGACAAACAGGACAGACCCCACCTTCACCAGAAGAATATCATGCTTTCGACGTAAAATTCGTCTGGACGATGGCTGGCTTAAGTGCAGTAATCATGGGTATTTTCTGGAAGAAGATCTTTAATAGAAACTCTTTCTATTTAGGACTCATCTTCGGTGGAATTGCACTTCTTGTCTGCTACCCTGGCGTTGTAAAGAAACTCCCTGGATTATTACTTTCCATCAGCGGCAATGACAATTATCTGGCATTATTTGTTTTTATAGTTGTGCTATCTATTCTTGCAGGAATCATTTACTGGAGCATCAAAAACAAGAGACCTACCATCAATTTGGTAGCACTCGGAATACTCTTCGTAGTAATAGGCTTTACCTCTTATGCAATGGTAATTATAAGAGCAAATAAGCAGACTCCAATGAATGAAAACGAGCCTAATGATTTCTCAGAATTAGTATCATATTTAAATAGAGAGCAGTACGGAGATTTTCCACAGTTTAAGAGAAGATTTGCTACTGAGCCTCACCAGCAGGTTGTTTATCAGAACTATACAAGCGATCTTGACTTCCTGTTAAAATATCAGATGGATCACATGTTCCACCGCTACCTGGGTTGGAACTTTATAGGCAGGCAGGGTTGGGATCAGGATATGGGAACTGATTGGAAGCAGTTCTTTGGTATTCCATTTCTTATAGGACTAATTGGAATTTTCTTCCATTTCAAAAAGGACTGGAAAATGGCATCTGTCTTTATGGTGATGTTCATATTCCAGGGATATCTGACGGCATTCTACCAGAATCAGCAGGAACCTCAGCCCAGGGAAAGAGATTACTTCTACGTAGGAGCATTCTTCGTCTTTTCTATCTGGATTGCTATTGGCATACGTGGGCTGGTTGATTTGATACAGGAAAGTGTAAAAAGCCTTTCAGCCTCAAAAGCTCTTTCTTATGCAGTTTTAGTTTTGGGTGTTATACTTATACCAGTCAACATGGCAAAGGGAAACTGGTTTACACACGATAGGTCAAAGAACTGGATTCCATGGGATTATTCATATAATCTTCTGCAGAGCTGTGCTCCGAATGCTATTTTATTTACAAATGGAGATAACGATACATTCCCTCTTTGGTACTTGCAGGACGTTGAAGGTATACGAAGGGATGTAAGGATTGCCAATTTAAGTCTTCTTAACACCAACTGGTATATAAAGCAGCTAAAGAATACAGAGCCTTATGGCTCAAAGAAAGTAGACATCAGCTATACAGATCAAATGATCGATGACCTGCAGCCAGTAAGGTGGGAGCCACAGAATATCAGTATTCCTGTTCCATCTGAAGTATTAAAAGGAAACTCACAGGCTTTATATGAGACTCCAGGCATTACATCTGCATTTGAAAAATATGGAATGATAGATTCATCTGTTGCAAAGACAGGAAAATTAACCTTCCGCATGAACAATACTCTTCAGTATGGAGATGCAAAGGCCGTAAGGGTTCAAGATCTTTTAGTTAAAGATATTGTTGAACAGAACAGGTGGCAGCGTCCAATATACTTTGCAATTACATGTTCAGAAGACAGCAAGATTGGTCTTCAGGATTATCTTATTATGGAAGGCTTTGCACAGCGCCTGGTTCCTTTCAAGAGGAAAGGAAATTCAGAGTATGTAAATGAAGCTGTTATGAAGGCCCAATTGTTCAACAACACGACTAGTTTCTCAAAGACTTACAAACCAGCCTTTAATTTCAGGGGCTTAAATGATAAGTCCATCTTCTTTGATGATAACCATGAAAGACTAGCACAGAACTACAGAAGTGCATTCATGCGCCTTGCTATCTATTATATAAATTCTGAGCAGAATAAGGATATGGCACTAAAGTCACTTGATAGGATGGAACAGATAATGCCCCGTCAGGTAATAAAAATGCCATATGGCCTTCTTTACGAAATAAGCAATCTTTACTTCGCAGCAGGTGGCTATAAACAATATGAAAAACTTGCACGTGAGGTCGAAAAGACTGCATTAAAACAGCTGGATGAAAATCCGGGTGATGTAAATAGCTACTATAGTCCTTATAGAGTACTTACAGATATTTATGCTAATCTGAAGGAATATAACAAGGCTGTTGGAATATGGTCACGCATTCAGCAGATGTATCCAAATGATCCAACTGTAAAAAGTGAGCTTGAGAAATACAAGACACTTGCTGCAGGAGGAAGTGTTAGCGCTACACCTCAGATAAAGCAGTAAAAGTAAACTACTTTTAATTATAAAAAAAGCGGCATTAAGAGATTTTAATGCCGCTTTTTTTTATATGCTTTCCAAATAATATCAAATAAGAATATTTTCTCCTCAAAGGAATGAAAAAATAAGATTTCTTGTTTATTTTGGTGATTACAGATTTTTTTAAGAAGAGTTCTAAAAAGCCGTATAACAGACAAGTAGTTAACAATAAAAAAATGAAAATTTTAATATTTGCACTTTCAGGCATAGGTGATGCCTTAATGTTCACTCCCTCAATTAAGCTTTTAAGAGAATCTTATCCTGATGCGCAGATAGATGCCCTGTGCATGTTTGGTGGAGTAAGAGATATTTATAAAAGGAATGAAAATCTAAACAACATTCTTTATTACAATTTCATGAAAGAAGGTGCTGCTAAGTCTCTTTTATATCTTCTAAAGCTTCGGGGGCAGTATGATCTAAGCATTAATGTATATCCTGCCAACAGAAAAGAGTAC
>JAUZPB010000271.1 GCA_030706145.1 Bacteroidota bacterium
CTTTGGCACTATTAGGTGCTCATCACTATTTACACCTGTTGTAATGTGTGAATTAATTGTTCCGTTAAATGTGATCTGTGATTCTGTTACTGTATTGTCTGTTGAGACGGCTGTCTTTGATGTTTCAGTTGTCTTTAGGCTTTCAAAGTACTGCATCTCATAAGTCCCATTTGCATTTTCCCTGAACACTTTATGCACTGTCTCTGTGCTTTGCACGACTGTACCATCGGCTCTGTTTTCTGTTTCAGTGTTTGTATATGTGGTATCTTCTCCGCCTTTTCGCGCATGGAAATCAATAGAGCTATAGTTATCTGCACCTTCACAGTCCGTTGTTTCAAAAGTATTATTAGGCTCTGATCCAATCTGCTGTGAGATAAAGTGCCTTTGACCTCCGCCATTCATATTTGCGGCAAGCTGAAAGTTGAACTGCCTGAAGTCAATGCCGAAGTTAAGGCTCATTTTACTGTTCTTATCTGAGGTCACAGGTTTTCCTGCGCAGTAGCTGAAATTACTTTCGTGAGAAAATCCTACGCTGCCATACTTGTTATCTGCAACTGTGCTTGAGCCATCTGTGTAATTACCCGAGGCTGTAAATGATACAGGTTTTGAATCGGTATAATAAACGCCCGAATAATACTGCTTTACATCAAGCAAAGCATTAAACTTGTGGCTTTTGTTTACGCTAGATTCCTCATGCATAACATCAGTGCTGCCTGATCCAAAATCGGCGTTGTAGTCGTGAGTAATCTTTTCTGTATAGGAATAACTGCCAGAGACTTCCCAGTAAGGCTGCCTTTCTATCTGAATTGTTGCATATCCTTCGTCACTAACCGACATAGCGGTTTCTTCGTAGGCTCTTCTATATGGGTACGTTGCACTTATATTTGCAACACCTGCTGTAGCTCCTGATTTAAATACTGTGCTGGCTTTCCCTTCGTTATCTGTAGTTACACTTGCAGGGTCAAAGCTTCCAAGAGTGGTCGTAAGAGTTAGCTTTCTTGATTTTACAGGAACGCCATCACAATCTATGAGCTGAAAAGTTACATTAGTTGATTCATTTGTTTTTAGAACTGTTTTTTCAGGCGTGGTCACAACCTTTGGATTAATTGCCCATGGGTCGCCCTGGTCTCTTTTCTTCTTTTCAAATGCCATCATTGTGTTATACAATGGGGCAAGCTGGGCATATGCATTTTTGCCTATTGTAAGGGGCTCATCTTTATCTGTAAAATTAATTGTAATGGTCTTTATTACTTCGCGTGACTGTGCTGCTTCAAGATATAAGCTGAGCGTATAACTACCATTTCCGCCACCTACAGCTCCATAGATTATGTATTGTATCACTCCGCCAAGCGGTCCTGCCGGAGGAGTATTCGTGTAATCTATACCAAAAATTATTGACTCATTTACTGTATCTGCTTTAGTGAAAAATGCAGCTGTAAATTTTGTTATACAGTCATGAGAAGGATCCTGCCAGAAAGCGGCATTTTCACCGGCTGTAATATAAAACAGACTAAACCATTTCCGAGTTTTTGTTAGTAATTCGGGATCCGATGAATCAGGCCTTGGAACAAGCATTTTATTATCATAGATAATAACATTTCTTTGATTGCATTCGGAGCACTCCTGTGAATATGTCTTAACAGAGGAAGCTAATACTATAAAGGTCAGAATTGGTAAGATTATCTTTTTCATGTCTGCTTTATTTGTTTGTGTATGAAATTAAGTCTTAGTACTAATTCTATTTTTTCTCAAGGGAGATTTGCATAAACAGTAAGGAAAAGAACTTTGTCTTAAATAGAGTCCAATTGCATTATTTTATGAACTGGTCAGCTAATTTGTTTTACCTAAAATAACAACATAATTTTTGCCATATTTCTTTGCACACTTAGGGCAGGTTGTATACCACATATACCATTTCTTTACATTGAGAGCTTTGTCTTTGACATGCTTTTCAAAATCTTTGCACCATTTATCAGTATCCTTAAATGGGCCCTCGTAGACTTTGCTGAAGAAATCTCCATCTAGTGTAACATTTTCTGCTTCCGGAACTTCGCGGTCGACAGCAAGATAAATGTCCATATTCCATTTTGAGGTGTGATCAGACAGGCAAAGAAAGTCGGGTACTTTGGCTCCGGCTTTTTCTATTTTTGCACTAAGGCGTTTTATTACCTGGCCAAAATTTAATGGCATGTAGAAGAAAGTAAATACCTTGCCTTTTATGAATTTTTTGTCTTTCCATTGGAGGGATTTATCTTCCCATAAAGCAGGGTCTAATCTGGGGCAGCAGGTCGTTTCTTCTTCCATTTTTCTTTTTCCTCCGGTATGTGTAATTGTGATAAAAGAACAAAGATTCTATATAATTGCATGGAAAATAAGGAATTTATGTGCGATTTTCACAAATAATTTTTCCCCTGAATCTGCTTTTTTTCAATTTAATGCCGATTACCCTTAATTATTTGCGAAATTATGAAATATTATGCAGCCAGGGGAGGAATTCCTGCTTAAATATTCATATAATTGTAAAAATTCTGACAGGCAAAATTCCTTATTTTTTGGTAAATTTCGGGTCAGACTAAAAATTTTAATGCAAACTGGTTTTCTACTTAATGAATTACAGGGAAAAATAAAAAGCTAAGACACAAAACGAAGTCTGGGCATGAACAAAAGGAAAATTATTTAGGTGAAATAATTATCTATTTTATTAGATTTTCCTCTTAACTTTTTCCTTTCTATTCCCCTCCAGTACGCAATTAGATGAACTTATTTTATACGTTAAACAATAAAAGAAAAGAATTATGCAGTTACCGGGAAAACCCATAGCAAACCTACAATCGGATGCGAAAGATTTTATAAACTTATATACATTGCTCGGCGAAAGGGCAGAAAACTTCCTTCCCAAACATATAGTTGATAATCTGCGCAATTTCGTTAAACTATGCTGCGAAGAACCGGATGATCCGGCAAGGCAGCGCACTGAAATTGAGAAAAATGTCCTGGAATTGAAAGAACTTATTCCTGGCTATACAGACGTATCTCTTATGCTTTTCCCTCACGAGGATTCAAAGGCATTTCAGTACCGTACGCAGAAACAGAAGTTCGCCGAAAGACTTACTAATCTTATCGATAATGAACTTGTCGACGATAAGACAAAAGCCCAGTGCTCAAATGTATTAAAAACACATGACTATTCGGTAGGCACTCCGCCTGTTACTCAAAGGCTGATCGACCTTATGTATAAACTTACTTTAGGCGATGATGTACGCGAGCTCCGTAAGTTCAGGGATGTTATTGGCGTTAACGGTGACATTGAAGAGGCTCAGTGGAATTACTTTATGGATGTCTTAGAGCAGATGGTTATCCAAAGTACCCACTATACAACTGATGCCGAGAAAAAGGATTTTCTTGCAAGAACAGAGCTTACAGTAAACTTTAAGGGTTTGAACGGTTTCATTCGTACTGTCGTTGGCGGCGGCGCTAATACGGTAATTGACCTGCTTTCTTCCGAGGTCTTCAATGCAAGGGACGTAAAGGTAATTGATTTTA
>JAUZPB010000272.1 GCA_030706145.1 Bacteroidota bacterium
AATTGTAAGATATACCAGAGTTTGATTTAATAACTGATATGCAATTTCACCAAACGTCATAGGACCTGTAAGACTGGCTGTCTTTTTTCCCTGAAGACCTGCATAAAGATAATTAAGAATGCAGTTGCATGTATGGACAGGCTTTATATTTAGTTGATCTATTATATCATTAAACTCGCTTATGTAGTCTTCTATAGGAGTAGCAATCCTGTATTCCAGTTCGGGAAACACGGGTGCAAAAAATGAAACCCTTTTCTTTTCCAGATCAATGTTCTGTATGCTTGTATTTACCATTGCTCCATAATAATTGGCTACAAGGGGCAGCTTTGAATCAATTTTTTTCTCTGTAAGATATTCTGCCAGGTTTACTTTTTGACCATTTATTAAGCATTCGGAAGCATTAAAGCCTGTAGTGCTAAAGCGAATTGAGTCTTCTTCTCCTTGCTTAAATATATTGATCATATCAACAGAAGGGATCTTGTTTTGTGGCAGTTTAATATGCATAGCAACTGCCTTGCTGTCTGACTTTTCTCCTAAAGATCCATTATAAGTTTTGGGACTTGTGTATTCCATTGCAGATAAGTCGGTTCCTGAGATCCATCCTATTAAAGGATGATTGAATATGTCTTTATATTTATGTGAGTTTTCGGCAAAGTCTGTATGCAGCTGACTGAATGCCGGAATGATAAGCATTGTGTATCCATTGTCAAATTCATCAGAAGTAATGCCTGTAATTGAAGTTGTATCATAAAATTTAATGATCGTATCTATTGCATATGCAGGAAGCTCATCTGTGTAGATCTTCTCCTTTGTAAAGACTCCGCCATCATCTGACATAAAATAAGGAATTGTACCTCCAATCCAGTTTCCCTTTGGCAAAAGATCCAGCAGCTTTTCATCAGCAGCCAGTATCAGCCTTTCACCATCTAAGATCTTGCTGGTTACCTCTTCTATACTAAGTAATTTTTTCATCGTGCCTCCTTACCAAAGATTTGTTCCAGGTCTTTTTGGCTTCCTATTTCGTTTTTTGTGAAATAATTATAAACTTCTTGGATGCATCTATCTACGTTTTGAGGTGATTGGTCCCTGGAAGTACTAATAAGAATCCGGCTCATCATAATTTTAATCCCAAGTGATTGAAACTGATAGCTCTTTTTTCCAGTAACCAATTCTTTCCATTTTATGTGTGATACAGGTGGCAGCATAAATTGATCCTTTTTAATGTTGGGTCTCGTGTAGGCATTATCGGAGAAATGAAATAATATTTTAGTCCGGTAAAAAGTTTATTATCTTTAAGGCAGTTTATCTTATGTTCAGTTCATCTTAAGCTATATGATTTGCATATCCCGGCGAAATAATTTACCTTACCTCATACTTTCTGATATCTAATTAACCATTAATAACTTGTGGAGGGTAAATTGGACAGATCTATCTCAGATAGTATGCTTCAGAAAATGGATGCATACTGGCGCGCGGCAAATTATCTTTCGGTCGGACAAATATATCTTCATGATAATCCGCTTCTTAAAGAGCCTCTCAAACTTGAACATGTAAAGTCCAGACTTCTTGGCCACTGGGGCACAACTCCCGGACTTAATTTTATTTATGTACACCTGAACAGGATCATTAAAGAATATGACCTTAATATGATATATGTGGCGGGTCCGGGACACGGTGGCCCTGGGCTTGTTGCCAATACTTATCTTGAAGGTACATATAGCGAGGTATATCCTGATATTACAGAAGATGAAGATGGCTTAAAAAGATTATTTAAACAATTTTCTTTTCCTGGCGGTATACCAAGCCATGTGGCAGCTGAGACTCCCGGCTCGATTAATGAAGGCGGCGAGCTTGGATATTCTCTTGCTCATGCCTATGGAGCAGCCTTCGATAATCCGGACCTTATTGCTGCTTGTGTCGTGGGTGATGGTGAGGCTGAAACAGGCGCGCTTGCTGCAAGCTGGCATTCAAATAAATTCTTAAATCCTGCTGTTGATGGGGCGGTTCTTCCAATTCTACACCTCAATGGTTATAAGATAGCTAACCCGACTGTTCTTGCTAGAATAAGTCATGAGGAATTAGATGAGCTTTTCCATGGATACGGATATAAGGCTTATTTTGTAGAAGGGGAGGAGCCTGCAAAGGTTCACCGCCTTATGGCTGAGACTTTAGATAAAGTAATTGCCGAAATAAAGGGTATTCAGAATAAAGCAAGAACTGAAGGCTTTAGTAAAAGACCATTCTGGCCTATGATAATCCTTAGAACGCCAAAGGGCTGGACAGGTCCAAAGGAAGTCGATGGACTTAAAACTGAAGGTACATTCCGCTCTCACCAGGTCCCTCTTGCTGAAATGGCTTCAAAACCTGAACATGTGAAGATACTTGAAGACTGGATGAAAAGCTATGAACCAGAAGAACTCTTCGACAGCAAAGGAAGACTAATTGAAGAGCTAAGAAGTCTGGCCCCTAAAGGCGACAGACGTATGGGGGCTAATCCAAATGCAAATGGAGGAATATTGCTCCATAACCTAAAGATGCCTGATTTCAGAAACTATGCTATTAAATTCGAAAAACCCGGTATAGTTAAAGCTGAAGCTACTAGAGTACTAGGGAGTTTTATAAGAGACGTTATCAAGCTAAATATGGACATGAAGAACTTCCGCCTCTTCGGCCCGGATGAAACTAATTCAAACAGGCTTAATAATGTTTTTGATGTGACAGACCGCGTCTCAACGGCAGAAATACTTGAGACCGATGACCATATTGCTAATGAAGGACGCGTCATGGAAGTCTTAAGTGAACACCTCTGCGAAGGATGGCTTGAAGGATATCTGCTTACAGGCCGCCACGGATTCTTTTCGTGCTATGAGGCTTTTATTCATATAATAGATTCAATGTTCAACCAGCATGCAAAATGGATAAAAGTATCTAAGGAAATTCCTTGGAGACGGCCAATTGCTTCACTTAATTACCTGCTTACTTCTCACGTCTGGCAGCAGGATCATAATGGATTTACACACCAGGATCCAGGTTTTATTGACGTTGTCGTAAACAAAAAAGCCGATATTATAAGAGTTTATCTTCCACCTGATGCTAATACTCTTTTATCAGTTACAGATCACTGCCTTAGAAGCAGAAATTATATTAATGTCATCGTTGCTGGTAAAGCTCCTGAGATACAATGGCTGGATATGGAGTCCGCAGTAAAACACTGTACGGCAGGACTAGGCATATGGGAGTGGGCAAGCAACGACCAGGGGAGTGAGCCCGATGTCGTAATGGCTTGCGCAGGAGATGTACCTACACTTGAGACTCTTGCTGCTGTGCAGATATTAAGAGAGAAATTCCCTGAACTTAAAGTGCGCGTAATTAATGTGGTAGATCTTATGACACTTCAGCCAAAGAGCGAGCACCCGCATGGCCTTAGCGACAAGGACTTTGATGTCCTCTTTACAACAGATAAACCCGTTATATTTGCTTATCATGGTTATCCATGGCTGATCCACCGGCTAACATACAGAAGG
>JAUZPB010000273.1 GCA_030706145.1 Bacteroidota bacterium
ATGGAATTCCTGATCTATCTGGCACCTACAAAGCAAACGGAATAATTCCAAGTATTACACTGCATTTTGGCCTTTAATAGGCAGATACGAAAGCAAAAATAATCCCGAACTTCTTTTGTAAAAAGTGAAAAACCTTTTACCAGGGCTTAAAAAGAAATAAAGTTTGAGAACACAATAAATGTTTTAACTAAAAGAAAAAGGAGGCAAGCGAAAAACAGAAATATTTTATCAATTGAGCAAATAATATCTAAAGGTGTAGCAGTCCTTCGCGAAAGAAATTCTTATAAATAAAGGAGGAAAATATGAGAAGGCTTAGTTTACTACTAATCATTGGATTATTTCTTGCTCCTGCCATAACATATTATAGCCAGACGACGACTGAATTCCAGAGGAAAAAAGTTGATATTCCAAGTGTTCCTGCAGGTTCAATAAAGATAGATGGAAAGATGGATGAGACGGCATGGCAGAATGCAGCACATGCAGATATACTTACATCGAGTGGATCAGAGGGATTTTTCAATCATTATTATTCATACGGAGATCCCTTAAAAGAGCCGGATTACAAAGAGATCTATGGAAGGATGCTTTGGAGCAAGGATACTTTATATTTATTCTATCATGTAAAAGAAGTAAAGAACGATACACTGGGACTTTTCTTTGGGAAGAAATTTGAAGCCGACCAGGTATTTGTAAGCTTATCGAATCGTTTAGGCATAGAGAAGCTTGAAGGTTCTTATAATGGAGCCCCATATGCAGCACCAAATGGTCCATATCACTTCTTTGTAATTGGTGATAAAGTCACGCTAAATGGCGGTGATACGACAAACGTTCCTGAGCAGTACAGGAGATTTCCTGGTGACTCACTCAGAGTATTTAATGCTGCCGATATTGTCCGCTGGGCTACAATGATAGATACTAATACTGCAACTTGGGATATAGAGATGGCGATCTATAATCCTGACATTAATGCACAGTCATCAATTGGATTTAACTTAGGTGGAAGTCAGGGAGCACGTAAGATCCAAGATCCACAAAGTGGTGACCGCACTTACAGTTATTATACATGGCAACCTGGTACCCCAAATGAGCCATATAGCAGTTCAGGTGATCCAATTGGGGCCAATGACCCTGGTCAGTACAACCTTGTTACCTCCAAATACTGGCCTTTGCTTGACTTTGTAACGGCAGCTGCAACAGGTGTAGAAGGAAGTAAACTTGGTAATGCAGTTCCCACAAAATTTAATCTAGAACAAAACTATCCTAATCCTTTTAACCCTTCAACGACAATCCGTTTTGATGTTGCAAAGAACACTCTTGTCACCTTAAAGGTCTATAACGTTGTAGGTCAGCTTGTTGCAACTTTGGTAAATGGGAAGCAGTTATCACCAGGCACATATGCAGTAACCTGGAATGCAAGTAATCTTGCAAGCGGTATGTACCTCTATAGTTTTGAAGCAGATGGAAATATTATAACCAAGAAAATGATGCTCATTAAATAGTGCCATTTGGCACTATTGTAAATAGTATCAAATGCTGCATAGTAACTCAAAGGAAATACTGTGAGGCAGGAGATGGAAGTCCTGCCTCACAAAAGCTATTCAATTTTTGTTATTTCTTTTTTTAATAAGTTTTCAAAAATAATGGGAGATTCGAAAGAGGATGAAAGCTGCAATTTTGTATGCTCCGCATGATTTTCGGATAGAGAATGTTTCAAACGGAGAGATTGATGAGGAAGAATGTTTAATAAGGGTGCATGCTTGCGGAGTTTGCCATTCAGAGATTCATCAGTGGGATCAAAAGATCATAGACCTAAACTATCCCAGGCATATTGGGCATGAAGTTTCAGGCGAAATCATAAAGACAGGCAAAAAAGTAAAAGGATTTAATAAGGGGGACCGTGTAGCTGTCTGGACTGACGGGAAAGGATATGCCGAAGAAGTAAAAGCCAGGACAGAAAGGATATTTCCAATCGCAGAAGGAATTGCCTATGAGCAAGCAATGGCAGAACCTATTGCATGCTCAACAAATGCTGTCCTAAGAGCAAACCCTAGTCTTGCCGATACTGTTGCACTTGTTGGAACGGGTTTTATGGGTTTAATAATTCTTCAAGAGCTTCGGCTGCTAGGATTAAAAAAGATTATTGCAATTGATATACGAGATGAAATGCTCAAGCTTGCAAGAGCTCTGGGAGCAGATATCACAATCAATCCACAAAAGGAAGATACTCTAGCCATAATAAAGGACTTAACAAATAACAAAGGTGTCGATGTAGCCTTCGAAGTAGGCGGAGTACAGCCTACGCTAGATCTCACAGCAGAGATATGCCGAATGGAAGGAAAGCTTGTTATTTTTGGTTACCATCCCGGTCCAAGGCAAATAAAAGACCTTGGTTATTGGAATTGGATGGCCTTTAATATTATCAATGCCCATTTCCGTGACATTGCAGTAATACTAAATGGAGCAAGAGTCGGGATGGAGCTACTTAATGCAGGAAAGATAAAAATGGAAAGACTTATAACTAATATTTATCCTCTTGAAAAAATTGAAGAAGCCTTTAAGGCTGCAAAAGATAAACCAGAGGGTTTTGTAAAATCAGTAGTAGTAATGGAATAATATTTCCATTTTCCAAATTAGTTAAGTTCCATTTTTCAAAAATAAAACAATCAGAGACTCTTATAAATAAAAGAAGAAGTTAATACATAGGAAAACTCATTATGCGAAATAGAAAGACAAAACTATGTGTTTTCCCGTTTGTGTTAACCTTCATGATAATTTGGCAAATACTGGTATCATCTGGTTTAGCACAAACAGGAGGGAAAATTGTCGGGAAAATATTAGATGCACAAAGTCATGAGCCCCTGCCTGGTGTAACAGTGCGTATTGAGAATTCGCAGCAAGGGGGGGTAAGTGATGTCGAAGGTGATTACTACATATTAAATGTTCCTCCTGGCAGTCATAATATTGTAGCAACAATGGTGGGCTATAAAAACATAATTAAGACCAAGGTCAGTGTAAATGTAAATCACACCACGCGTGTAGACTTCAATATGGAATCGACAGTTGTCCAATTAGGTCAAGATGTAGTTGTCACAGCCGAGCGTCCTTTAGTAGAGAAAGATGAAACATCAACCAGGCATTATGTTGAGGCCACTGATATTGCCAGCAGGCCAACAACTCAGCTTACAGAGATACTTACGACACTGCCTGGAATAGATCTTAGTGCTACAGGAGAGCTTGTTGTTCGGCGTGGCTCATTAGATCAGGTAGCCTTTATGATCGATGGAATTCGTGCGCGTAATCCTTTAGACTTTCAGCCATATACAAATATTAATGTTACATCAATACAGGAGCTAGAGATAATTACAGGAGGATTTAACGCTGAATATGGAGAAGCCCAATCAGGTGTTTTCAACATTGTAACAAAAGATGGAACTCCTAACCTAACAGGGAACGCTGAGTTCAGGTGGACGCCACCGGGTTTAAGGCACTGGGGAACGGCTTTTTATGATTACTCGACAGA
>JAUZPB010000274.1 GCA_030706145.1 Bacteroidota bacterium
AGGCTCATGCAAATGTCTTCAAGTTATCATAAAGAAGGTCGGCCGCTGGATATTGAATATAAGATAGTTCGCCCGGATGGACAAATAAGGTTTATTCATGGCATAAGTGATTCTTTTAATGAAAAGGTTCATAAAGAGAACATCCGTTATGGCGCTGCTATGGATATTACAGAATCTAAACTTCAGCAGATTGAACTGCTTAAGACTCTTGAAGCACTTGAACGTTCAAACAGGGATCTGGAACAATTTGCCTATGTAGCAAGTCATGACCTCCAGGAACCTCTTAGAATGGTATCTACTTACTCTACAATGCTGCAAAGAAAACTTAGTAATGATTTGGATGATAAAACCAAGCAATATATGGGTATTCTGATTGAAAGTTCGAAACGTATGAATTCACTAATTCAGGGACTTCTTGATTTTTCACGAATTGATTCTGCAAAGCAGGAGTTTTATGAAGTTGATCTGAATGTTTTACTAAGTGATGTATTGAAAGATCTTTCAGTTTCAATTGTGGAGTCAAAAGCAGAAATTAAAATAGATAAGCTGCCTTCTATAAAAATCAGTCCTTTACAGATTAAACAGCTATTCCAGAATCTGATCGCAAATGCAATAAAATTCAGAGGAAATGAAGATCCTTTTGTTGAAGTAAAAGCAGTGAGAATAGATGGAGTAGTTAAATTTTCTATAAAAGATAATGGAATAGGTATTGCTCCTGAATTTTATGATAAGATCTTTGTTATTTTCCAGAGGCTTCATAACCGTGAGGAATATGAAGGTACAGGAATAGGATTATCTATCTGTAAAAGGATAGTTGAGCATCATGGAGGTCGGATCTGGGTAGAATCGGAGCCGGGCGTTGGTACAACTTTCTATTTTACTCTTTCTTTAAACAAATAATGGATTAGCTGCAGATACAAAGCACTTTACATAAAAGAATTCTTCTAATAATCAAAAAACCTGAGAAGCGGGATATTTAATTTATCCTGTTTCCCAGGTTCTTTTTTATCAGGCCCTTCGAGATAATTTATTTATTTTTAGTTATCTCGTTTCCTGTGCGCCTGAATTCTGGCCTGAAGGCTGATTTGAGGATGAAAATACTTTGTTTTTTACATCCTGCCACCACTGGCGTTTAACCTGAACATATTTTGCTTTTTGTGAGTCATTATCAAATGCATCAAGAATATCTTTGTCAGCTTTTTCATCGGCCTTTCTGTACTCAGACATTAAATCCTGCATAACACTGGCATCGTTATTACTGCTTTCAACGCGCCCGCCTGTTTCATCCTGATTGCTATTATTATTGTTATTTTTCATTCCTTCCGGAGTCGTATTATTAGCATTCTGATTTCTACTATCAAGTTTGCCTTGTATAAAACTCTGCTTGGTGTCTCTTATAGTATTATAGTAATCTACAAGGGCTTTTCTGATCTTATCGGCCTTATCCATTGATAAACCTGTCTGCTGCGCAAGATCATTTGCAAACTGACTTGCATATGTGTCAAAGGCATTGTTTTGCGCAATAGAGCTATTATCTGTCGATGGAGGACCCTGCGTCATTGTCCTGTCCTGAGCATTAACAGCAAAGCTCATAGTAAAAAATAAAGCAGCTGCCAATCCCACTGTTTTGAACATGTTATGATTTTTTATTTGTTTCATATTATATCTCCTTCTTTTATGTATGTATTATGACTTCTCTTTTCTGATAAACAATTAATTCATTTAGTTAAGGAAAAGCCTTATTCATTCCTCCTTTTCTTTTCATTCTTAATTAACAGTCGCACAGTTCCAATAGTTCATGATTAATAAGGATCTTTAGGGCTCAAAAAAATCCTCCTTGCAGTCCCACAGAAATAATAGCATTGATATTTGGATTTAATTTCAGGTAAATAGAATATTGACCTGAGAAAATACAAGTATTACTGCCATTTAGCTTTGGGATCTGGTAAAGAGGTATGATATGGTATTCGTACAAATATTATTACTTATACTTTGTACTACAGCTTTTTCGCAGCAGTCAACTCAATATAGATTCAAGCAGATTTATTCAGGAAATGCTCTGCCTAATCTGAATATCCACAAAATTCTGCAGGATAAAAGAGGGTTCCTTTGGTTTTGCTCAGAGGATGGCCTTAATAAATATGATGGTTATAACTTTACGATCTACAAAAAAGAACCGCACAACAACAGATCTCTATCCGATAATTTTATTTATTCAGCATGTGAGGATACCGGAGGCATCTTATGGGTAGCCACAAATGATGGCGGCCTTAACAAATTTGATCCTGCAACTAACCAATCGGTCAAATATATGCATGACCCATATAACAATAAAGGTATCAATAGTAATTTACTTACCTCAATTCTTGTAGACAGGTTAGGAAATCTTTGGATTGGTACATCTGACATGGGATTAAACAGATTTGACAAAAAGACAAACAGCTTTTTCCATTATCTTCATGACCCTAAAGACGAGAGTAGCATAAGCAGCAATGAAATTAGTAGTCTGTTTGAAGATAAATATGGCGAAATTTGGATTGGAACAAGGGCAGGCGGCTTGAATAAATACAACAGAAAAACAGACTCTTTCATTTCCTATAAATTCAAGAACAATTCGGAATCATCTATAAGCAGCAATACTGTCCTTTCATTTTATGAAACCAAGAACAGCTCCGATCCAGTTTTGTGGATAGGTACATTAAATGGGCTTAATAGTCTTGACAGGACAACAGGGAAATTCACTAACTATTTGAAAAGCAATGAATTATCTTATGGCACAATGGACTATGGTAAAAGCACAATTACTTCAATCCTGGAAATCCAAAAGGGAATATTGTGGCTTGCAACATTTGAAGGTATAGTTGAATTTAGGGTTGGATCTGGAAAATTTAGCCGGATTGTAAATATTCCCGCAAATTCAAATAGCCTTCCAGGAAACAGAATAATGACTTTATTTGAAGACCGAGGTGGTGTGATTTGGGTTAGCATTCTTGAAAAAGGAATAGTAAAATATAACAGAAGAAATAAAGCATTTCGCTTATTTAAACCAGAGCCAAAGTTTGCAAACAGCCTTAGTAATGGCCCAATCAGAGCAATTGAGGAGGACAGCTATGGCAATCTCTGGTTAGGTACGCTTGGTTCGGGGATAGATATTATGGATCCAAGCTACCAAAACATAAGACACCTTAGATTTTCTGTACTTCGAAGAGGTGGATTAAGCAGTAACGAAATATCTTCGATCTATCGTGACAAGTCAGGTAATATGTGGATCGGTTCATGGACAAGCGGATTAAATTTTCTGGATTCATCACAATTAAAAACGGGGAATGATGGCAGAGTTATTCCTGAATTACTCAGATTTAAAAACTATAAGGCTGATCCTGATAACCCGCTAAGCCTGCATAATAATATTGTACAGGCAATTTATAATATAGATATAGATAAGAAAGATATTTTGTTAATTGGAACAGGTCAGGGACTAGATGTTTTTGATAAGCGG
>JAUZPB010000275.1 GCA_030706145.1 Bacteroidota bacterium
CAAAATTAACTTGACAAAAGGTTTTTAACTTATTAGATTTCGGTGTAAAACGAAATGAGAAATATGCAAATAGAAGAAAAAGCTAAATTATTCAAAGCCTTATCCGATCCTAACAGGCTTCGCATCCTTAAAATGCTGCAGGTAAGAAAACTGTGCGTCTGTGAAATAACAGAAGTTCTTTCGCTTGCTACATCTACTGTTTCTGAGCACCTAAGCATTTTGAAGCGCGCAGGATTCATAATCGAGGAAAAAGACGGCAAATGGGTTAACTATATGATAAACTCAAATTGCTGCGATACAACCGTTGCATCTATTATATCAATGCTTCCTTTCTGGATAAGCAATGATAACACTGTAAGCTGTGATATTGATAAAATAAATTCCGTTGACCGTAATAAGCTTTGCTGCAGATAAAAAATTTCATCAATATTTCGGTAAATGACGAAGCTATTTACTAAAGTAAAGGATAATATGAGAAAGAGGATCTTGATACTTTGTACAGGTAACTCATGCAGGAGTCAGATGGCAGAAGGCTTCCTTAAGTCCTTCGATCAAGAAATGGAAGTATTCTCGGCAGGTACAAAACCTGCTTTTAGGGTTAGTGAAAAAGCTGTAAAAGTAATGGCCGAAAAGGGGATAAATATAAGTCAGGAGCACCCAAAGGATGTAAATGAATTCCTGGATAAATCCTTTGATTATGTAATTACAGTCTGTGATAATGCAAAAGAAACATGCCCTGTCTTTACTGGAAAGGTTCAGCATAGGCTCCATATTGGATTTGATGATCCGGCAGATGCTAAGGGCACGGAAGAGGAGATACTTTCTGTCTTTAGAAGGGTTAGAGACGAAATTGAAGACAGGTTCCACCAGTTCTATATAACAGAAATAAAACAAAATAAGGATAAGTAACGAACTGTGGCTGATAAAATAATGCGAAATATTTAATGAATAAAGGGATATAAGTCATGCTTATTATTAAAGTACTTGGACCGGGCTGTGCAAACTGCATTAACCTTGAGAAACTATGTAAAGAAGTCGTAGCAGAAAACGGTATTGAAGCCGAGATACAGAAAATAACTGATTTCAAAGATATTATGGCTCATGGTATAATGAGCACACCAGGACTAATTATTAATGGCAAGATCGTCTCAAGCGGCAAGCTTCCGACTAAATCAACCTTAACACACTGGATTATGAATGCAATGGCTGAAGCAGAGTAAAATTAATGAGGTGTAGTACGGATAAATGTAAAGAGAAAGTAAAAATTTAACCTGAAGGGCCCAGTCTGGCATGCCGCTTTTACAGTAATGGAATTCCTTCAGTTGAAAATATAAAATTATTTATTACAAATAAGTGAAATAAAGGACCATATCATGGGTACATTAACTAAGAGGTTATCGTTTCTTGACCGCTATCTTACGCTATGGATATTCCTTGCGATGTTTATAGGAGTATTCTCAGGATATTTATTCCCAGGGATAGTTGATTTCTGGAACAGCTTTCAGAGTGGTACAACAAACATTCCTATTGCTATCGGTCTAATACTAATGATGTATCCGCCGCTTGCAAAGGTAAAATATGAGGAGCTGCCAGATGTATTCAGAAACGTCAAAGTATTGTCTTTGTCGCTTGTACAGAACTGGATCATTGGCCCAGTACTCATGTTTGTTCTATCTATTATATTCCTTCAGAATTATCCCGAGTATATGGCAGGGCTAATAATGATAGGCCTCGCAAGGTGCATTGCAATGGTCATTGTATGGAACGAGCTTGCAAAGGGGGATACTGAATATTGTGCGGGCCTGGTTGCTTTTAATTCCATATTCCAGGTACTGTTCTTTTCGGTATATGCTTACGTTTTTTTAACCGTTGTTCCTTCATGGCTGGGACTAAAGACATTTGCCGTTGATATTACAATAGGTCAGATCGCAGAAAGCGTATTTATATATCTTGGCATTCCATTTTTCGGAGGAATGCTAACCAGGTTGGTATTGCTAAAGTCTAAGGGCAAACAGTGGTACGAAAAGGTATTTATACCAAAGATTAGTCCAATAACACTGATTGCACTTTTATTTACCATTCTTGTTATGTTCTCACTTAAGGGCGAATATATTGTAAAGATCCCGCTTGATGTTGTAAGAATAGCCATACCTCTCGTATTCTACTTTGTTATAATGTTCCTGGTATCATTCTATTTGGGAAAGAAAGCTGGAGCAGATTATAAAAAAGCTGCAACTTTATCTTTTACAGCTGCAAGTAACAATTTTGAGCTTGCAATAGCAGTTGCAATTGCAGTATTCGGCATTAATTCAGGTGAGGCATTTGCTGCAGTTATTGGGCCTCTTGTAGAAGTGCCTGTTCTTATTAGCCTGGTAAATGTAGCACTCTGGATTCAGAAGAAATATTTCAAAGCTGAAAAGCAAAGTGAACTTAGTACAGTTGCTTAATAGTCAAAAACTTAAAGGAGGTTTAGTTAGTATGGATAATGAAAAACAAATAAAAGAAGTTGTAAAAGAAAAATATGGACAGATTGCAGTTCAGTCCGATAAATCTTCGGGCTCATGCTGTTGTGGTGGAGATTCAGTTTCGTCTCCAATTAATATTTCGTGCTGCGGCGGTTCATCTGATGATGTCAATTATATTATCATGAGCGACGAATACACAAAGCTTCAGGGGTATGTGGCAGATGCAGATCTGAACCTTGGATGCGGTATGCCGACGCAATTTGCTGCAATAAAAGAAGGGGATACAGTCGTGGATCTTGGCTCAGGCGCTGGCAACGATGTATTTGTCGCACGGTCAATTGTTGGTGAAAGCGGAAAAGTAATTGGCATAGACATGACTCCTGAGATGATAGCAAAAGCAAATAGAAATAATGAGAAACTTGGATTTACTAACGTTGAATTCCACCTTGGTGAAATTGAAGAAATGCCGCTAGACAATGATATAGCAGATGTGGTTGTTAGCAACTGTGTGCTTAACCTTGTCCCTGACAAAGAAAAAGCCTTTTCCGAAATGTACAGAATAATAAAGCCGGGTGGACATTTCTGTGTATCTGACATTGTCTTAAAGGGAGAGCTTCCCGAAGCTTTAAGTAAATCGGCCGCTATGTATGCTGGTTGTGTTGCAGGAGCGCTTCAGCAAGTAGATTATCTTGACAAAATTGCTAAGGCAGGATTTACAGATGTTGAAATTAAAAAATCAAAGATTATTGAACTGCCGCTTGAGACGCTAAAGAAATATATGTCGGAAGAAGAGGCTATGGTTTACGCATCTGGTGAAAAGGGAATATTTAGCATAACTGTCGTGGGTTATAAGAAATAAACATTAAGGAATTTCTGTGTCAGGAATAGATTATCTGATCAATTCCTGACCTGAATGTTTTATAATATCATATACACAAATTCTTAAAGTGTGAGTGATAAAAGTGGAAACTGCAGAAAAAATTGTTGCATCGAAAGAAA
>JAUZPB010000276.1 GCA_030706145.1 Bacteroidota bacterium
GTAAATGGCAAAACTTCTTAAATCCTTCTTTTTGCTTGTCTTCTTTATTCCTGTTGCTACCCTGCCTCAGAGCAAAGCAATTCCCCCGATGATGTTAGATGTAGGAAATATTCATATGAAAATGGATAGTCAGATGGGAGATGGCGGACTGCAGAGCCAGTTCAGCTGGAACCTTGTAGGAGAGGCCACATCCAAAACTGAGATATTTTACTGGCCGAGAGATGAATGGCAGTCAAATATGCTTTACCAGATATTTAATCCTGTTAGTCTTGGCGACAGCGGTATTATTGATCAAGATGGTGTTAAAAGATTGCTCTACTTAAACGGCGATGTTCTGACAAACTCAGGTAAAACTGTCTGGGCACAAGAGACGCGCCGCTACAGGCCACCGATTGTAACCATCGATGGAAAGGTAATGACCTCTCAATATGTCTGGAAGGTCGACCCCACTCTCAAATCAGACATTAAACTTGAATTTGAGGATATTCTCCCCCAATTTGGAATAAGAAGCCATGTTGAGATCTTCGGATTCAGCAGCACTTATTTTTCTGACTTCTTCATCTGGAAGGCAACACACAAATTCACAGGGGAAATTACAACACCGGACGACACAGCAAAATATTCAGTAAGGCTTCCTGACCAGACAATTAAATTCTGGTGGCCGATAGCATTTACTTTCGGTCCCACAAAGAGTGGTGAACGGGCTGTCACTGGAACATTTGGTTTTGAAGGCAATGACGATCTGGACAACTGGTTTAAGAAAAAATCAGAACTTGCAACGAATGGTTCAAGAGACTCACTTTATGTAGCATATTATCAGGATTCTAATCAAAACATGATGTTTACGAAATACTCAAATAATTCAATTGATGACACAGGTGATCCAGACAGAACTAATGGGCACTTATATTCAACACAGATACCAGGATATACTCTACTTTATGCAGATAAATCGAATGTTGAAAAGACAGACGATCCGAAGCAGCCTTATTCTATGCCCCACGCGAACATTGTCCATGACCTCTGGGGACGCAGGGACTTGGGCTTAAAGCTTACCTACAGAGGTGATGATTCAAGAGGAAGATTCCCGGAGCCGCCGGCTACGAGAGAAAAAGGCCCGATGAGATTTATTACTGTAGGCCCCTATGAACTCACAAAGGATTCAAAGACAGGCCGTTATGACTCACTTACATTCGTATATGCTGTAGGAGCAGGAAGCATAGGCTGGAAAGCTGCTGATTCGATAGGAAAGCTATGGTTCAAGGGACAGATAAATGATCCTGAAAAGGATGCATGGATCCTAAAAGGAAAGGATTCTCTCTGGAAAGCAATGGATATGGCTAACTGGGTATGGAACCGCATATCAAAGAAGCAGACCATCCCATCGCCTCCCCCACCTCCTGATGTGGATATTACTTCAGGTAAAGGTTCAATCACCATTAGATGGAGCTATCCTGATCCATCATACTTTAAGGATGCCGAAACAGGTGTTGATGACTGGCAGGCTTGGCGCATTTACAGGAAAAAAGGTGGACCGCTTGTTAATGATCCATTAGATCAGCGCAACGGCGAAAGATGGCAAATGATATTTGAAACAAATGACAGAAATACTTTAAGTTTTGTGGATACAACAGCAGGAACTGGTACTGAATATTATTACGCTGTAACGGCACTGGATAATGGCACACAAAACTCATCAGGATTATTGACCGGAGTAAGGCTTGAAAGCTCCAGGTTTGTAAATATGTCCACTGCACCTGCTTTTATAACCGGCATTGATGATAAGGATAATATTGCAAAATGCAGTTATTCATTGGGACAGAATTATCCTAATCCGTTTAATCCAGTAACAACAATAACTTATACGATTCCCAAAGTATCTCATGTAGAGTTAAAAGTTTATGATATGTTAGGACGTACAGCCGCAACTATTGTTGATAAGGAGCAAGCATCAGGAGAATACAAAGTCCAATTTGACGGTTCTTCCCTACCCTCAGGAATATACATATACTCTATTCATACTACCGAATTTAGAGCAAGCAGAAAACTTTTGCTTCTGAAATAATTTTAGGGCAGATAACTTCTGCCCTATATATTTAATATTAGTCATTATTGATTTAGAACTTAAATGAAATATCTATTATCAGTTATTATCTTAATTATTTATTCGAACAACTTACTTTCTCAGTGTAAAAGTGAGTTATCTTGCAATTGTGAAAAACCATTCTACACATATACTTTTCCTGGGACTGGTCATAAACTAATTTTATGCGGCTCTATGGACAAAATGGCTAAAGAATCAATTTATGCTTCAGAGTTCTTTATCATAAACGTCTTTAAGAAGGACACTGTCATTTTCTTTAATGCTCTTCAGAATTGCAGAATTGACAGGAAAGGCAATCAGGCACTTAACATAGTAGAAACAAAGAAACTTCCCTTTGGAAAGGACAATAGCTGGATTGACTGTGATTACGTTAAATATTCTTTCACAGAGGATAGAAATTCAAAAGTTGTTGTTAACAAGACCATAATACTTAAAGTGCCTGCAGTTGATAATAATTTCAAGAAGCTTATCTATGGTAAATATGAAGAGTTGATAAAGGAGAAGATAAAGATGCCGGAAGGAATTAGTTACGAGTTTTTGCTACTTGCATTAAACGGAGACAGAAAGGCAAGAGACATTCTTTTTAATATGAAGAACAAATTGAAACTTGATGGTGCAGCTGCAGAAGATTATTCTGAAGCTATTGAAATTTATAACAAATATGAAAGAAACCTGAAATAATAATGTTCAACAATTCTTCAATTATGAGTATATTTAACGCTGTAATTTTGACAAATCATCAATCGATATTATATATAAGGTATTAATGAACGAAGAATACATCCCCGACTATTCGACTTATAATTTGCACGATCTAGCAGATGCTTTCCTTAGAATTGATAAAGTAAATCACCCCGTGAAGACTCTAGCTCTGTACAAAGAACTTAAGTCCAGATTAAAGCTAAGCGATGATATTGATCTTCAATCAGAAGAATTAAATGAAGCTTTTTGCAAAAATTACGCCTGCTTAAATATAGAAGCGCTCATTAGGCCAGATTTTCTGGAATGTCGTGTTCATTCCTTTACATATAAATATCATACGGCCTCTTTCAAAGGGCATCGTATACTTTGCATTAGTAATATCAGCAAATTCAACGTATTTATAATATTTATGCAGATCAGCAAGGTTTTCATTAAGGGAATTGGCTGGTCCAATAATAATTGCTATGTTTCCGGTACGATTTCCCGGACCCCAGAGCCAATAACTATTATGTGGGCACACAGCGTTGGGAAGGCCATAGTCCTTTCCGAAGAACTCAATTGCACCTGCCTGACCATAGTTACGCACATAGATCAGACACTGCGCTTGCTCCTCCTTTGAGAGTTTTCTGTATGCAGCGGCTACTTTACTTACA
>JAUZPB010000277.1 GCA_030706145.1 Bacteroidota bacterium
CGGAGCTTTGACCAGAAAGCTTTAGGATCACTTTCTTTTCTTTCGAGCTCGACATAAATGACCATTACATTTTCTTTTGATATAGAGTAGGTCTTTGCTTTATTTACAGCCTCGTACTGGAAAAGATAATTTTCAACTTTTTTAGTCAGCTGCTCTTCTACCTGCTGTGAGCTGGCACCAGGATAGATTCCAATAATAAGTCCCTGGCGAATCTTAAACTGCGGGAATTCATCGCGCGGCATCTGAACGAGGGCAACAATGCCTAAAATAACAAGGAGTGCCGTAGCAACTAATATGAAATATTTATAGCGCAGTATTTGTTCAATAAGTGTGAATTTCTTTTTCATAATTATATTCTCTCTCTTCTTCTGCGCTTTATTGATTAACTATTCTTATCAAAGATCCATCTGTCAGCTTCTGTTTACCGCTGCTTACAACTAGAGATCCTTCATTAAGTCCGCTTACTATCTCGACAGCATTATTAAGGAGTGCTCCTGTTTTGACTTCTTTTCTTGAGACCCTGCGTTTATCCAAAGCAACCACATAGACAAATGTACTGCCGTTCTCATCTACCTGAATTGATTCATTTGGAACTGTAAGTTTTGGGCTTTCTTTTGAAACCGAGTTATTATGAAGGTAAACGCTGCATATCATTCCAGGCTTAATTGACCTGTCCTTGTTAGCAACAGCTATTTTTATCTTGTAAGTATGTGCTATGGGATCTGCCACAACACCAATCTCCTCAACTGTTCCTGCAAACTCTGCACTGTTAAGAGCAGCTATTTTAATTGCTGCCTTATCCCCTTTTTTGATCTTAGATATTTCATTTTCAGAAACAGAGACAGCGGCATAGACCTTTTCGATCTTTACAATAGTTATTGAAGAAAGGTTAGGCATTGCAGTCATTCCGGGGTCAATATTTCTTTTGCCCACAACACCATCTACAGGTGAATAGAGGCGGCAGTCGTTAAAGCTTTTTTTAGCTATAGCGGCAGAAGACTTTGCCTGCTGGAGTCCTGTTTCAACCTCTATGAACTTGATTTCAGGAACATTGCCGTTTTTGTACATAGGAAGGAGCCTGTTATAAGCATCCTGCGCTCTTTTCTCTGTAGCCAAGGCCATCTCATAAGAATTCTTATAGGTTTCATTGTTAAGTTCTGCCAGAAGCTGCCCTTTTCTTACATTCTGCCCCTCAGAGACCAGTACGTGTGAGACGGTACCTACGGCAGAAAAACTCAAAGGTGTAGTCTCAGATTCTTCAATTGTCCCGCTATATGATATTGCGTTGCTGCCATCGGAATAGTTTACGGTTTGTACTTCAACATTGACCGGCACGTCTTTAAGTGAAGTATTTCCCCTGTTTTCAGCACAACCTGCAAAATAAAAGCCAGAGGCGGCTATGCTTACAGATAAAATTACCTTTAATGATAATGATTTCATTATTTCCTCATCGTATTTTAGAATCGCATTTTAGACAAAATTCGTTTTTTAGTCGAAAGATCCATAAAAAAATTCCCGGTTATTAGACTAATTTCGTATTATAGTCGAAACCGGGATAAAAATTCTTGTTTTACTGCCTTTTACACGCCGTCAGTTATCAGGCGTATTGCAAGTTCAATTGTTTCGTTATCGTCATTTTCAAAGAACAGATAAGTTATTATTCCCCTCATAATTACAATAAGAATGTTAGCAGCTTTGGAAAGCTCTGATTCCTTCAAAAATGAGAGTTCCCCAGACTGCATCCCTTTCTGCAATATTTCAATTACAGGCTGTTCAGCCATTACGTTAAGGACCCCGCTTAGTTTATCGAGGAATTCCTTATCCCCTTTCATTTCACCTTTTACAAGTGAATAGAGATTAGTAGTTTGCTTTATTTCATAGATGGAAGAAGTAAGAAATTTTCTAAGTTTCATCTTCATTCCATCGACCCCATTAAGAGATTCCTTTGCTTTAGCAATTATGGCATCCATTTCAGCCCTGGCTACTACTTCAAAGATCTCCTCTTTACTTTTAAAGTAGTAGTAAAGTGTGCTTTTGCCCTTTCCGGCCTCTACGGCAATATCCTCCATAGTGGTCTTATGCAGGCCATACTTCTGAAAGATCCTTTTTGCCGAAGAAAGGATCTGATTTCTTACTTCTTCATCTTTGTTACTGTTCATACTATTCGACGTTTTCCGTTTTATAGTCGAAACTTAGTGATTCCGCCATAAAATGTCAAGACAAAAGAATTTATTTAAGTCTTTCTTAGCATAATGTATCCGCACAGGCCAGACAGGAGGATATAACCAATTGTTATACATAATAACTATAATGTATAAGACAAAGTAATTGAAAGTAGCTACATTTGAATATGGAAAAATAGTTTAATGAAAACAGGAATAGCTTAAATGATGAACAAGAAGGCTCAAATAATAATCTTTGTACTTTTATTAATAGCATGTGCATTTCCTGTAGTTTCAGCACCACTGGCACTGTTTGCTGGAATTGTACTTGCAGTGACTATAGGAAATCCCGTAATAGAAAAAACTCAGAAGCTTACACATAAACTTCTTCAATTCTCAGTCATTGGACTTGGTTTCGGGATGAACGCAGCCGTTGCGCTCGAGGCCGGAAAGAAAGGATTCATTTACACGATAGCAGGAATTACGCTTACATTTTTATTAGGATTTATAATTTCAAGATTTCTGAAGGTGAATAAGAATACCTCAATACTTATATCAGCAGGAACGGCAATCTGCGGAGGCAGTGCAATAGCAGCAGTTGCGCCTGTAATTGAAGCAAAAAGCGAAGATACCACTGTTGCCTTAGGTGTTGTATTCATATTAAACAGTGTAGCTCTTCTTCTTTTTCCTTTTATAGGACATTATCTTGGACTTTCGCAGCCGCAGTTCGGGCTTTGGTCTGCAATTGCAATCCACGATACTAGTTCTGTTGTGGGCGCATCCTCACAATATGGAAAGCTTGCGCTTGCTACTGCAACAACAATTAAGCTTACAAGAGCTTTGTGGATAATACCTGTAACTCTGCTTTCAGCTCTTATGTTTAAGTCAGATCTTAAGAAAATAAAGATCCCCTTCTTTATCTTTGCTTTTTTTCTTGCAATGCTTGTAAATACTTATTTTACATCCATGCACAATTTGTTTCAGATAGTATATCTTGTAGCAAAGCAGGCATTGGTCGTAACATTATTCCTTATTGGGTCTAATCTTTCAAAGGAGACATTAAAGAAAGTTGGACTTAGGCCTTTTGTAATGGGAATAACATTGTGGGTAATAATTTCATCCTTATCCCTTCTTGCAGTCTAAAGAGTAAGAAAAAAGACGCAATTCAAAATTGCCCTGTTTATTTATGCAGGGCAGCCCTAAAAATATTTGGCAGGGTGTAAAATATTTATGACATATTGACAACAGAATAAATTAATATTATTTTAGGCCCTAAAGTAATTTTA
>JAUZPB010000278.1 GCA_030706145.1 Bacteroidota bacterium
TGGGCATTCTGGACTACTGTTTGAAGCAGGAAATGTCAAAGATCTGATCAGAAAGTTAAGTGATCTTTATTTTAATGGTGAAAAAAGAATTTTATTTGGACTCAATGCAATGAAACAGGTCATGAGCATAAATGATCCTGAGAGTCACTATGAGCAGCTAATGAGAATTTATTGTGAGGCAATTAAATTAAAAACAAATAATAAAGCTGGCATGTTAGTATAGTCTCATTTTGAGTGGACATATATGTCTATAGCATTTAAAAAAGTGCAGTAGGCATGCAGGTTCATAAGAGATACATAACGTTAAACGTTCCCCCCAAATTTATCTAACCGGTCTATTTGCAGACAATATAGATTGCGGATCTATAGCTATTTGCAGATCCGCATCTCTTTGCATAACAAAAGGAGGGGGCAATGGATATTATTATATCCAGTATGTATTTCTATCCCGAAATGACGGGAATAGGTGTTTATTCTTACGACTTTGCAAAGTTCCTGGTTAGCAAAGGACATAATGTGAAGGTAATGACTTCATTTCCATTTTATCCTCAGTGGAAAAAATTTGATGGATACCCCTCCAGGGCATTTTTTAAGGAAAGTATCTCCGGAATCGATGTCTTTAGATGCTGGACATATGTTCCGCAAAGCCCTGGAAGCCTTAAGAGAATATTGCATGAGCTGGTCTATAGCCTTCTGTCATTTATTAAAATGATGAGCATTATAAATGGTGATCTTCTTATCTGCGTATCTCCTCCTTTTTTTAGTCTCGTAACTACTTCTCTTTTCTGCAAATTAAAGAGGGTCCCTTTGCATATTCACATTCAGGACCTCCAGCCTGCTGCAGCTATTGAACTTGGAATGATAAGAAACAAAAAACTTATAAAAATACTTGGGACATTAGAAAGGTTCTCTTACAATTCTGCTGCGCTCATAAGCAGCATAGGTAAAGATATGAATGAAAACCTGAGGAAAAGGGGAGTTGAAGATAATAAATTACTACTATTTAGTAATTGGGTGAATTTGTCTGATGAAAATATTGTTGCTTCAGATCCCGTATCATTTAGAAATAAGTATAGTCTTACAAATAAGTTTGTTGTGTTATATTCTGGAAATATAGGGGAAAAGCAAGGTGTGCAAACACTGCTTGAAACAGCTTGCATCGCACAAAAAGAAGATGAGTCTATTACTTTCTTAATTGCTGGAGATGGCGTCCAAAAACAAAACATTCAGGAAAGGGCAAAAGCTCTTAAACTTCAAAATATTATCTTTCTGGAAGTACAGCCCAAAGAAGAATTCTGCAATATGCTGGCCTCATCCGATGCCGCTCTTGTTATGCTTAGAAAGGAAGTAAAAGAAATTGCAATTCCTTCAAGATTGCTAAATATACTTGCCTTTGGAGTTCCACTTATTGCTTCAGTCAATAAGGAAAGTGAAACGGCAAAGATAATAAGCTGCCTGCCTCAGCAGGTGCTTGTTAGTCCGGAAGACTCTAATGAATTATTTAAGAGAATTATTTTCTTTAAAGAAAATTTAACATGGCTTGATAGTTTAAGGTGTGCCGAAAAAAGGCTTGCTTCAGAACTATTCGACCGGACTAAAGTTCTCTCAGAAATGCTGAGAGAACTCGAATCCAGGTACAAAAAAAATAGTCTTAACTGATTTATTCTTCTTCAACTGCTGTTTGAGCTGTCTTTACAGCTGCCTTATCCAGATTTTTGTTCCAGAGATATTCTCGTGTCTCTGCAACAATTACACCGCTTAGGGCAAGCAGCGAAATAAGGTTTGGTACAGCCATTAAAGCATTGGCTATATCTGCAAAGGACCATACTATTGGAAGTGAAAGCACAGATCCTAAGAGAACAGCAAAAACCCAAAGCCAGCGGTATGGCTTAATTATTTTACTGCCAAAAAGATACTCGGCGGCTTTTTCTCCATAATAGGACCACCCAAGTATAGTTGAAAATACAAATGTTAAAAGCCCTACCGTAAGTACTATTGGACCAATTACCGGGATTTCGGAAAAGGCTGAACTTGTCAGCGCTGCCCCTTTCAGGCCTTTTGTCCAGTCTCCTGAATTAACAACTACAAGCCCTGTCATTGCACATACTACAACTGTATCCCAGAATGTACCTGTCGAAGAAACCAGAGCCTGCCTGGTTGGATTTTTTGTCTGCGCCGCTGCAGCTACAATTGGTGCACTTCCAAGGCCGGATTCATTTGAGAATAATCCGCGCGCAACACCATACCTTATTGCTTCCTTAAAACCCGCTCCCAGAAATCCGCCTATCACAGCATGTCCGGTAAATGCACTCTTAAAGATTAGCATAAATGTTGCAGGAATGGTTGTGTAGTTTATTGCAAGAAGAATTGCGCATCCAAGCACATAAAAAATGGCCATAAATGGAACAAGAAGCTCACATACGTTTGCTATCGATTTTATTCCTCCAATGATAACAACTGCTGTGAGTATTGTCATTAATGCTCCGGAGATCCATGGAGAAATATGAAAGTTTTCGCTTACCATTGACGAGATCGAATTTGCCTGTACCATGTTGCCTATGCCAAAAGCTGTAACTGCTGTTAGTGCAGCAAAGACAACTCCCAGCCATTTGCTCTTTAATCCTCGCTCAAGCACATACATTGGCCCGCCTGCCATCATGCCATCTGCTGTAGTTATCCTGTACTTTACGGAAAGAAGTGCCTCTGAATATTTAGTAGCAATTCCAAATACCCCTGTCAGCCACATCCACAGAACAGCTCCAGGTCCACCAGCTGCAACTGCAGTTGCAACTCCCACAATGTTTCCTGTACCAATTGTGGCGGCAAGAGCTGTTGTTAATGCACCAAACTGACTTACATCTCCTTCACCTTCTTTGGACCTTTCCAGCGAAATCTTAATGGCTTTACCAATGAACCTTTGAATAAAACGGAGTTTGAATGTGAGAAAAATATGCGTACCGAACAGAAGAATTATCATGGGCCAGCCCCAGACAACATCGCTTATCTGAGATAATAGTCTTTCTAAACTTTCCATATTCCTCCCGGGATGTGGTTTGTTGTTGTATATACCTTATCAGATTAAAATGCGAAATTTAAAAATGAAGTTAAGAAAGAAAATCCAAAACGTCCATAGATGGACTACGATTGCCCTGGATATATAAAATTACATTTTATCATGAGGCAATAAGATATTTCTGATGATTTTGAATGTATCTGTCGATTTACTCTTTTCCAACCCTTCTTTTCCTGCCTGCTTTTTTCCATTACCGCGCCTCTGGATTTTATGCTTTTAGATTTTTAGTTTATTTTATGCATAAAGCTTATTTTAGATTCTATGAGGAACTGAATGATTTCCTGCCTCCTGAGAAAAAAAAGGTAAGATTCATTCATGAATTTATCGACAGGGCATCTGTTAAGGATATGATCGAA
>JAUZPB010000279.1 GCA_030706145.1 Bacteroidota bacterium
AATTTATATATATTTGCAAGTGTCTCCAGTGTCTTTGAAATTGAGTAGTTATCTACTGGGCCAGATCCATGATTAAGATCCTTTAGATCTAGAAAATCACCTTCACAGTATTCTGGATAATAATCCCAGCCTTTGATAATACCTTTCTGTGTAAATGATGATGGTTCCTGCAGCTCATTTGGGAATATTGCTTCATTTGTGTTTGCCGCTGCATTTGCAGTAAATGGAATTACAGGATCTCCTGAAGCATTTCTGTATCCCTTTACTTTATACTGCTTACCATCCCAGCGTGGTTCTAAATAAGTGTTCCCATTGTTATCCTGGGTAATGAAGCGGTCCGGGTCATATGCAAAGACGTTGCCAGTATGATTTAATATAATATCCAGTATAACATACATACCCATCGAGTGAGCTGTCTTTACCAAATCAATAAGATCCTGATTAGTGCCAAAGTGGGGATCCACTTTCAGGAAATTCTGTATGCCATAACCATGATAAGTTTCTTCAAATGCAACCTGCTGACAGAAAGGACTCATCCATATGGCGGTAATTCCCATACGTTTAAGATATCCAAGTTTGGAAGTTAATCCTTTAAGATTACCGCCTTTCCATCCCTGTGCATGTGATAACCAGGAATCGTATGGGGTATTGTATGCCTGATTTGAAGAAAATAACTGTGTCCCATTACCAACTACCATATTTCCGCTATTATCAATATATCCTGATTCTTTTCCATCGGAAAAGCGGTCAAGAAGAAGGAAATAAAAAACCTGATCCTCCCATGCTTTTGGTGAAGGTGAATAGTTGCTTATAGAAACTAATGCATTGATATCGATATCTTTCATACTCTTAATATCCATAACACCTCCTTTTTTCTTTGATATTTAGGAAAGTAAAAATCGAATGTGCAATATCAAGTGAATTCCATAGTATTCTTTAATACCATAGTATTCTTTAATATTGGTCATTAAATGTGCTTTTGGCATAAGTTAATTTTCTATGTTATTTGATAATAAAAAATGAATTAGGTATAATTGCCCCAATGTATTTTATTTTTTTTGGAGTTGAGTAGAAAATTGCACATTGCAGATGTATTAAAAGAAGATGGTCCGCTTTTTAGTTTTGAATTTTTTCCGCCAAAGACAGAAGAAGCATCTAAATCACTTTTTGAATCAATAAAAGAATTAATACCGTTAAAACCCTCATATGTAAGTGTTACCTATGGAGCAGGAGGTTCTACAAGGCAGCTGACGCATGATCTAATAATGCGCATAAGCAAAGAAACAAACCTTACTGTTGTGTCGCATCTTACATGTATAGGTGCTGAAAAAGAGGAGATCCGCAAGATACTGGAATTATATTCAGAAAGCGGAATTGAAAATGTTCTTGCTCTTCGGGGTGATGTTCCAAAGAATAAAGCTGATTTTGTTCATCCAAAAGATGGATTTACTCATGCTGCCGAGCTTGTTGCATTTATTAAGAAGAATTTCCCAAAGATGGGTATTGGTGTTGCAGGTTTTGCGGAAGGACACCCATCTACGCCAAACAGGCTGAAAGAGATTGAGTACCTGAAAATGAAGGTCGACGCAGGTGCTGATTATATCTGCACTCAGCTTTTCTTTGACAACAATGAGTATTATGATTTCTGTGAGCGATGTGAGATTGCAGGCATACACATACCTATAATTGCGGGCATAATGCCTGTTTCAACACGAAAAGGTCTGCAGAAAATGGCAGAGCTTGCACTGGGAGCCAGGATACCTGCTAAGCTTCTTCGCGCTATTATGCGTGCTCAGAATGATGAATCCGTTGAAAAGGTTGGTATTCACTGGGCTACACAACAGGTCTTTGATCTGCTGGATAACAGGGTAAAGGGAATTCATTTTTATACACTTAACCGCTCAAAACCTACACTTAAGATCTATGAGTCCCTTGGTGTAAAGGACTCGGAAAGTTTCAGAAAAGCTTACCCTTTAGCAATATAAATTATTTAAGTTTTACAGAAAAATTGTTTATTTTTAAGTCCCGTTATCTTTTTTTTGGTACCGGGATTTTTTTTAACTGAGGGCCTTAATTGCTATATTTGCATTCTGTACCAGCAAAGCCTGGTCAGATAATATATAATCAGATAATATATAAAAAGATAAATCGTAAAAAGATAAAACACAGAAAGATGAAGTATTAATATACTATGATGAAAGATGCTCTTGAAGAGGCTATAAGAAAATATATTGATCCGACACAGGATGAGATGGATAAGATCTTGCAGTATTTTGTGGTTAAAGATATTCCTAAAGGAAAATACTTCTCGAAAAGCGGACAGATCAACAATGAATTGGCTTTTATAATAAAAGGCTGCTTTAGAGGTTACTGGGAACATGAGCATGATGAAATTTCCGGCGGGTTTGCTTTTGAAAATGAGTTCTTCTGTGATATAAGCAGTTTTATTTCGCAAAAACCATCTGTTTTTGGCATACAAGCAATTGAAGATACAACTATCCTCTATATTACTCATAAGGAAATGGACAAACTATTTTTAGAGGTGCCGATCTTCGAAAGGTTCATTCGCAAGTTTTGGGAAAATGTAATTGGTGCATTGGTCAACAGCGTTAATTCATTCAGGACAGAAACAGCCGAGCAGCGCTATGCAAGAGCTATGCAGCATCCAAAGCTGCTTCAAAGGGTTCCTCTTAAGTATTTATCTTCTTTTCTTGGTATTACTCCAACCTCATTAAGCCGGTTAAGAAAACGCAAGTAAATAAATTGCCATTTGGCAATTTTATGATCCTTAATTTTTCATATTTTGGGCACCATAAATTGAAAATATAATGGTGTAGGAAATAAAAATGGAAAATAAAGAATCAAAGAAAAAGATCATTCAAAAGGTCGTTCTGCCTGTCGTTATTGCAGCAATACTTGTTTTTGTGGGAATAAAGGTCTGGGACGCTTTTACACATGAAGAAACAGATAATGCCCAGGTTGAGATGAGACTTGTCCCAATTATGGCACGTGTGCCAGGCTATATTGATAAGATATTTGTTGAAGATTATGCTTCTGTAAAAAAAGGCCAGCTTCTGATGGTGATAGATACTACAGAGCAGGCACTGCAGCTTCAGGAAATGAAAGCTGACTATGCGCAGGCTCAGGCTGATGTTGAAAATGCAAGTGCTTCTCTTACAAATGCCGAGGCAGCATTGTCTCTCTCTAAAGGCAATGCCGATGTAATGTCACTCCGCAAACAAAAGGCTGCATCGGATCTTTCCCGCGATAAGGAACTCTACTCCTCAAATGCCATCACAAAAAAGCAGTTTGACGATAGTAAATCGAATTATGATATAACAAGCAAACAGCTTGAAACAGGCTATAAAGATGTAAAGGTCTCTGAATCACGCCTTAGCATATTAAAGGCACAGCTTCAGCGTGC
>JAUZPB010000028.1 GCA_030706145.1 Bacteroidota bacterium
AGATTTTCATTCTCAAGGACTTCATTCTCAAGGTTTTCATATGACACCTATTTTTCTGAGCTAAAGATATATAAATTTCCTCGAATATTCTAGGTGGAGGCTTGAGGGGAAAATAATAGAAAACGAAAAAAGAGAAAGTGCCTAATCAGCCTAAGACAGGGCAAAATCAGGCACATATTAAAAGCCTATCTTTTCAGAAACGCATAGTTCAGAAGTTTATAAACAAGTTTAGCAGCAGTAAAATCAGAGGAATGACTATTTTTAACCGGGGCAAGTTCAACCACGTCAAAGCCGACTATTTTTCTAGATTCACCTATCATCCGCAGCAGGTTCATTGTTTCATCCCAAAATAAACCACCAGGTTCAGGAGTACCGGTTGAAGGCAAAAAAGAAGGATCAAAAGCGTCAACATCAAAGGAAATATAGACATTCTCTTTAAGAGAATTCAAAACTTCTTTTTCCCAGTTTTTACCATATTTATTCAATCTAATATTCCTGGCATAGAAAGTTTTAATATTGTTTTCCTTAATAAATTTTGATTCCTCAATGCATTGTGCGCGAATGCCAACCTGAACAATGTCCTTTGTTAATTCAGCAACGCGAGCCATAACGGATGCGTGTGAATAAATAGATCCCTCGTAACTCTGACGTAAGTCAGAATGAGCATCAAACTGAAGAATCGAGAGATTTTCAAATTTCTCCAGATGAGCTTTAACGGGAGCTAAGGATAATGAATGTTCGCCACCAAGAGTAACTACAAATTTGCCATCATCCAACAGTTTTATTACTTTATCATAAACAAAACTGATTGATTTTTTTGCGCTCATATTCTTAAAATCGATGGGAGTAAGAGAACAGATTCCCTTTTCAAAGGCTAATTCCCTATCGAGTTCTTCATCATAAAACTCGACATAGTGTGAGGCTTCCAAAATTCCTTTAGGACCATTCTTTGTACCATGTCCATAACTAACTGTTTTTTCAAAAGGAGCGGATAAAACAACGATTTCAGAGGATTTATACTCAGAATACTGTTTTTCAATTGCAAGGAAGTTTTTCGAAATTCCAAGTTCTTTCATATGGTTTTCCTAATGTATTTATAAAAAGAGACTCAAAAAGAGTCTCTTTATAAAACAATCTTGTCATTTAATAAAATAAGATGTCCCATCTTATCACGTTTTGTAATAAGATATTTCCTGTTTTTGTCATTTGGTGTAATCTCCAGTGGGACTCTTTCAGTAACTTCAAGTCCATATCCTTTAAGACCAATAATCTTTTTAGGATTGTTAGTCAAGAGTCTCATTTTTCTTACACCCAAATCAAGCAGTATTTGTGCACCAATTCCATAGTCTCTAAGGTCAGCATGAAATCCTAAATCTTCATTAGCCTGGACAGTATCACGACCTTTATCCTGAAGAGCATAGGCTTTAATTTTATTTAGTAATCCAATACCTCGGCCTTCCTGGCGCATATAGACGAGAACGCCATTTCCTTCCTGCTCAATTTTCTCAAGGGCAGCATGGAGCTGATCGTGGCAATCACATCTTAAAGATTGGAAAACATCACCAGTAAGGCATTCAGAGTGAACTCTTACAAGAGTAGGTTTTTCGGGATCAATTTCACCTTTAAGCAAAACGACATGCTCCTTGTTATCAAGGTAGCTTTTGTAAACATAAAGGTGGAAAGCTCCTTTTTTTATTGGAAAATTGACATCAGCAGCTCTGACTACCAGTTTATCCTTTTGAATCCTATATTTAATCAGATCACTAACAGTCATTATTTTCAAATTATACTGACTAGCAAATTTTTCCAAATCAGGAACCCGTGCCATTGTACCATCCTCATTTAGAATTTCACAGAGGACACCGACGGGCTCTAGATTAGCAAGCTTGCATAAATCGACAGCCGCCTCAGTGTGACCAGCACGCCTGAGTACCCCCTCGTCAAAAGCACGCAGAGGGAAAATATGTCCGGGTTTTGCAAAATCCTCATTCGTAGCATTCTTTTCAGAAAGTTTCTTCAAAGTTATAGCCCGGTCACTTGCAGAAATTCCAGTAGTAGTACCTTCGGCTGCATCAACTGTGACAGTGAATTGTGTACCATGCAAGGCAGAATTTGAATCAACCATCAACTGAAGGCCAAGGTTGTCAAGTTTTTTCCCAGACATAGGAGCGCATATCATTCCCCTACCATACTTAGCCATAAAATTAACGATCTCAGGAGTTATGAACTGTGCAGCACAGACCAAGTCTCCTTCATTTTCCCTGTCTTCATCATCAACCACAATAATTACTTTGCCATTCTTAAAATCCTGAATAGCCTCTTCAACTGAACAGAACATTTTAATACCTTCTATTTCATTTTTATTTCAGAACGGTAGCAATTGCAGAACGTTCGATCTTAATTTTAACATGGTCATCGATTTTAACGAGAGCTGTTTTTTCTTCAAGGCCCTCAATAGTTCCATGGATACCACCATTTGTAATAATCTTATCTCCTTTTTGGAGATTAGATAAAAGTACATCTCTTTCTTTAGCCTTCTTTTGCTGAGGTCTGATTATCATAAAGTAAAATATCAAGAATATAGCACCGAACATAATAAAAGTGCTAATCAAACTTCCGCCACCTTGTTGGCCTGGTTGAGGAGCCATAGCAATTAATAGATCCACTTATTCCTCCTTAAAAGAATTAATGTTTATTGAAAGATTTTTAACAATTTGAATTTTCCACTGACTAAAAGTACCATTAATAATATTTTGTCTAGCTTGTCTTACCAATTGAAGGTAAAAGTGAAGGTTATGTATGCTTGCCAGTTCCAGAGCAAGTATCTCTTTAGCAATAAAAAGATGTCTTAAATAGGCCCTGGAATAATTTGAGCAAGTATAGCAGCTACAATTTTCATCAACAGGTTTGAAATCATCTTTATAACAAGCATTACGCATAGATAAGATGCCATTTTCCGTAAACAGGTACGCATTTCTCGCATTACGAGTCGGCATAACACAATCGAACATATCCACACCGCGTTCAATTCCCTCAAGAATATTCTCCGGGCGACCTACTCCCATAAGGTAACGAGGTCTATCAAAAGGTATAAAATCAGTAGTAAAATCTACCATTTCATACATTTTCTCAGTAGGTTCACCAACTGCAAGTCCGCCAATTGAGTAGCCGTCAAAGTTCAAGCTAATAAGATCTTTAGCAGATGCTTCTCGTAAATCTTTATAGACGCTGCCCTGAATGATACCGAAGAGATATTGCTCGTGTCCATAATAAGGGGAAGTTCTTTCGAAAGCCTCTTTATTAAGGGCAGCCCAATAAGAAGTAAGCTCCTTTGATTTCCTGGCATATTCATATTCACAAGGATAAGGAGTACATTCATCCAGTGGCATCATAATATCCGAGCCAATACTTCTTTCAATCTGAATAACCTTTTCAGGTGTAAAAAAATGTTTAGAGCCGTCCAAATGAGATCTAAATTCGACGCCGTTACTCCTCATTTTTCTTAATTCAGAAAGACTATAGACCTGGTAACCGCCACTATCTGTAAGTATAGGCTTATCCCAGTTCATAAATTTATGCAAGCCACCAGCTTTTTCTAAAAGTTGTGTACCTGGTCTTAAATAAAGGTGATATGTATTCGCAAGAATTATCTGAGCATTAATATCATTAGCAAGATAATTCTGATTAACAGCTTTAACAGTCCCCTGTGTGCCAACTGGCATAAAAATAGGGGTTTCAACAATTCCATGGCCAGTTTGCAAAAAACCGGCTCTAGCCTTAGAGCAATTATCTTTATGTGTTACCTGAAACTTTAGCAAACTAACCCTTTTACACCTAAAATATCGTGCTGATTCAAAAATTTTATAAAAAAAACTAAGCAAAGGTCAAATAGTACAATTTGCCCAAAGCTTAATATTCGATTTTCTAATTTACGTGAATTTTTGCTTAAGTGCTATAGAAAGTCAGAAGGAGAATTGAGTTTTAGGAGGTAGATTTTCAATAAAGAATGTTGTGACATATTTCAAAAAGAAAAAGCAAAAGGATTCAGGAAAAGGACAAAAAGAAGAGTATTTTCAAACTTTAAATAAATATTATAACAATTCTAGTGTCCAGCTTCCTGATCCTGAAGCAATAAATTAGTTCAATATACTTTGAATTTTCTGAACAAACTGAGGTTTTTGAACTGCACCAATAATAGTATCGACAACTTTACCATCTTTTAAGAAAAGAACAGTTGGGATACTTCTAACGCCATATTTGATGGCAGTCTGCTGGTTTTCATCAACATCAAGCTTTCCAACTTTAACTTTCCCCTGGTATTCTACAGAAAGTTGTTCTATTATGGGAGCAATCATTCTGCAGGGGCCGCACCATGTTGCCCAGAAATCAACAATAACAGGAACATCAGACTTTAAAACTTCAGATTCAAAATTAGCATCAGTAAACTGAACAGGCTTCATATTTATTCTCCTTGCCTAAGGTTAATCAATTCAAAAGACCAAGAGCCTAATGCTCAAGGCTTTATACTCAAAAATACACATTAAAATAAAATAATCCAGTAAAATTCAGAATCGGTTAATATAGAAGAGTAAAGATACCGGATTGGGCTGAATAATAATTTGAGATTGCGGAAAGATAGATAAAAAAAATGATCTATCGAATCCGCAACCAAATTATTCAAATAAAAAATCTAAGGGATTTACATTGCCCCATTTTTCTTCAGAATATCTCTTGCAATAATGCCTTTCTGAATTTCGTTAGTACCTTCAAAGATACGGTTAATTCTAGCATCTCTATAAAATCTTTCAATAGGAAGCTCACGTGAGTATCCCATTCCACCATGAACCTGAACAGCAAGGTCAGCGATCTTATCAAGAGATTCAGAACAGAAATATTTTACAATAGCAGACTGGCGCGAAACGCTTTTCTTAAGGTCATAATCAACAGCTGTGCGATAAACTATAGATTCCATATTATAAATCATTATAGCCATTTCTGCAAGCATGAATTGAACAGCTTGAAAATTACTAATAGCAGTATCGAACTGAACTCTTTCCTTAGCATACTTAGTTGAAAGAGCAAGGAGTTCTTTTGCAGCACCAAGGCAAGCAGCGCCAAGTCCCAATCTACCTGCATCGAGAGTTTTCATAGCAATAAGGAATCCGCGGCCATCTTGTCCAATCATATTCTCCTTAGGTACACGCACATTATCAAAAGTAATAGCATTAGTAGTACTTCCCTTAATACCCATTTTCTTTTCAGAAGGGCCAGCATGGAATCCAGGCCATTTAGTTTCAACGACAAAAGCAGTGATACCCTTAGGAGTGCGGGCAAAAACTGATACTATATCAGCAATTCCCCCATTTGTAATCCACAATTTATCACCATTTAATACCCACTCATCTCCATCTAAAACAGCTTTAGTCTTAAGGTTAAAAGAATCACTTCCAGCCTGAGGTTCGGTTAAGCAAAATGCGCCAATAGCCTCTCCCTTAGCAAGTCTAGTAACATATTTTTTCTTTAATTCTTCTGAACCACCTAGATAGATGGCATTAGTACCTATAGATTGATGAGCGCCTATAAAAGTAGCAGTCGACATGCAACCGCGAGCAATTTCTTCTTGACAGATGCAATAACCTACTTCACCAAATCCACTGCCGCCATATTCTTCAGGGAAAGAGACACCAAGTACACCAATTTCGGCCAGTTTATCGATTAATTCTCTTGGAATCTTTTCGTCAGCATCAATTTTTTGAGCTATTGGCTTGATCTCATTATTTGTAAAGTCGCGAACCATTTCGCGCAACATATTTTGTTCTTCAGTGAAAGTGAATTCAAACATGTCAAAATAACCTTAAATTGTGTGTTATTAAAAATTTGATTAAAAATTCCTCCAAATATACTGAAGAATTTTGAATAATGATGCAGGCCTTACTATTTTTTTCAGATGAAGAGCAGGTATAGCAAGAAGACAAATTGAGCAGTAAAATTTCAGATCAGAGGTATGTTTTGGAATGAATTTTTATAGTTTAAGAAATGAAAAGAAGCACATCTGGCGTGCTTCTTTTCAAAAAAAAAGCAATTTTCACGATTTCCTTAAGAATAACTGGTTTTTATTTAAAACCCTTGCAAACTTTTTCGCCAATATAGTTTACGACATATTCTCCGCCATCAACACCTATGACATTTCCAGAAATCCAACCTGCTTTTTCGTCGCACAAAAGAACAATTGCCTTAGCAACTTCTTCAGGAACAGTAAGTTTACCCATAGGATTTTTCTGTTCAGCAGCCTGAAGCATTTTTTCGACTCCAGGAATTTTTCTTGAAGCAGGAGTATCAGTAACACCAGCCATGATTGCATTAGCTGTTATCTTCATAAATCCAAGTTCAACAGCAATTTGACGGATATGAGCTTCAAGAGCAGCTTTAGCAGCAGAGACAGCGCCATAGCTAGGGATAACGGTCTGCGATCCTGCACTTGTCAAAGCAAATATTCTTCCGCCTTCAGCAAAGAGGTTATTATATATCAAACCCTGAATCCAATAAACAAGGCTATGAGCCATAACATCAAGTGTCATAGTCATTGAAGCCTGAGAGACAGCATCTTCAGGTCGTTTTGCAAAATAAGGTCTAAGTGTACCGAAGGCCATAGAATGGATCAGGACTTTGACTTTGCAATTATCTTTACAGGATTCGAATCTCTCCTTAATTTCGTCAATAACTTCTTCTCTTTTAATTGGATCGGCTGCATTAATATTAAAAAAAACAGCGCTTTGCCCAGCTTTTTCAATTTTCTTTATAATTGCATTAACATTAGGCATTGTTGCCTGTCTGTCGAGGTGAATTCCAAAAATGTTATAGCCATTTTTGGCTAGTTCAACAGCAGCAGCACCACCAAAACCACTTGAGGCGCCCAAAATGACAGCCCAAGCTTTATCTGTAGATTTTTTTGCTTCCAATTTTATGATTCCTTTTTAAAATAATTTTAATTATTAAATGCTATAATAACAAAATCGTGATAGTTATTCAATAATAGGGCCAAAACTTGTTTATAAATTCAACAACTCTTAACACAAACAAGAAATATTTTCTATATTTTGGAAAAAACATTTTTAACTAAGCACAAAGTAAGATTGAGTCATCACCAAGCAGCTGAGTCATTGCGCTTAGGAACTCATCACAAATCCTAACACGGTATTTCTGGACCTGGAACAATCTGGTTCGATCGCCATTATTCTGGAAATGAATAATAGGGAGTATATTTCCCTTATATTTTTCAAAAAGATTTTTGAGTTCAGAAATAACATTTATGTCTTGAAACTTTTCGTTGTCGATCACAATTTTCAAGCTTTTTGTCAGGTTACGGACCTCTTCAAAGGACATAGCATTTTCAATCTGAAGCTTAATAGCATCGCCACTACTTTCAGGTTTACCAATCAGAACAACAGGAGCTTCCTCCTCAATATATTGGTTAATTTTCTCAAAAGTAGATCCAAAGACAAGGCATTCACAAGATCCTGAAAAGTCATCCAAAGTAAAAAATGCCATTGTCTTACCGGAGCGATCAATTTTTTTCTTAAGTCCAGTAATAACGCCACAAGCCCTTACCTGTTCGACATTTGTAAGCTCACCTTCAGTTTCACCCAGATGAATTGTAGCAAAGGATTTGTATTCGAGTTCATATTTACGCAAAGGATGATTAGTAAGATAGAAGCCCAGTACTTCTCTTTCCTTCGATAATTCTTCCTTTGATGTCCAGCTATTAACGTCGGGCAGTGAAGGCTCAGGAATTTCGACAGTTTCAGCTATTCCCCCAAAGAGGCTATCTGTAATAGAGAGTGCCGAATTACGGACCTTGTTACCAAAATCAAGTGCGGACTCAACGGCACAGAGATTTTGTTCTCTTGTTCCACTAAGTTTATCGAAGGCACCTGCCAGGACCAATCCCTCAAGTGCCCTTTTATTAACCAATCTTGTATCGACATTAGAACAAAGGTCAAAGATACTTTTGAAGTCGCGGCCAAGTTCCTCTTTTTTTCTAATAATCTCTTCAATTGCGCCAATACCTACATTCTTAATAGCGCACATTCCAAAAACAATTTTTCCATCCAAAACATCAAAGTATACTGAAGGAGTATTAATATCAGGGCATAAAACTTCAATCTTTAATTTTCTACAATCTTCCAGAAAGGTTGTAACTTTATCTGTATTTCCAAATTCATTTGTAAGGTTGGCTGCAAGAAATTCAGCCGGGTAATGAGCCTTCAGGTAAGCTGTATGATAAGCCACCACGCTATAGGCAACAGCGTGGCTTTTATTAAATCCATAGTTAGCAAATTTATCAATTGCTTCAAATATAGCAATAGCTACTTTAGGGTCGATTCCATTTTTGGAGGCGCCATCAACAAACTTGGTCTTTTGTTCGGCCATAGCCTGAAGATCTTTTTTACCCATGGCGCGGCGGAGAATATCAGCCTCGGCAAGGCTCATTCCACCAGCTTTATTAGCAATTTGAATAACCTGTTCCTGGTACACAATAATGCCATAAGTTTCCTGTAGTATGGGTTCAAGTACAGGGTGCAAATATTCAGGTTTAGCTATACCATGTTTGCGCTTAATAAAGTCATCAATAAACTCCATAGGACCAGGACGGTAGAGAGCATTCATAGCCGAGAGGTCCTTGATGCTTGTAGGTTTAAGCTTTTTCAGATACTCGCGCATAGGGCCACTTTCAAACTGAAAGACTGCCGTTGTCTGGCCTTTAGCAAAGAGCTGATAAGTTTTTTCATCATCGATGGGTATATCGTCAGGATTAATCTCAATGCCATGGTTTTTCTTAATAAGCGCAATTGTATCCTGTATGATAGTAAGCGTCCGCAGCCCAAGAAAGTCCATTTTAAGAAGACCGGCTGATTCGATCTCCTTCATGTTATACTGGGCAATAAGGTCATTTCCAGTTCCTTGTGTAGCCAAAGGAACATAGTTACTAACATCTCCCGGAGAAATAACGACGGCAGCGGCATGCTTAGAAGCATTTCTATTCATACCCTCAAGAATTCTAGCATATTTAATAAGTTCACGAATAGTAGGGTCATTTGATTCTCTGACCCATTTTAATTCAGGAACTTCAGCCAAAGCCTGTTCAATAGTATAAACCTTGCCAAACTTAGAAGGGATAAATTTGGTTATGCTATTAACCGTAGGTATAGGAATTCCGAGCACTCTGGCCACATCTTTTAGAACAGCCTTTGAAGACAATCTGTTAAAAGTAACAATCTGACAGACAGATTTTTCACCATATTTTTCTTTAACATATTCAATAGCAAGTCCGCGCTTATCATCGCCAAAATCAACGTCAATATCAGGCATTGATTTTCTTGCCGGATTGAGGAATCTTTCAAAGAGCAGGTCATAATCTAGGGGATTAACATTTGTAATACCCGTAGTGTAAGCCACAAGACTTCCAGCCGCACTTCCTCTACCAGGACCTACAGCGATTCCTCTGCTTTTTGATGCATTAATATAATCCTGAACGATCAAGAAATAGCCAGAATAACCCATTTTCTTAATGGTTTCCAGCTCATAATTAAACCTATCCTCTATTTCAGGGGTTAGTTTTTTAAATCTTTTATGGAGACCTTCACGAGCAATTTGTTCAAAATACTCGTCCAGATTTTTTGCATTTGATTCGGGAGGGATTGGGAAATGAGGACTAAGGTAGCCTTCAAATTCAAGCTTAAAATTTATTTTCTCATTTATTTCGAGTGTATTTTCGACAGCGCCCGGATATTTTCTAAAGAGGTCTGCCATCTCATCAGAAGATTTAAAGTAGATCTGATCGGTGTTATATCTTAGTTTCTTATAATCGGCTGTTCCAGACTTATCTCCAAGAAGGAGCAGAATATTGTGAGCAATAGCATGGTCTTTTTCAACATAATGACAATCATTTGTGGCAACTAACTTTATACCTAATTCTTTAGAAAGTTTTGGCATTCCCTCGAGTATTGGTTTATCAATATCCATATTGTGATCTTGTATCTCGAGATAGAAGTCATCACCAAAAAGCTCGTGATATTGTATAGCAACACTCTTTGCCTTATCATAATTATTGTTCACAAGATGTACAGAGACTACACCGCTAGCGCAAGCAGATAATACAATAAGGCCTTCCTTGTACTGCTTAAGTAATTCGAAATCGATTCTGGGCTTGTAATAAAATCCTTCAGTATGCCCAAGAGAAGAAAGTTTCATCATATTCTTATAGCCAGTTTTATTTTTGGCCAGAAGAATCAGATGGTTATAGTGTCTGGATTTCTTTTTATCAGAACCATCTTCACTTTTACCTTTGTCAAATCTGGAGCCATCAGGAACAATATAGGCTTCCATACCTGCAATAGGTTTAACTCCTTCTTTTTCAGCCTTATGAAAAAATTCGGAAACGCCGAACATCACACCGTGGTCTGTAAGAGCAACAGCTGGCTGGTTATTTTTTTTTGCAGCTTTAAGGAGTTCGGGTACTGTACAAGCAGCATCCTGAAGACTATAATGAGAATGATTGTGTAGATGTATAAATTCAGCCATAAAATTCGATTTCAGTCCTTTCCTGTATGTCCAAATCCGCCTTGACCGCGGTCGCTATCATTCAAATCATTAGTTTCAATTAAATCAGCAACAAAAACCTTTGATAAGACCATTTGTGCAATCCTATCACCGCGAGTAATAATGAAATCCGAATCACTGAAATTAATTAGAATTACTTTTATTTCTCCTCTGTAATCCGAATCAATTGTTCCCGGTGAATTAAGAACTCCAATAGCATATTTAGCAGCAAGTCCACTTCTTGGGCGGACCTGCAACTCATAGCCTTCAGGAATTTCAACGGAAAGATTCGTTGGGACAAGTGCAATTTTACCGCTTGGGATTATGATCTTCTCTAATACAGCAGCTCTAAGATCAAGTCCAGCACTTCCTTTTGTAGCATATTCAGGGAGAGGAATATCGGGAAAATCTGTAGAAACTCTTTTTACCTTTAATAGAATCTTTTCATTCATAAATATCTTTCCTAGACAAAATATCAGTAGTAAAATAATATTAAAACGTTTTGAAAGGTACTATGAATTTAGCTTCAACAAAGGTTAAATGCAATCTTGATTATTAATAAAATTAAAGATGAGAAAAGGCAAAGCCTTTTCTCTCACGTTCATGTGTTTAAATTTTGATTTACAGAGAGCAGAACCCTTTCCGGGTAGATGTGTTCAATGCATCTATAATCCTCATTTTTGCATTTAGGAGTAAAATAGCATTGGCAAGGTTTTTCGGGTTCCAGAATCTCTCCTCTACCAAAAAGTTCGAATTCATTTTTGTTAAAAATATTATTAAAGAGTATAAGTTTCTTCTTTAAGCCAATTGCAATATGCATTCCCATGGTTACTGCCGAAACGATAAGATCGCATTCATTCATAAGTCCCATAAAGGTCTTTAGGGGCATAACGCCGAAATATTTTGCATTTGTTTTTTGTTGAAGTCTTTGATTTTTTTCCTGTTCTTCAGGGCCGCCAAGTATAACAACTTCGTAGCCGGAAGCTTGGAGTCCTTTTATTAAATCAAGCCAATACTCTTCTGGCCACAGCCTAGAAGTCCATCTTCCACCACATCCAGTATTTAAGCCAACAACCTTTTTCGAATGGTCAATTTCAAACTGTCTACTCGTATCGAAGGCTGGAAGGATATATTGCTGTAAATTATATTCGAATCCACAAATCTCGAATATTTCCTGCATATAGTTTTTCTTATTTGCAATACTGACATCATCAAAAATGCCGGTCATATACTTATGGATCGCTAAATCGTTTGCAGGATAAGGTTTATTATCTTTTAGGATATAGCCAAAAACATTTTTTATATCACTTAAAGATTTGACTAAAGCGCAGGCTTGTTCATCTTTATCAAGATTAATAACAACATCATAGAGAGAATTCTTAACAATTGTCAAAGATGTTTCATTCCATCCAAGAATCTTATCAACCCCTAGTGAATTTTCTTTGGCAGAAGGAACCAGATCTGGGAACTGAGTAAGCCAAGTAAGATGTGCATCTGGATACTTTTCCCTAAGAGCATATAGTAGTGGAGTAGTTCTAATTACATCACCTGCAGCTCCAAGTTTAATAATCAGTATGTTTATAGAAGCAGGATTATAGAATTTGCAAACCTCTCCGTTTTCCTCCTGGCAATGAACTCCATGTTGTTTATTTGGTTTGCATGGTATATAGCCTACGAAATGCCGGCAGTCGAATCTGATCTTATTAAAATCCATAAAGTTAAGTTAAATTTTGAATTAGTTTATTTTAGACAAAAATAAAAAATAATTAAACAAAAAAGTAATACACAAGAAGTAATTATACTCTTTTTCCAGGAATTCTAATCAGTTTCTTAAATAGAAGATTTTTAAGTGACAAGATTTCCTCTTTATTTATAATTCTAAAGACAAGCAAAAGCATAAAAAACAATATCAGCAATCCTGTTTTATATAGAAGGTTTGCCCCGCCAAAGGTATAAAAACCCAAAGCATAAATACCAATTGCAAAGAATATCCTTAGTATTTTACTATATTCGTAGTCAATTTTGTAGAATCTTTGAGTAATAAAGAAAAGAACAATGGCCATAATAAAGTAACTTGCAAGAGTAGCCAAAGCCGCACCAATCATTCCCCAGACTGGGATCAAGAGAAAATTAACAACAACATTAGTCAGAGCACCAATTCCAGTAATATATGGAAGATGTTTTGTTTTCTCTTTAATAAAAATCCCTGCTGTGAAATTTATATAGATTCCATTAAAAAGATAGCCAAGCAGTATAATTGGAATAATAGATAATCCGCTCCAATACCCCTGTCCAATCAGTAACTTAATAATATCCAGGTAAGAGGAAATAAAGACCAATATCACACTTCCAGCCAAAACGAAATAAGTAAGCACTTTGGCAAATATTTCTTTTGCATTAGCCTCCTTAGCATTATTCAAAAAGAAAGGCTGCCAGGCGTATTGGAACATAGAGACAAAAAGCATCATAAAAATTCCGAGCTTATAATTTGCTCCGTAAATACCAACAAGGTTCTGATTAGTCAAGGCTTGAAGTATAGGTCTGTCAATTACCTGAATAACCATTGAGGCAATTCCTGCAGGCAGATAAGGAATGCCAAATTTCAACATTGTCCTCAAGGTTTCTTTGTTTATCTGCAACTGAAGGTTTTTTAATATATCTGGCAAAAGCACAAGGAAAGAAAACAATGAAGAAACAACATTACTTATAAAAACTGCTTTGACACCAATATTAAAAAATCTTATAAGTATAACATTAAGAGCAACATTCAGTAAAATACTAGCAGTCCTAATAGCAGCAAATCTCTTTGCCCTTCGTGCAAGTCGAAGATAAGCAAAAGGTATTACAGAAAGAGCATCAAAGAGCAAAATAAAAATAATGTAAGTTGTAATAATTGACTGTCCTTGTGGAATTTCCATAAAAGAGGAGACAGAATTGTGAAGAATAAGCAAAACAATGGAAATCATGACCGAGGTAAACAGGACGAACAGAAAAGGAGTAGAAAATACTTCTTTTCTTTCATTTTCTTTTTTAAGCGAAGCATACTTCATATAGGCAGAATCCATACCATACAAATAGACAATATTGAAAAATGCAATATATGAGTAAGTTGTATTTACAATACCATATTCAGAAGTCAGAAGTACATGAGTATAGAACGGGACAAGCAAAAACGAAATAAATCTGCTTAAAATCGTACTTATGCCATAGATTGCGGTATCTTTTGTTAATTCTTTAACTTTATCTTTCATCAACATCTCAGTTATCGTAGTCCCGTATCAAATTACAAGAGAAAGGTCAAGTGAAATATCAAGAGCTTTAACGCTATGTGTTAAGGCACCGACAGAAATAAAATCAACACCTGTTTCAGCAACAGCCCTAACAGTATCAAGGTTAATTCCACCAGAAGCTTCAATAAGAGCCTGGTCGTCAATAAGGCTTACAGCCTCTAGCATCATATCCAAGTCAAAGTTATCCAACATAATAATATCGGCTTTACTATCAAGAGCTTCCCTGGTTTCTTCCAGGTTTGTAACCTCAACCTCAATCTTAAATGATTTATTATTAGTTTTCATAAAATCGCGGCATGCAGAAACTGCTTTAGTAATAGAACCGGAGGCAGCGATATGATTATCTTTAATAAGGAACATGTCGTAGAGTCCAATTCTATGGTTACGGCATCCGCCAGCTTCAACAGCCATTTTATCTAAGATGCGAAGACCAGGGACAGTTTTTCTTGTATCAATTATTTTTGTTTTTGTATGTTTTATGCTATTCTTAAAGCTGTTAGATAAGGTGGCAATTCCACTCATTCTCTGCAAAAAATTTAGAGCTGTTCTTTCAGTAGTCAAAATTGAAGAGGCTTTCCCTTTTACAGAAGCAATTATGTGTCCATATTCAACTTTATCGCCATCGCTAACAAATCTTTGAAAATTCAGAGAAGCGTCATAAAGCTGAAACACTCTTTGAACAATGTCCAGTCCTGCAATAATGCCCTTATCTTTTGCTAAAAATTTAGCTTCGCCAATAATATCTGGAGAAATAGTAGCCTGGGTAGTAATATCGCCAGGTCCAATATCTTCCTTAAATGCTCTTTGAATAATTTCGTCTATTTCTTTTTGAAATTTCATTTTTCTTCTTCAATAGTTAAATGTGGAGATAAAGCTTCTAAATAAAATTGTGGAGGTCTTACAGCCTTCTTTGTATCTTCTTTAATAAAGATATGCTCGGTATACCCCTCTGCAACAATTTCTTCAGTTTCACTTCTTCTAATTACATAATCAATATGTATTTTGGGATGCGGGAGTTCTTTGACTATAGCCTCAACTTCAAGAAGATCATCATAGCGACCTGCATTTTTATATTTAATAAAAGATTCCAATACAGGAAGCTGGTAGCCTAAAGATTCTATTTTCCTGTAAGGTAAGCCAATATTTCTTAAGAGTTCAGTTCTCCCTACCTCAAAATATTCAAGATATTTACCGTTATAAACAAACTGCATCTTATCAGTATCAGCATAACGGACTCTAATTAAAGTTTTATTTACTAACATTCAATACTCAAAAAAAATTTATTCGTTGAAGACGCCCATTCTGGCAAATTTCTCATATCTATTATCAACCAGTTTATCTGGTTTAAGTTTAACTAGCTGACTTAATTCTTCTTTCAGGACCATTTTAAGATGTGCAGCCATTGCAGGAGGGTTAGTATGAGCTCCACCTAAGGGTTCGTGCACGATTCTATCTATTATTTTTTGCCTTAGCAGGTCAATTGCTGTAAGTCTTAAAGCTTCTGCGGCCTGCTCCTTGAAGTCCCAACTTTTCCACAAAATACTTGAACAAGACTCAGGACTAATAACCGAGTACCAGCAGTTTTCGAGCATAAGGATTCTATCACCTACACCGATGCCAAGGGCACCACCGCTAGCCCCCTCACCAATAATAACTACAACAATTGGAACCTTAAGTTTGCTCATCTCGAAGAGATTTCTTGCAATAGCTTCAGCCTGTCCTCTTTGTTCAGCTTCAAGTCCCGGATAAGCACCAGGAGTATCTAACATGGTAATAATGGGTGTGTCAAATTTTTCGGCAAGTTTCATCAGTCGAAGAGCTTTTCTATAACCTTCGGGGTTAGGCATTCCGAAGTTTCTATAGACATTAGATTTTGTATCTCTACCTTTCTGATGACCAATTATCATTACTTTATATTCATCTAGTTTTGCAAAGCCGCCAACAATGGATTTATCATCCTTGCACAATCTATCACCATGGAGCTCCACAAAGTCTTTTGTCATAAGTTCAATATAGTCGAGTGTATATGGACGTTCAGGATGCCGGGCAATCTGTACTTTCTGCCATCTAGTCAAATTGTTGTAAACGTTTTCCTTCAACTTTTGCACCTTTCTCTCGAGTTTTACTATTTCATCATCAATATCAAGTACTTCAGAATACTTCCTCATCTCAACAATTTTATTTTCAAGATCCAAAATCGGCTTTTCAAATTCCAACACAGTTTTATTCATCAAAGCGCCTCTTAATTTATCATTTTACTAAAAGTTTTGCCCAAAATCTCCAGATCAAGCCAAATATTTTGATTTTTGGCATAAAAAATATCCAATTTAGTTATGTCGTTTTTATCGTTTTTATCAATTAGTTCAGTATACCATAGGCCTGTAAGTCCCTCTTTTCCCAAATAAAGTTGGGGATCAGCCTGATATAGCATAGGCCCCACGAGGCTCTTTTTTTGAAGAAAGACCTTTGGCAAAGCAAGAATAAATTTTATAAATTCATTGCTTATTCCAGTAATTTTTTCACAAAGATATACAAACGGATATATCAAAATCAAGGATGGAATAGTTAATATCTCATCCATCAGAAACTTGAAAACTTTATTGGTAAAGGAAGAGATGTTAAAAGAGACCTCAAGAAGAGGAATATCATCGAGCATAGTAATAGAAGATTTACCGACCAGGAAGTCAAGTTCACTTCCTGCTACCTTAAAATCTACGTTTTCCCCCTGACAATCAGAGACAATGGCCAGCATCTGATTATAGCTTAATTCATTGGAAGAGAAAATAACCTCATTAATTCTTTCTTCTTTTATGATCTTTTTTAAGTTATCCAAACTTCCAATAACTTTGAAATCCTCTATTTTCTCTCCAATTGTCTTTCGTGTAATTCCTATTAGCCCAGTAATAGTATGGACAGCAGCAGATCTAGATTTAACTCTTTTTGCAAGTTCTACAGAATTTTTATCTGTTCCGACTATTAGAGTCTTATATTTTTGAAAATTCTCTGTTCTACCAAGCTTAAATAAAAGTTTCAGCAACATTCGCCACAAAGGAAATGCTAAGAAGAGTAACAGATAAGTAATTATTACAACAGCACGGCTATAAGCGTATTGCTTAAAGAAATATGTTACAGAAGAGAGTACAAAGAATCCAATAAAAATGGAATATATCGATCTTAGAACAGAAAAAGAGTCTCTTTTATAGCTTTTCGTAATAAAACCGATCAAGATCTGTATAGCAGCCGGAATCGAATACACAATAATTACCGAGTATTGAGGAAAGCCTCTCCAATGTTCGGCATGATAAAATTTAGAAGCAAGAAAAAGAGTAAGGTCAAAAAAGAAAAAATCAAGTGTAACGGCAAGAAAAATCAATCTATAAACATTTACAAAAGCAAGAGTTTTTCTAAGAGCAATGGCAAATTGAAGAATTACTTCAACAATAAAAGAAGAAGAAAAGTGTTTTTTAACAAACAGATGCATAGCATCATAAAAGACCTTTGTTTCATCCATACTTGATCTTTTTGTGCTCTCACCCTTGTAATGAATAATTTGCGTGTTATGGAAATAATAGACCTTATAGCCAGCTTTTTGAATCCGGTAGCATAAGTCAAGATCCTCCCCATACATAAAGAACTGGGAGTCAAAACCACCAACGGCCTGATATACCTCTCTTTTCATTAACATAAAAGCGCCAGAGATGGCATCTACTTCATAAGTTTTATTTTCATCTAGGTAAGTAAGGTTATATTTAGCGAACAACTTACTTTTAGGGAAAAAAGAGCTAAGTCCAGTTACTTTGCAAAACGAAGCCCATGGCCCAGGGAAGCCTCTACGGCAAGCAAGTTGAAGAGTTCCATCTGAATTAAGGACCTTGCAACCAGCAAGTCCCGCATCCGGAGTAGATTCAAAAAAAGCGATAAGTTTTTCAAATGTATCCTCCTGAACAATTGTATCAGGATTGATAAGAAGAATATACCTTCCTGATGAAATCTCAAGGCCCATATTGTTAGCAATACCAAAGCCTACATTTTTTTTGTTGGCAATGAGTTTAACGCCGGGAAATTTCTCTTCAAGCATTTCCACACTACCATCATCAGAGGCATTATCGACTACGATTATTTCTTTTGAGATGCTGGGAGAACTTCTCTGAATTGAATTAAGGAGATTTTGAAGAAACTCTTTAACGTTAAAATTGACTATAATTATAGATAGGTCTATCACTTCGATAATAATATTATATTACAATTAAATAAAAAAGTAATGGTAGAAAAGAGTTGAGGCAACAAGTTAAGATCACATTAACTTCAGTTGCCTCATAAAAATCATTAATTCAGAACTCCGAAGATACTTTTTAACCTGAGCTTCCAAACCATAAAAATAGCTTCACGCACTATTTTTTTTGACATTTTGGATCTTCCCTTGACTCTATCGACAAATATAATTGGAATCTCCTTTATTCTAAAGCCGCCCTTCCATGCCTTAAAATTCATTTCAATCTGGAAAGAATAACCATTTGAGGTAATTTTATCGAGGTTAATTGATTCAAGTACTTTTCTTCTGAAGCATTTGAATCCGCCTGTTGCATCGGCTACGGGTAATCCTGTAACAAACTTAGTATATTTATTGGCATAATAGCTAAGTAATAATCTTCTCATAGGCCAGTTAATAACATTAACTCCGTTACTATAGCGGCTACCTATGACAAGGTCATTTTCCTTTATGGTTTCAAAAAAGGTGGCAATATCTTTAGGATCATGAGAGTAATCGGCATCCATCTGAATTGCAAATTCATATCCATTTTTGAGCATATAGTGAAAACCAGCAACATAAGCAGTCCCCAAGCCCATTTTTTGGGGACGCTCAATTATTTTGATACAATTATCCGACTTTTGTTTTTCCTTAACAAACTGCGCAGTTCCGTCTGGGGAGTTATCGTCAACGACGAGAATATCCAAAAAGGGATAGCGCGCCCTTAGATCCGGAATAAGCATTTGAAGGTTATCCAGTTCATTATAAGTAGGTATTATGACGATTGACTTCCCATTCATGAACTTATTTCTTCCCTACAAATTCAATAATACTAGAAGCGATATAATCAATTTCTTCAGCTGATAATTCAGGATACATAGGAAGAGACATAATTTCTTTAGCAACCTTTTCAGCAACCGGAAGGACAAGACCTTCACTTAAGTGTTTGAATGCAGGCTGCTGGTGAAGTGGTATTGGATAATGAACAGCCGATGGGATATCCTTAGAAGCTAAAAACTCCTGAAGGCCTTTTCTATCCTGAACTCTAATGGAGAACTGATGGTAAATATGGTTTGAGAAATCAGCTACATAAGGGAGAACGACGTTTGCATTGCAGAGCTTTTCCGAATAAAGTTTAGCATTATTAGCTCTGGCTTTGTTCCATTTATCAATATATTTTATCTTGACATTAAGAATTGCAGCCTGAAGAGTGTCCATCCTTGAATTAAGTCCAAGTATCTCATGAACATATCTTTCTTTTGAACCGTGAGCAGCAATCATTTTTATCTTTGTAGCCAGATTTTCATTCTGGGTAAAGACCATACCTGAATCACCATAGCATCCCAGGTTCTTGCTTGGGAAAAAGCTTGTAGCAGCAGCATCAGCCAAAGCGCCAACTCTTTTTCCTTTATATTCAGTACCGAAAGCCTGAGCAGCATCTTCAATAACATAGAGATTGTGTTTCTTAGCAATAGAAATAATTGGATCAAGGTCTGCAGCTTGGCCAAAAAGGTGAACTGGGATAATAGCTTTTGTTTTTTCAGTTATAGCAGCTTCAATCTTAGTAACATCAATATTGTAAGTTTTTTCATCAATATCGACATAAACAGGTTTTGCACCGAGTAATGCAATAGTCTCAGCAGTAGCAACGAAAGTAAAAGGTGTAGTAATAACCTCATCACCAGGTTTAATATCCAGAGCCATAAGGCAAATCTGAAGAGCATCGGTACCGCTAGCACATGCAAAAGCGTATTTAGAATTCAAATAACTGGCGCATGCACCTTCAAACTCACCTACTTGCTTACCCAGAATAAACTGAGTAGAGCTAATAACCTCATTAACTGCAGAATCAATTTCATCTTTAATTGTAGCATATTGCTTTTTTAGGTCAACCATTGCAATTTTCATTTGTGCTCCAAGGTTTATTATTTTCAAAATTTATATTTTCAAATTCTTTAGTGTGCTATACTAAAGGAACAAGTAAAAAGTTTCACTTTCGAATAACAAACTTATTCAAAATGTCCTTTCCCAAAAAGGACGACAAAAATTGTTCTAAACAAAATCTTAAAATCCATTCTCAAAGACATATTTTCGATATAGAAAAGATCATACCTAAGCTTAGCCTTGACATCCTCTATGCTCTCGTCATATTTATGTTTAACCTGCGCCCAACCAGTTACACCTGGCCGAACTTTAAGCCTCTTTTTATACAAAGGAATTTCCTTTGAGAGCTTTTCGACAAAAAATGGTCTTTCAGGTCTAGGGCCAACCAAGCTCATTTCACCTTTCAAGACATTAATCATCTGAGGAATTTCATCTATTCTAACTTTTCTGATAAATCTACCAATCCTTGTAATTCTGGGATCATTTTTCTGTGACCAGACCGGACCGGTTAGTTTCTCAGCATCACTACGCATTGAACGGAATTTATAGACATTAAACTCTTTTCCATTAAGACCCACACGGCACTGTTTATAAAGAATAGTTCCTTTACTATCAAGCTTAATAAGTATAGAGACCATTAAAGTTACAGGAAAAGAGACAATTAAAATAAGTAAAGAAACAATAATATCCATTAGCCGTTTCATCTTTTTTTCCCACTCCGGCATCAGTTGCGGCATTATATCAATCAAAGGGAAGCCATAAATCTGAGAGGTCCTGGCTTGTCCGCTGATTATTTCATAAAGATCGGGTACAATCTTTATTCCCACGTTATGGGAATCACATAGAGAGATCAGATCGACAAATATATCTTCTTTATTTTTATCCAAAGCCAGGATAATTTCTTTAGCTGAAGTTTGTTCAATTACTGCTTGGATATTCCTGTAATAATCTAAAACCTTAACTCCTTTACATTCCTTACCAACATTTTCCTCATTAACGGCAATAAAGCCCTTTACATCCAGACCCAGGGCTTTATAATTAATTATTTTCTCGCAAATACTGAAAGCTTTTTCATTAAATCCGACTATAAGGGCATTTTTTCTTCCATAGCCATTACAAGAAGGCTTCTTTGCAGACTTCTAATAAAAAGCCTGCCAAAGCTGACAAAGAAGAAAAATATTCCCCAATAGACAAATATTAGGAAACGATTTGTACTAGATTCATTTTGTATATAATCATCAAAAAGAATAACAAAAAAGATGACAAAAATACCAACAAAGGAAGACTTAAAAAGAGTTGAAATCTCATCAAACCTGGAAGAAGCAAACCAAGTACGATACATTCCAACAAAAAGGAAAATAATGAACCAGAAGGTATAAACGATGACCATTGGGATCCAGAATTCGGGCTGGGAGAACACGCTGAACCATTTAATTTCAACCCGAAACAAATAATAGGCAAACCAAGCCAGATTGATAGCAAAGAAATCAACAAGAAGAATCAGTATTTTTTCGATTTTTTTATCCAAAACTCTTCCAAATAAATATCAAATTATCTTTCGATCCATTCAAATTGGAGGAATGTTACACTAAAATAAGCATTTTCAGTATTTTTTTGAAACATAGTCTAAGAAACTTACAAATTTGAATTTAACCTATAAATATAAAAAAACTTAGCAAATCTATGTAATTAATCTTGATTAACTTTAGAGAAGAAAACATTTAATCAATCAGGATTAAAGAATAATAGAATGGAAATATGTAAAAAATCCGACATTACATAAAAATCACATATGATTATAGAGAGAAAACTCTGTAATATTATTAATAGAAGCAAAAAGGGCAGAGTTGTCAGGAAATGAACTGATGATTTTAACCTTTGTAACCAGAAAAAGTAACGGTCTTATCAAAGGGGAACAGAAAAGACAAAAGTAAATTAACTATTTGATGATATTTACACCAAATCTTCATTTTGCTTATTTAGTGTATTACCAAATTCAATTACATTTATGTTCGGTAATCCTGTTTTTAAGAAAATTCACGAAATTACCAATAACTGTCTCCCATCCCAAGAGTTTAAAAACGACCTCTTTTGCTTCAACTAACATATCAGTTCGAATAGAAGGATTATTAAAGATGTAGCCAATCTGGTCAGCGAACCTTTCTGGCGAATCGCCAACAAATATATACTTTTTAAGTTCATTAGGCATCCCCATAACCGCCATAGGAGTAGTAACAACAGGAACACCTAGAATAAGAGATTCCAACACTTTGTTCAAAGTGCCAGCCCCAAACCTTATGGGTGCAACATTAACTTCACTTTTCAGATATTCCATTTTTATATCTTTTACGAAGCCGGTGACAACAATCTTATCAGAATTCAACTTTTTTACTTTACGAGGTGGGTACTGCCCAACGATATAGAACTTTGAATCAGGGTACCGTTTGTTAACTTTAGGGAAAATATCATTAGCGAAATAAAGCGCAGCATCATAATTAGCAAAATAGGGCATATTACCCGTAAAAATGATTCTATGTTTTTGATACTCAATATTTTCTGGATGAAAGTACTCGGTATCTATTCCATTGTTGAGTATTTGTACATCGGTTTTAATTCCCTTTTTAATCAGGAATTCCCTATCTATTTCAGAGCATACAAATAGGTTATCAAATTTTTCAACAATATTCTCATAATCATAGATCCTTTTGTATTCACTCCAAATCACCATTTTTCTGAAAGGATTTTTCTCAACTTCGAGATACCGTTTAAGATATAAAGAAACAGCATCTGTAAAGTCAATTATCTTGAGTGAATTTGAATTTTCCAAAGCTGAGATATACTGTGCAGTTCTAACTAAATGGAAATAAACGACATCGAAATGCTCAGAAGAAAAAACCGTCTTTAATTTCTGAAACATCTCTTTTGATGAATAGTAAGCCACTTGAAATGGAGTCTTTGTAAAAGCGGCATTAAAGGCATTAATAATGGAAGAAATTTTTGAAAGCTTAATTGTTTCAATTTTTACATTATATTTTTTTAGCTCATCGGCGTTTTTAAGGTCTTCATCATCATTATGAAATGTAATGATCTTAACTTCATTATTGCGGGAAAGATTTCTTACAATATTAAATATTTTTAATTTATCGCCTCTATAAGGAGGATAAGGAATCCTTGGTGTTATTATTAAGATCTTCAATTACATTCCATGTCTGTTTCTACTCAAACTCACTTTAAAAGAATTCAACCATAAAAATAAAAAAAAATGAGAGATATTCATACTCCTTACAAACTTAGACTAATAAATCCAGGTATGCTTTTTCAAATTTTCCGGAAATAACTTCCCAGATATAGTTTTCCCTAACAAAGTCTTTTGATTTTTCTGTCATTATTTTTGTGTCAAATTTACCATCAAAGAACTTTACAGTTTTATCGATAAATTCCGCAGGGCCATCTGCTATAAGAATTTCATTCATGTCATTAACCTGAATGCCTTCTTTACCGATAGAGGTACTTAAGATACTTTTACCTGCGGCCATCATCTCCAGAATCTTTATTCTTATTCCACTACCAACTCTAAGAGGAACAATACAAAGTTGTTTATCTAAGAGTTGATCCCATATATTTTTCACGTATCCTACAACAGTAATATTATGTTTCAGAAATTCGGGTATTTTTAAGTTTTCATTACCCTTACCATAGAGATAAAGCATTATCTGTGGGATTTTTTTTATTACTTCCGGAAAGACCTCATTTAGGTACCAGGTAAGTCCATCATAGTTTGGAAGCCAGCTCATATCTCCGATATGAGCTATAGTAAATGGCAGTATTTTGCTGCATTGAAGATCTAAAAGAGAACTACTTACACCAGCAGGTATAGTAAGAGTTTTTGTTTTGGGATTCAGACATTTTAAGACAGATTCATCTTCTTCAGAGACCATTGTACAAAGGTCAAATTTCTCACAAAGCGAGATCTCGTACTTCTTTAATTTCCTGAATTGAATATCAGAGTACTTTTTAATAAGTGGGTTATGTGCCTTTTCGGAATACCTCTGCATTATTTTATATTCCAAATTATGTTCTCTTAAGGCAATAGGAGCATTAGTTAATTCCCTTAATATACTAATACACCACCCCATATGAAGGTGATCAATATGTATAATATCCGGATTGTTGTTTTTAAAGTATTTTCTTAAGAATTGCTCTAATTCAACAGAGAAAAATTTAGAAATATTATATGGTACGTCAGAAAAGAGGTTTAACAAGGCTTTTACTGGATTGTTTTCTGTCTGAACATCGAGTATTTCAGGTTTTGAGAATAGACTTAGTTCGTTATAGGCATAATTATAATCTGTTTCTTTTCGATAACAAACAAAGTCAATCTCATGTCCCCTATTAGCCAAGTATTTAGCTATTCCATAGATTCCAATTCTTCCTCCATTATCTAATGGGAAAGGCACCTGTGGAGAAATCTGAAGTATTTTCATTTAATTTTCTTTTTCTCTTAAACTCTTCATAAATAGTATTATATGAGGATCAAATATATTAAAAAAGGAGAAATACAAAAAATTCCTTGATAATACTATTGGGTCAATAAAAGTCACAATTGTCTTGATTTTCTCAGAAATATAAGTGTACAATTAAATATAGAGGGCAATTATCCATAAACAGATACAAAAATGGATTACATTCAATTCTTTGATATCTTCGAAAATGAGATTAATTCATATAGCAAACAGAATGTTTTGAAGGACTATTATAAGTTCATCAAAAAAGGGGCTTTATATTATTGGCGTAAAGCATATTTACTCCAAAGATTAAAGTACATCCAGTCACAAATGCTTGTTCCTGAAGAAACAAATAAACAAATCTGGGATGTTTGATGCGGCTATGGAACTTCAAATCTATTCCTTTCGCTAAATGGGATAAAATCCATTGGTTCAACTTTAGAATGGTATCATAAATATATACCTGAAAGAAAGAAATACTGGGAATCTCATGGTAATCCTAATCACTTTATTGTAAAGGTTGAAAACATTTTTGAAACAAGTTATGAAGATTAATCTTTTGATTACATTCTTGTCCAAGATACACTTCACAATTGATAAAGCTCTTGAAATATTTTCAAAGGTCCTAAAGAAATATAGTAAAATAATTGTTATTGAAGAAAATGGTAATAATATTCTTCAGCGCACAAAACTGTATTTAAGACAAGGAAACAAAAGGATCATCAATTATTATGACGATAATATAAAGAAAAATCTACTTATGGGTAATGAGAATATCAAAACATTACAGCAGTGGAGAAAAATATTTAATAATCATGGCTTCAAAATATCAAATACTCAGTATATACGAGCTTTTCCACCATTTCTTATGAATAAGAATAATTATAGCAAATTTATTGAAACCGAACAGACGATATGGAAGAAATCAGCCCGATTGAGGGAATATTTCTATTGGGGATCATAATTTACGATAGAAAGATAATTTTACAAAACATTTTTTCAAAACACTATAGGTCCACAGTTATATTTAATTAGAATTGTAGTGCAAAATGGGATAAACATAAGTGTAACTATATGGTATAAATCGTAAATTCTTTTGATCGAAATTTGAAGAAAAATACTTTCAACTTAAAGGGATTTATTCTACAAGTATTTTCATTATTTTTAGCATCTTATCAATATAAGCATTCCATGTAAAATCTTTAACAGCAAAATGTGCATTTGAACACAATGTGGCATAGTCTTTATTGTGTAGAATATTTTCAATTGCCAAACATAGTGATTCTACAGAATGATCCTTACAATATATCCCAAAACCAATTTCATTACCAAATGTTTCAATAAATTCATTATAATCTGTAACTATTACGGGATTATAGAAATACATAGCTTCAATAGAAGCTGAAAAAGCTCCCCACTTTGGAGTAGTATTGATAAAAACTTTAGCATTCTCCAGCAGTTGATAATATTCTTTTCTCTCTTTTTCAACACCTTTATTAAGAAATCCATGACAAATAACACCAGAGGGAAGGGATTCGAAATCCTTTGAAGTCATGCCTACAATATCTAAAGACAAATTACAGTATTTTTTCTTTAAAATATCAAAAGCTTTAATAAGAGATTTAGCTCCTTCCAGATATTTTATATCTCCAATAAATAGTAAGCTATATGAGTTAGACTTCTTTTCTAAGATTATCTCTTCTGATGCATGGATCAATGAATTAATTACATTTCCAAGATAGAATATTTTATCATTTTTGTAGTGATCTTTCATATACTCAGTAACACCTGGAAACAATGGGAATACTAAATCGGCATTTTCTATCTGCCTATTTTCTCTTAATACAGCTCCTTTTTCAAATGGACCAGGCTCCCTGTTTTCAAAATAATCAAAGTAATGATCATATGTCCAATCACCAAATAAAACAATGGGCTTACCAATTAAATCCAATGAAGAAAAACTAAATGTTAAAAATATATTTATTTGAGAATCCTTGTATTTCATCACAGCTTTTTTAATTCTATGTCTTGTCTCATGATAATTAATATAAGAACGGAAATAATCGTATGTAGAATTTGGGAATATTTTCTTTATCAACTTCCAAAATAATAATTCATAAATTTTCCTCAAGATCCTTGATGGGCTAATATCCACTCTATTAACTTTTATTCCCTTTGAAGATAATGTCTCAGTAAAAAAATAAGGTACATTAGACCAGGTCGATATTTTAGATGAATCACCCAATGTAAAAACATTCACTTCTCTTATATTATACATATTTTATTCTTTTAGATGAATTTTCAATACTTACTTTCTTGTTGCAACAGTTCAAAGCCGCACGATTTAACTATTTGTTTATTTGTCAGAACCTATTAAGATCTAAGACTTTATTCAGCGGTGAATTTAATTCATAATAAATGAAAATCTTTTCGTTATATTTTTATTTAATAAACTATCTTACAATTATTTATTTGAATAAAATCATCTCAATTAAAAGACTATAAATTGACAATAAACTTAATAAATTACAAATCAATAAGCTCATGATTTCACAGCACGAACAAGACCTTTTCTAAAATAAGGAGGAGTCAACTCTCCATAAATAAACAGCATATACCCCTCAGAAAACGAATAATTTAATTTTTTATTTCTTAATATTTTCTCTATCTTTTTGGCATCATTCTTTCTATGATATGTACAGATTGCAAGCTTCAGTAATTTATTATTATTCAATATTCTGTCAATACTCTTTAAGATTTTTATTTCTGCTCCTTCCACATCCATCTTAATAAAATTAATTGTCTGATTCTCCAAAATATTATCCAATCTTATACAGGTTTCATTATTAACATCTGAAACATATTTATTAATAATTTCCACTTTTTTCCCCCACGGTTCAAATGTGGCATTTAGTGCTTCAATCCATTTTTCATCAGTTTCAAATATAAATAGTTTACTAGCCTTTTCTATTATTTCTAAGGAAAAATTTCCCTCTGCTGCCCCAATGTCTACTACCACATCGTCTTGAGCAACAGAGAAACTATCGTTAATATATCTATGAGGCGACGCGTCATCTTGTTCTATAGAAATCCAGTAATATGCCTTTTGTACTTCAATCTCCTCTTTATAATCTCTGCTATAATATAGTTTCTTACCATGATGTAAAACATAAAATAGTCCATTTTTGACATCCTTATATACCTTGACATTACAATAGTCATATTTCAGCGAGAAAGGATATGGAAATATGAAGGATAATGGATTATCAATATCGGTATTTCTTAAGAGATGATTAATTTCGTCGCGATATTTAGCTTTTTTAAATGGTGCAAAAACATAATAAACACTTATTTTATTTTTTAAAGCATTTAATCCATTTTCAAACCTTAAAACAAAGGGGAAATATAAAATATTATAAAAGATCTTTTTTATACCTTCTCTTCGCTCTATTGGTATAATCATTTTAAGAATCTTAATAAAAAGCATTTGATTATTCCTTTTTGGGTATTTACATACTTTATTATTGCATCTTTCAATTATGGACAATATTTATCACTAACTATTTAAGTCCGATAAAGGACGACTGTTATCACAAAAACATTTTTATGAAATAAAATAGACAATTATCAAAACAGTAGTATACAATTAATAAGCTGACAATATTAAAATACATTTTTTGGGTAAACACATAATTGTCTGGCACAATAATAAGACTTCATTACGTATGATTTTTTTTGTAGTATTAGGCCAGCAACTAAAGAGATAGGGATTCTAATAATGAGACCAAAATAATGCAATAAAATAACAATTATAAAATTAATTCCTTTAAAATGCTTTTGATAAAACTGTATATATGAAGATACTTGATTTCTGTATTTAAACCATGGCATTTTCTCAGTAGTTGCCCCCCCAAGATGAATTACTTTTGTAGATGGATAATAATATACTTTTCCACCATTCATTTTTAACCTATAGCAAAGGTCTATCTCTTCAAAATAGAAAAAGAAACGCTCATCGAAACCCTTTAATTTGTTCAAAGTTTTCCGTGAGCTAAAAATAAAAGCTCCAATAACTACATCAACTTCTATAGGATCTGTGATTAGTTTTCTAGAAAGATAATATTTATTTAGTACTGGTGAATTTGGGAATATTTTATAAAGAAATAGATTAGATGACAATACATTTGCAATTGAAGGGAAATTGGATACTGATTTTTGAACTGATAGATCCTGGTTTAACAATTTACAACCTACTAAAACGTCCTCGCCTTTTTGCTTTATAAATTCCAAGACTTTTTGAATAGAATTTTCAACAAATACTGTATCGTTATTTAATAATAAAATATATTCTCCTCTTGCAATAGCAAGCCCCTGATTATTAGCAACTGAAAAACCAAGGTTTTGGGAATTTTTTATAAGTATTGTGTTATTGTAATTTTTAAGTATGTCTTCAATATTTCCTGTCTTAGAATTATTATCAATAATAATTATCTCATAAGAAAAAGTAATGGAATATTTCACCAATGACTTTAAACATTCGCTCACAAGTTCAAGTCCATTATAATTTACTATTATTATTGAAACATCGATTTTTATTTTTTCTTCCATGTCAAGTAATTGAAATACAATAATTATATATCTTGTTTAATGTGTTTTCAGAATTATAATATTTTATTGTTTTTTTATATCCATTCGATCCTAAAAATGAAGAATAGCTTTGGTCATTTAAAAGTTGGAGTATTGCTTTTGATAATTCCAAATAATTACCATTTTCAATTAATAATCCATCTATTTTATCATTAATTAAATTTTCTGCATGAGGATTTCTATAACTTATTACAGGTTTCTTTAAAGCCCACGCCTCAATAGTCGGTCTTGAAAAATGACTTTCAGTTTGCGGAGAAATCAATATGTCAGAACAAAATATTAGTTCCTCTGGATTATTAATCGTACCTGTCCACCTAAAGTATTTCTTATTATGTTCAGAATTGATTATTAAAATACAATTATCGAAGTATTTTTTTTCTTCTAGTGAGTTATTAATCTCTTTTCCTGCAATAATGAAAAATACATTTTGATTAACTTCAATAACCTTTTGTGCGGCTTGCAAGAAATCTAAAGTCCCTTTAATTTTCAAAATTCCACCTAGCATAAGCACAACTTTTACTTTATCAGGAATCATAAAACTACTTTTTAGTTCATTTATATTCTTTTCTATTATAAAGTTTTTTTGATTTAGAAATTCGCCAACAACTTTAACTTTATTTTCCTCATGTTTTTTTATATATAGTTGAATTTTTTCCTGTTCTGTAATTGGAAATATTAAATCATTATATTTCACAATAGCTCTTGAAATTAAATATCGACGGATACCAAACATTCCGTTAATAAAACGGCTACGGACATGAATAACTGTCGGAATATTTAAATAATAGCCAACAAGAGATGATTGAATCACTACATACTCATTAACATATATTAAATCCGGCTTAATATTTTTTACAGTATTAAATGTGAACTTTAATCCAACAATAAATTTAATTATATTTTTAATTATTTTTATCCAACCTTGAAGAGAAGAAATAGAAGTATTTTCGGTAAAGTGAAGATCAAGAGTAAAGGATTTCATAAATATAGATTTAAATCTTGTAATCTTAATATTTTCATTAAGATATTCTTTAGAGTTTGAATAATCCTTTGGAGTAAGAACAAATACTTGATTTCCTTCACTAATAAATTTCTCAATTAAATAATTCATGCTTACTGTGGAGCCTGAATTATAAGCATCATGATCTATAAATAGAATCTTCTTATTCACTTATTTTTACCCAATATTCATATGTGTTGTGGAATATTTAAATAGAATAATACTTGTTCTTTTCTAGAGATTAACTAGTTCATAATTTTATTTAATTTTCTTCCTAAGAGGAGTTAAGATTCTTTTTATGAAGTTTTTATCATCTGCTGCATTAAGCAATCGGCCAATAAAATACTTATATACTATTGGATTCTTAATATTAGCATTTTTCATCACTACTTTAAAAAGCTCACATATCTGCTTCTTTTCAAGTGAAATTGTTTTAGTTTCATTATAGACTCTATAATAACTAAGATTTTCACTTATATAATATAATTTGAATTTTTTAGCAATTTTTAAAATATAATCATAATCCATAGCAAGATGGAGATCTTCATTCAAAGGTCCAATCTTCTCAATAATCTCTCTTGCCCAAAAACTACTTGGTTGCCTAACAATATCAGGATTTCGGATTAAGTTTTTATAATTAACATTATCTCCGGAGACTTTAAAAAGCACATTTTTATATTTATCAATATATGTAATATCGCCATAAATGAACTTGCAATTATCATTCTTAGAAAAGTATTCTGCAATTTTCTTAAATATATCATTCTCGTAATAATCATCCGAATTTAACCAGGCGATAATATCACCTGTTGCTAAGTTGAAACCTTTATTTATTGCATTACTTTGGCCATTATCTTTTTCAGAGATCCATCTAAGATGTTTATATTTTTTTAAAATATCAATCGTTCCGTCAGTGGATCCACCATCAACAATAATATGCTCAAAGTTAGAATAGTTTTGATTTAAGACAGAATGTATTGTATCCTCAATATAATGAGCCTGATTTAATGTTGGAGTAACGATAGTAAATTTAAGTTCTTTCATTTTATAATATATGTAATTTAGACATAATTCTTGGTCATATTTAATACTGAGCAATTATTCTTGATTTAGCAATATTAAGTAAAATAGAGATGTAAGATTTTATTTCTTTTATAAAGATCAATGAACATGATAAAGACAATAATGAAGCGGCTAGAAATACATTTGTTTTATTGAATAAAAGAATAATTGAAAGAATTGTAAATAAATAAAATAGAATTAATTTAAAAAGCTTTATTCCCTTTAGCCAGTCTTTTATAGAAATTCCTGTCTCCCCTTTCAAGAAATAGAGCATTACTAGATTATCAATTAATACAGAAACAAAATAGCCAAATAAGCCCAAATAATTCTTAAAGATCAAAAAACCGACAATCAAAAATGTACTGACTAAAATGACATTTGTTAACTGAACTATTATAAGGTAAACAGCTTTTCCTATTCCCATAAAAAAGACATAAACCATAAAGCCAATATTGTTAATGGACTCAGCTAATGCTAGAATAAAGAAAATAATGACACTCTCGTTAAAACCGAACCATAATTTAATTATGCTTGCAAAAAACAATGCTCCAGTACCAAACACAATTCCAGAATAGGCTATACCAAGTTTTAACATACTTGTACCATCTTTTAGAATATAGTCCTTAAATTCCTGTTTAGTATTCAGAACGCTTGTCTGTGGAAGGAGAGTTTTGAATGTAGTAGCAAATAGTCCAGAAATAGCTAGTGAGAACCTTCTTGCAACTTCATAAAAAGGTACAACTTCAACAGAAGCATAATTACTAATAACATACTTAATAATTGGATCAATAAAGGAACCTAATAACGAAGAAATTTGAATATTAACGCTAAATCCAAATATTTTTTTAATTTCAATGAAATCCATTGTGGATCTTGAAAAATGATATTCCTTATGGTTGAGCCTGAAAGTGATGAAATATAATAATAAGGTAACGAAAGATGCGCTCATATATGCGAGGGACAAAAAAACAATAGATAACTTAAACAATGTTATCAAGGAGACTAAAATCAAAGTTAAGACATAATTTGCAATCAAGAGTCTACTGGTTAAAACAAAATTGCTTAGTCCTTCAAAGAAGGATCTAAAAAAAATCGATATATATTGAAAATAGAATGAGACTCCCAAAATTAAAAAGACTATTCTCATTAAACTTTTTAATTCAAGAGGTACAATATTAGGATTATTATAGAATATAATTTCTGCTATTATATTTCCACCAATTAGTATACATATTCCAATTGTTAAAAATAGAATCAATCCAGTCGAATAAATTACATTAATTTTTTTCTTATCATTTATTTTTTCAGCTTCGGCAATATATTTGACTATAGCAGTACCAAATCCAAAGTCAAGGACAGAACCTATACCCCATATAGAAGCCAAAGTTATCCAAATCCCAAAATATTTCGCACCATAATTCATAATATTTAGTTTTAATGTAACAAATGATACCAGAAGCGACACCATAAATTGCAATCCTAGCCATAAGTTATTCTTTTTATTATGGTACATATTTACCTTGTTTTAATTCCGGAACAATAATTTCAATGTTTATAATATATAGATTTATTAATTGTTAATATTAGGCTGCAATTATTAAAAATATTCAATAATTAACTCTCTCAATTAATCAAGTAATTAAATTTGCCTTCTTAACTATTCTATAATTAGCAACGAACATTGCTAAAGTTACGCCCCAAAGCATTAATCCATGTCCCCTTAACCAGGCATCAGACATCGTCATTGAAAAAAACAAATAAACTTGAATCCAAAATAATATTAATGAATAAAAATAATAATCTCCAAATTTAGCTTTTTTAAGTACCTCTTTACTTACTTTAAGTATTGAAAATAATAAAAATAAAAAGCCCATCATTCCAACAATACCGGTTTCTGTTAGAATCGCCAAATATGTTATATGTGGAGATAGATCTTTCACAAAAGCTTTATACAGTATAGGAGAAATGGTACTATAATTCGATGAGACAAAAGGGAAGTTGTAAAGTCCAATTCCAATAAATGGATGTGCTAAAAAAGCGTTCCAAGCTGTAAACCAAATAAAGAACCTAGTGGCAAGAGATCCGAACCTAGAAAGATCTGGCTCATTTAAATTTGCATTTGATGGAACTCCAGCACTAGATAATCTATTAAAGGAGCTTGGGTGAAGAGCAACAGTTAAAAATATGATACATAATATTCCTAAAAGTAATGCTGTAGTAATAAATAATATTTTTTTTCTATTATAATTTAATTCTTTGCTTTTTCTAATGAACTGAATAATAATCAATAGAATAGTTATACCACAAGATATCCATGTATTCCTGGTCTGTGTAAATATTGATCCTGCCAAAAATATTAAAGTTAACAATAAATAAAACATGAGTTTTTGTGGTTTATAGATCATAGATAAGAAAGAAACTATAATGCCAATAGATACATAATCTACATACATAATACCGGCAAAACCAAAAACTCTACCTCCAGTTGAAATAGCTAAATATATTACATGTAATGAATTCAAGATGCAAAACAACAGGAATAAATTTATTAGCTTTTTTATTAACTCATAATCCCTTAATGAGACAGGTATCAGTATAATTAATCCTGCAAATACAACAACTCTTAGAGAAATAAATAAAGTAAAAAAAGCACTATCAGCATTAAAAAAAGATGGAATCATTGTTATTAGGAAAACACCTAACGGAAGGACTAAGGGATTTTCTAGATCAGTTTTATTAAATAGATGAGTTACAAGAAAAGATATTATTAGTAAACCACCTATTAATTCTGAAGAAGTAAATTCTGATACTTGAATGTTGACAAAAAATGATATAAAAAGACAATAAATCGCAAGCTGAAAATTAAAGGCAAATATGCAAGTAACTGGAATAATACACATTAATAGAATACTATGGTAAGTCACTCCTAGTTTTATTATTATTAATGGAATGACTAGTATCAATAACAAAAAAGTAATGGATAATGATTTATTTTTTACAAACAGACTTGTCATAACTTTATTTGTCATTGATTGAATCAATTATGACCTATAATACTTTTGCTATTCTTACTAAAGCTAAAGAACTCATTTTTTATCATTTTCAATTTAGGATTATTAGATTTATTCAAAAATTCCCGTATAATCAAAATTGAGATAGCAAAAAGCAAAATAACAACAGAGATTATCAAGGAAAGAAGAGTCCGTTGAGGATATATTCTCTTTTGAGGTACATTACCATAATCAATAATCTGCAAAATCGGCATATCTTTTTGTTCTTCAAATTTAGCTTGTTCATATAATGGGACAAGAAACTCAAGAATTGTATTATAAATTTCTACATTCCGATAATATCTTATGTACTCCTTTGTCTTTTCAGGAAGGATATTTAGTGGTTGTAATAAATTCTCACCATCACCTTTGTCTATTAATTTGCTAAATGTAGCTTGATATTCGTTTAGTTGTGTTCTAAGAAGATTCAACTGAGGAGAGTCTTTTGCAACCATCTTTTCCATTATTGAGAATTCAATCTTCTTTGTCATAATTTCATTCTCAAGTTTTGAAAAATTATTCAATATGATCCTTGGTTGCTCTTTTGCATCTAATATACCAGACCTCTGTTGGAAGATTTGTAAAGAATCTTCAGCATATTTCAGATCTCTTTTTATTTCCTGATAACGCTTTTCCAGAAACTCTCTATTATTTTTTGATTTGGAAACGTTTAATTTTATGACATATTCGTTCAAATAACTTAAAATATAGTTTACCATTTCAGCGGCCTTTTTTGGTGAACTAGCTCTTACCGTTATACGGAATGAATTATCATCTGCAACATCAGCAGAAACTTTTTTCCTTAGTATTTTAACCGCCTCATCCATTAGCTCAACTTTGTACTCATGCTGAAGATTAAATTTTCTTACAAGATTTTCAAGGCTTGTACGACTATAAATAATTGTAGAATACAAATCGGTTTCTGAATTTTTACTTTTTCCTCCAAGTCCCAATGGCAAATCTTTTAGACTTTTCATCATCCCTGAAATTGCACCAAGTTGACTATCCTCAGTTGGAATAACAACAGCAGTTGATTCAAATTCTTCTTGGACAAGAAAATATATTGCTAAATAAGAAACTACTAATGAAGAAAGAAACAGAAGGATTAATAATTTCTTCCATCTCACAATTAGAATAAGATAATCTAAAATATCGAAACCTTTATTATCTACCATTTTGATTCTTTTTAATTTTTTAAAAATAAAGCTATTAAAAATATCTAGAATTGTTTTAACAAAAGAAGGATCGTAGCAATTGTTCCTATTATACTTGAAAAAACGCCGACCCTCTGGAGATAAAAACTAAATGTTCTTGGAGCTTTTTTGGGAACCCAAATATAATCTCCCGCCTCAATTTTTACATCTTTTTTATTACCAATTGTTGTCCAGGCTCTAGATTTAGCTTTAATAATACTAACATCCTCAACGTCTCTAGCCAATTCTCCCAAACCTCCAGCTTGTTCAATATAATAATAAACGTCCTTTCCTTCGTTATACTTAACATAACCGGCATTTGCAACTTGGCCAAAAATATAAACTAGATCTTTTTTTTCAGGCACAAGAATAATATCACCATCTTTCATAATGAATTTTGCTGCTGTTGAAGTATCAGAATCAAGACTCGTAAAGTCTACAAGCCCATTACCTCGGAAAAATCTTAGTTGATTATCAATTTTAAAATAGAGGGTGTCTTCTTCAGTCAAATAAGACATTCTTTCCATCAGCAAATCTTCCATAATTCTATTATCTGTAAGAATTGCTTCCATTCTTCTATTATCATTTTTGTTCTGCTCAAAACTTTTGGTAAGAATATTTTTTTTATATAACGAATAACTATCATTTCCTCTAATAATCTCGGCATTTTTGAGAGAAGCAGTATTTTTAAATCCACCAGCTTTTGAAATTACATCTTTGACAGAAGTATTATCTTTAGCAATTGAAATATAGCCTGGTCTATTTACCTCTCCTAATACAAGTACCCTGAAGTCCTTTCTATAAGTTTCATCAGCAAGTATTCTTATTCTATCACCAGGTTGAAGGGCAATATCCGAATTCAAATTAACCAATATTGGATTTTGCGCTTGTCCCGTATAACTTAATCGGGTTATTTCGGCTTGAGTAACATTTTGGTAAGACCCACTTACTCCCTGTGCAAAAAGAAGCGCATCTGAAAGTTTATCTCCTTCAACATACTGAAATTTCAAAGAGTTATTCACAGCTCCATCAATTGATACAAAATCCTTTTCAATGTCGTATTTGGGGAAAATCAAGACATCTTCATTTTTTAGGTAAGGGTTCAACCTGAAATCTCCAGTTAGATGAAATTTCTCCAGGTCCAGAATTAGTTCTTCACCATTAATTCTCTTCAATTTAATATTGCGCATAGCTATACTATTAAACTGCGCATTAATCAATTCAATTGTAGTTCTATCAGTAACTCCGTTAAGTTGCTGTACTTTAGACTGATTAAATAATCGTGTAATAAATTGATCAACGCGTTCATACTGAGAAGCGGGAAATGACCCGTTAATAATAAACCCTCCACCAATTGTAACGCTTATAGTAGTGGTAGCTGTTATCATCTGATTTGCATTACTGCTAGATGAACTATTATCCTGGCACTTTAGAGTGGAAGCTAGGGAAACAAACAGAATTAATAATATTATACGCATTATCTTAAATTTTGGTTGAATAAAAAGTAATTTGAAATTTAACAAAGGGTAAAATCAAAACAAAATTAAATCGCTAAATCTTTTTCAGAAATGACTTTAACCAGTTGATTATCAATAAGCCTTGTATTCCCTATTTTGCAAGCAATTAGTATGTAATACTCTTTTCCAGAAGCAAGATTCTTGTCCTCATGGAAACTATCTATTTCAACTATCCTAACGTAATCGATATGCGCAGTGTCGACCTTTGCGATCTGCTTTGTCATTTCCATAATGATAGCATTTACATTTCTTTCGCCAGCTAATATCATCTGTTCAGCATATCTAAGAGAGCTACTTAGAATGAGAGCGTCTTTTCTTTCTTTTTCAGACAAGTAAATGTTCCGCGAGCTTTTCGCTAGTCCATCTGCCTCACGGACAATTGGAGCAATTATAATATTGATATTAAATTTAAGGTCTTTGACCATTCTTTTAATTACAGAGGCCTGCTGGGCATCTTTTTGGCCAAAGACTGCAAAATCGGGCATTACACAATTGAAAAGGATAGAGACAATCGTTGTAACTCCCTTAAAATGAGTCGGACGGAACTCGCCTTCCTGCTTTTTCGTAATTTCAGTTACATCAACATAAGTTTGATATCCAGGGCCATAAATTTCATCGGCTTGTGGGAAGAATATGGCATCAACACCCTTTTCTGATAAAAGTTTTTTATCTCTTTCCTCATCCCGTGGATATTGAGAAAAATCCTCATTTGGAGCAAACTGAGTAGGGTTAACAAATATAGAGACAACAACAACATCTGAAAATTCTTTTGCTTTGTCAACCAGTGAAAGATGACCTTCATGCAGAAAGCCCATAGTAGGAACAAGCCCGATCTTCTTTCCTTCACGTCTTTTTTCAGAAGAAAAGGCGTGCATTTCTTCAACTGTAGTAATAATTCTGATGATGAACTCCTAAAAAAAATTTTTATGCCAAGTATTCAAGTAAAGTAATGAGTTTACTTCTCATATCTTTTCTGTGAACAATAAAATCTACAAAACCATTTTCAAGCAAAAACTCTGAAGTTTGGAAACCTTCCGGAAGGTCCTTTCCAATAGTCTGTTTAATTACTCTTGGTCCGGCAAATCCAATAAGGGCTTTTGGTTCAGCAATAATAATATCACCAAGCATAGCATAGCTTGCAGTTGTTCCGCCGGTTGTAGGATCAGTTAAAATTGAAATATAAGGAAGTTTAGCTTCAGCAAGTCTTGCCAGACGAGAGCTTGTCTTTGCCATCTGCATAAGAGAGAATGCGCCTTCCATCATTCTGGCACCGCCGCTTGAAGAGATAATTATCATAGGGATTTTATTTTTATATGCACGGTCAATAGCGCGCGATATTTTTTCACCAACGACAGAGCCCATACTGCCGCCAATAAAACTAAAATCCATACAGGCAAATGAAACCTCTTTATCATGGATCTTTCCAATACCTGTTCTTACTGCATCATTCAAGCCAGTTTTCTTGATAGTATCGGAAACTCTTTCAGTATATTTTTTACTATCAACAAAATCTAGCGGATCGGCAGATCTCATCTTTTTATCATATTCTTTAAAGGAAGCTTTGTCGAGCAATATCGAAATATATTCCTGGCTTCCTATCCTGAAATGATGATCACATTTTGTACAGGTCCACAGGTAAGTTTCCAGTTGTTTTTTATGAATTATTTCGCCGCAACCAGGGCATTTTTCCCAAAGCCCGTCAGGCAGTTCCATTTTCACGCTATCGGAAGCTATATTTTCTTTTGATCTTTTAAACCATGCCATAATATATTAAGTCCAGTCTCCAATAAATCTTTAGATTCCACTAAGAAATCTGACTAACAAGGTTTACTACTTCTTCCGGATCAGAAAGAATTATTGGAACAGATTAAATTTTCAAAACACAAACATGTAATTATTTTTGATGAACATCGGCATAAATAACAATAGTCTGTTCAGGTTTATCAGCATCATTAGACAAAATTGTTACATTCCTTGTAATTTTGCCCGATTTATGGGCCGAATCAAATTCAATTCTAAGGTTACCTGATTTTCCTGGTTCAATTTTCTTACCGCTAAGGATAGCAGCAGTACACCCGCAGTCAGTTTTTACTTCTTTAATTTCAAGAGTAGCTTTTCCATCATTCTTAAAATTAAGCGTCCAATCAACAACTTTCCCCTCTTCTATCATCCCAAAGTCATGCTGAGTATCAGAAATAACCAATTTTGGGAAGCTTTCTCTTATTACATTTGCAGTGAAGGCTAATCTTACTTCAGGGTTTTCCTTATCATTTGAATTAACATACACGTATTTATGCTGTGTCCCCTCACGTCCAATTGTATTAAACTTCACATTAATCTTAGTTGATTCACCTGGTTTAAGAATATCTTTTTCGGGTTTGGCGGCAGTGCAGCCACATGAAGCACTTACGTTATAAATATATAACGAATCCCCACCAGTGTTTGAAACAATGAAATCATGTTCAACAAAGACATTTTGTTTAATATTGCCGAAATCAAAATCTTTCTGCAATACAGAGATCTTAGGTCCAACTATCTGAGCAAAATTAGCAACAGTCAAGGCTATGAAAAGCATAAATAGTTTTTTCATTTGTGCTCCTTTATAACAAAATTCTTAAGATAAAAGGGTTCAAGAAAATCATAATCATAAGTTAATGAATCTTTCCCAAATTTATAAGCCCATCTAGCTACCGAGGAAGCTGAAGGCCAGGCGACACTGCAGGTACTGACTGCAGTGTTTCCAGGGATAAAATTGCCAAAAAGAAGAGATTTATCATTTAACCGGTTTTCGAATTCCTCATTCCAAGTTACACTAAGTTTATCAATAAACTCATAACCATCTAAAATCTTGCGGAATTTTGCATTATATACCTCCTCAAGGTTGACTTTATTGGCTATAAAGAATTCTGTTCCAACTGGAAGGTATGTGCAAATCTGGTAAGCCAAAGCTTCAAAAGTAGGTACAGCTATCAAAGGAAGACCAGATCCAAGAGCAAGACCTTTTACAGCCGACATTCCAATTCTCAGGCCTGTAAAAGAGCCCGGTCCAGAGGAAATAGCAATTGAAGACAAATCAGAGAACTGAAGTTGAACCTGTTTTAAGACCTCATCTATAATATCAATAATCTTTTCCGAATGGACATGTTTCAATCTAAGGTTAACCTCAGCAAATTTATACTGATCAAAGTAAACAGCAGCACTACAGAGCTCACCCGAGGTTTCAATAGCCAGAATCGGTTTTTTATCTGCAAAACTCATTAACAAACCCTAAAAAGATTTAAATTCAAATTAAAAGTTAAAACTACTTCGGAATCAGGAGAAAAAAAAATCAAAACCGAAATGCAAAAATACTCAAAATTTCCCATTAATCATTTATAAATATTATAATTATGCTCAACTTTTTATGAGCAAATTCTATTTATTATCCGCTTAATGTAGAGCATGGGTTGGAGCATCAACCTTTTTTTCATCAAGCTAAGAAATTCGCCTAATTGTTATATTCCTAGAAAAGTCATCATTTACAAGGAAATTTATTTCCAATCTTTTCTTTGGCAGCACTTCAGGAATCATATCTGCCCATTCGATAAGAGTCAAAGAGTTATCGCGGATAAGATATTCTTCGAAGCCAATATCATAGAGTTCTTCGAGCCTGTTAATACGGTAGAAGTCAAAATGATTAATATTAAAAGTCCCACTATATTCATTGACAATTGAAAAAGTGGGGCTATTGACGTAATCAATTCCGAAGTTTTTGAGCAGGTGTTTAATAAAAAAAGTTTTTCCTGCTCCAAGCTGACCATTAAGAGCAACAATATCACCAGGTTTCAGGATTTTTGAGAAATCATTTGCCAGGTCAATTGTATCCTGCTCAGTAAAAACTTTAAGAGAAAGAGGAAGTTTCAATTTTATGATTTAGACTCCATAGTTATGACAGGGAGTATCATTTCCTCCATAGAGACTCCTCCATGTTGGAATGTATCTTTATAATAGCTAAGATACTTATGATATTCTGTCGGATAGACGAAATAAAAATCTTCTTTTGCAATAATATAATTAATTGTAACACCGCGTTTTGGCAGTTTATATTCGGCAGCATTAGTAATATAGATCGCATGTTTATCATCAACTTTAAGATTTCTACCGAACTTAAATCTAAGGTTAGTAGAAGCTTCCCTATCGCCAAGTACCTTAGCGCCTCTCATAGCTCTTATACTGCCATGATCTGTAGTAATAACTATTTTAGCATTTTTTATCTTTGCAATCGAACGCAGAGTTGATAAAAGAGATGAATGTGCAAACCAGCTATTTGTTAATGAGCGGTAAGCAGGTTCATCAGGAGCAATTTCCTTTAAGATATCCGAATCAGATCTGCCATGAGCAATCATATCTAAAAAATTAACGACAACAGCAGTCAGCTGGCTATTTTGGTAAGAAAGGATATTTTGTTCAAAGTTCCTACCTACTTCAGGATCAATTATCTTAATATATTTAAGTTCATTTTTAAGTTTTATTCTTCTGCGATCAAGTAAGAGTTGCAGGAGCTCTTTTTCATACTTATTGCAGCTTCTTTCATCGTCATCACCACCGGACTGCCAAAGATTCGGGTAATGCTTTTCTATTTCTGAGGGATAAAGCCCTGCAAAAAGAGCATTTCTAGCATAGGGTGTAGCAGTTGGAAGAATTGAATAGTAATATTTTCTATCAATGTTAAAAAGATCAACCAGATATTTCTCCATTCCGAACCACTGATCCATTCTCAAGCAATCAAGTACAAAATAGAAAACAGGTCCCTTTGCCTCTTCAAGGTGACAGAGGACATAATCATTTGTAATTGAGGGAGAAAATGGGGGGACATCAAATGAGCTTTTAGCATTGATCCATTTGAGATAATTTTTTTCTATAAACCGGCTAAATTCCTGGTTGCATTCCTTTTTTTGGTCCGTCAGAGTCTGTCTTAGGCCAACTTCCGGATGGGCATCAAGTTCGAGCTCCCAGTTAACAAGTTTCAGATAGATATCAATCCATTCCTCCCAATCAGGGCCAGACATCACGGTTCTGGAAATCTCATTAAAATCCAGCAGATAATCTTTTGCAACATATTCACCAGAGATCTGTTTTGCCTCAAGGACTTTTTTACAGACCAGAAGTACCTGACTTGGGTGGACAGGTTTAATCAGGTAGTCAGTAATTTTCCCCCCAATAGCATCGTGC
>JAUZPB010000280.1 GCA_030706145.1 Bacteroidota bacterium
CGATCTGGGTGGAGGAAATGTATCAGAGGATCCACCATTAAGCATGAAAGAATTTGGAATACTTTATGGAAGATCAGACAGAACCAGAAATTTGGTCCTTAGTTTATCTGCAGGAATAAGTTATATCGATGCAGTAAACAGGGGCCGCAATATAGCAGAAAAAGAGTATGAGAAAGTAAATATAAAAACAATCGGTTTTCCTTTTGAAGCCCATATTAGAATTGAGTTTACTGATTTTCTTGGAATAGGCGGTTCATGTTTCGGAGATCTGAATTCCAAAAAATCCTTTGTGGGAGGAGCTTTTAATTTATATATAGGTAAGTTTTAATTTTAATCTTAACCTTAACCTTAATCTTAATCTTAATCTTAATCCACTATGGATCAACTTTTAAATTCTTTTGACCTGCTTGATATTTTCAAATTCGAGTAAGGAAGTTAAGAAGCAATAATTGAAGTATTTTCAGGATACAGAACTCATTTCTTCCAACATACATTTAAGGAAACAGTATAAATGAAAAGAATCACCTTTATTCTAACACTTTTCATATGTTTATTTAATAATCTTGATGCACAGACCTATGAGAATTACGCAATGGAGATGTTTCTTCTTACACAACCTGATGCCAGAAGTGAGGCTATGGGAAGGGGAAGTGCAGTACTTTATGGAAGTCCTTTTACAAATTTTTATAATCCTGCAAGCTCTTCTTTCTCCAGGGGCGTAAATGCTGAAGTGTCACATCTTGAATTACCATACCCGTTTAGACCCCAAAAGAATTATGATGTTTATGGAGCCGGTGTAAATTTAGGTAAGTATGGGAGTATTTCATTTAATCATTTGCGTTTTTTATATGGAGAATCCTATTACAACGACGAAAACAATCCCGACATGCTAATCACATATAAACTCATTTCTAGTATTTCTATGCTGAATTATTCCCATAATATTATTAACGGCCTGTCTGCAGGAATCAATATAAACTATTTTACGGATAATAATTTCAATATAGATGTAAATGGCTGGACATATGACTTTGGTTTGCAAAAGAAATTTAGTTTTGAATCAGAAAAGATACTCCATGATCTGTATCTTGGACTTAGCTTTACAAATTTTACAAATACAAAAATTTTCCTCTTTGGAAAAGAGTACACTCATCTCCCTTCAATAATGCGCATTGCTGCCGGATATGAATTCAAACCGCAAGGTAAAGTAGCTGACTACCAGATCTTTAAGGCTCTACTTACAACCCAGTATATGCATCTCTTAAATACAGAGGAATTTTCACACTTCCAGCTTGGAACAGAAATAACTCTTTTTGAGATGTTAAATATAAGAGGTGGTTTTTTTACGGTGGGGCTTAATAATTATGATGTAAATGGTTTCGTAAAAAGGCTAAATGAGGCTACTTATGGATTTGGAATTGAGCTGCCAATAAAGAAAATTTCAAATATGGCAATACCATTAAATATCAGATTCGACCATACATCCCTTCCATTTCCGTTATATTACCCAGATAGTCGAAAAGGGGACAATTGTCCAATTTATACGCTAAATATTTCATATGATCTTTAATTCTATGGGAAATCAACTATATAAGTACGCGCCAAGTCTCTTTCATCAATAAATTGTTTTATAAGTGAAACATAATAAACGATCTTGTAAATGAGGTTAAGAATAATGATAAAAATAATATTTTACATATATCTTGCAATACTGGCAATTACTTTTGTTGGATGTGTTAAGGAATCTCCGCTTTCAGATGTCGAATTAACTGATCCTTCAATTGTTCGTCCCGACATTAAATTTGTAAGAATGAAGGACAACAACACTCTGACAACGCTTATTGGGGCATGGATATATGACAAAAACGATAACTCCATTGAGCTTAAAAATGGAAGTGTACTGGTAAACAATAAGGAAATGGTAGTAAGAAAACTCAGTGCATCTCCATATTATTCAGGGATTGAAGTTATTCCCGCGATACAGCTTGGACTAACCTATACTGTTGAGATTAAGCTTAATCCCAGCCAGTCCTATTATGCATCGATAGCAATACCTGATAAAGATCTTTCTAACCTGACAATTCCTTCACGGCAGAATAAGTATGAGAATATGAAAATAAGCTGGACAGATGTCGTCCCTTCAAGGCCATTACAGCTGACAATTACAAACTTCTATAAAAAAGACAATCAGGATCTTTCAAATATTATTACGCTGGATATTCCACCAGCAAATCTCACAACCGGCGAATACAAAATAAGTGCAGGAGTATTTCAGGGATACCCAAATATTTATAAAACCTCAATTGAACTTAGGTCAGTAACTAATGGATCTATATATGCTGGCTTTTTGAAGGGGAGTAAGATCACATGTGACATGTCTGTAACTAAAAGCTGTGATGTATTTTAATCACTGTAGCTATCTATAACTTTGTAATCAATGGAGTGAATTAGTGGTTAAGAATTTATTGAAATTATTTTTTATATCGACAATCCTTTTTTGTGGATGTAAAAGAAATCCAGTGGAACTTGAACGGTAGGAATAACATTTGCATTAAAGATCGCGATTGCTTTATATTTAAGTATTAAAGATTAATTATATTTAATATGCCAACTGTGTTAAGAGTTGATGGATTCAGGTTTTATTTCTACAGTCATGAGACAAATGAACCAGCTCACATACATGTAGACAAGGAAAATAACTCTGCAAAGTTCTGGTTGGATCCAGTTAGCCTTGTCAGAAACATTGGCTATAGTGCAAAAGAATTAAAGGTTATACAAAATATAATTCAGGACAATCAATCATTTATTTTGGAGAAATGGAATGGGTATTTTAGCTCCTCAAGCAGATGAAAGAGTAAAGGATGTAAGAGTTCAGGATGAAATGCTGAGCGTAGATCTGATGGACGGTAGGACTATTTCTGTTCCACTTGCATGGTATCCAAAATTATTCAGTGCAACAAAAGAACAGCTCCTAAACTGGGAGGTAGCTGGTGGTGGTTATGGAATCCACTGGCCTGAGTTGGATGAAGATCTTAGTACCGAAGGGCTTTTAAGAGGGGCTCCAGCTCCAAAGGCATTTTCAAAATCAGCTTAGAAGTAGTAAGAAAATAAATAATCCAAATTATTTGATTCCCGATTTTCCTAAATTCAGCATAAGCATCGATTATCTTAGCAAATCATTCAAATGACTTACCTAACCGCTATCAAATTTTATCGGAGTAATAAAAATTGAAAGAAAATAGATATGATGATAATGACTTTTTTAGTCAATATAGCAAGATGCCTCGCTCTGTTGGTGGTCTGCAATCGGCAGGGGAGTGGCATGAATTTC
>JAUZPB010000281.1 GCA_030706145.1 Bacteroidota bacterium
GGACAGTGAGGCTGACCTATGCGAACTTATTCTGAGAAAAAACAGGTGGATAACATGGGCGCAATTGAACCTCAGTTCCGCTCTGCATTCGACAGTTTGACCTGGGGTCTTTCCATTTGTTATCCTGTCACTAATTTCTCTAATGAAATTATTGACTTTGCTTTCCTTTATGTAAACCAGATGTTTTCTTCTACTGTAAAAGTAAAGAAGGATGATCTGCAGGGGAGAAATCTGTCTGAGTTCGTTCCAGGTTTCACAAAAAGCGATCTCTTTTACTCCTGCTGCAAGGCTTTAAGCGAAGGTAAACCCCAGTTTATCAGATCCGTTAAGCTGAAAGAATTACTAAAGAATGATCCAGGGGAGGGACCCATAAATATTAGTATTTCTGCATGTCAGAATGGAATAATTCTTTGCTTTCAGGATGTTTCAGAACAGTACCTTACAATTCGGTCAAATGCCCATTCAGGTACCCTTTCGGAAAATAAATTCCTCCAGGTTCCGGAAAATGATTTCATTTTCTCTTCAATTGCTCCAAGCTGGGAACAGATTGGGAAGTTAGGTGCAATTGCAGTAATAAGGACTGGGCTCAACTATTTCCTCATGCGAGAAGTCAGAGAGGAAAGTAAAAATAGTGCAGAGGAGGAAAAGATCTCTAAAGTACAGACTGAACCCTGAGTAGAGTTCTCTCCTCCAAATTATTTTTAATCCAAGTTACTTCAAAAGCAACAGTTTCTTTGAATCTCTGAGCTGACCTGCCTAAGTTGTACATCAGTTTAATCACTTCCAGGCATTTGAGCATTATGTTGAAGATGCCGGGAATAATGAAAACAATGATTTTGTAATGGAGTCAACAATTTCCCAGGATATCTACATTCCAAATACCTATATAAGAATCATCTAAACTGTAAAGTTACAATGGCGTTTTTCCATTTTGAAAAGTTTCATTCCCATTTCGATAGGAAAATCATATGATCCCTTTCTATTTCATTTATTTTAATTTAAAAACAGAATTAAATAAGACTATAGTTTCTGGCACATAATTGGCAATCATAATTTTATCACATTTATTAAAGTGCTTTTGCAGATGAAATTGCTAAGTGTGCTTCAGGAAAGCGGGCAGGTTTTAGGAAATTTTACTTATTTGTAATGAAAGAAACCTATGAAAACAATTGCCGTGTTATTATTGCTACTTGATTTCGCAGGTCCTACTGTGGCACAACAACCTGAACAGAACAAATTCAGCTGGACAATCTCTTTTGAAACTTATTACTTATATGATTTCAATAAACCCGCCTCTAAACAGTTACCTGGATTTTTATATTCTCATTCAAAGAATAATCAGTTTAGTATTAACTATGCATTATTAGATGTACACTACATAGATTCATCTATGCATGTGAATCTAGGTTTGATCTCGGGTGATTATTCGCAGAGGAATTATTCAGTCGAACCTGAGACCTACAGGCATCTTTTTGAGGCTAATATTGGATTTCAAATTTGGAATAGGTTATGGATCGATGCAGGTATAATGTCTTCACATATAGGACTGGAATCTGCAATAACATATGATAATCTGACATTAACACACAGTATTATGGCACATAATAGTCCGTTTTATGAAACAGGTATAAAGTTATCTTATTCTACAGGTAACTGGATCCTTGCTTTTTTAATACTGAATGGCTGGCAAAATATTAATGACAATAATAATAACAAGGCTATCGGGGCACAGGTACAATGGAAACCTTCGGATAAATTACTCCTAAATTCCAGTTCTTTTATTGGCGATGGCACAAATCTGCCAGATTCATTATCGGTGACAAGATATTTTCACGACTTTTATTTTACATATTCATTGACAAATGAAATTTCACTTGCAGGTACCTATGACATCGGAATACAGCAAAAGTCTCAGGGTGCAAGTGATTACTATACCTGGTGGGGATCTGCTCTGGTACTGAAATATAAGTTTAATAATAATCTCTCAGTTTCCGCTAGGGGTGAATATTTCGACGATAAAAACCAGGTGATTGTCAAAACCGCTACTCTGGACGGATTTCAGGTATCAGGTTTGTCCATTAATCTGGACTACTTAGCTAAAGGTAATATACTTTTGCGACTGGAAGCTAAGCATTTGAATTCAAAGGATAACCTGTTCCAAAAGGATAAATCTTTAACTGATTCGTGTAATATGTTAATAAGTTCAATTGCTGTAAAGCTCTAGTCCCAGATTAAAATAGTATTAGTCTATAGGAGAAAAGATGAAAACTGCAATTAAAGAAATATTTTCCAGAGCTGATGATATTCAGCGTCTTAAGTACCTACTTGCTAAAGATGATATTGATGATATTCAAGCTGCAACATTAGTTGTTTCGAAAAGATTAAAAACGGAATTCCCAGAACTTCTGATAAACACTCATGAAAGCAGAATAAAGATAAAATGCGAATCTGAACAGTATTATACAATTGTTGTAATTAGGCTAAAAGAAGAGCATCTTATTCTTGAGTACAACGAATTTTCGACTCTTGACCTATTTAATGCAAAATCAGAATGCGATATGCAGTTGGTTAATAAAATAAAATCTGTAATTTTTGCTCTTGAATTTTATAAAGTAGAGGAAAAATGGAAAGAGGCAGAGAAATTTCGCTGGCATCAGGACATATTCAAACTTGATGTAATAAGAAGAAAATTATGAAGGAATTTGTGAACAATTCGGACAGATTTAATATTATCAAAAAGAGCAAATTTGAATTTGCGGCAAATGGATCATAAAGTCGAGTTTACTTTATAAAAGTCAACAGGATTTTTTCTTGTCCTATAACATTGTGGTCTATATCACATCTATTTCCTGCAAGGAGGCCAAATCCTTCTTTTTTATTGCATTTTTGACACTAGAGCTTTAGCTTATTGTGCCGAAAATATTTACTAGGACAGTGAGGCTGACCTATGCGAACTTATTCTGATAAAAAACAGGTGGATAACATGGGCGCAATTGAACCTCAGTTCCGCTCTGCATTCGACAGTTTGCCCTGGGGTCTTTCCATTTGTTATCCCGTCACTAATTTCGCTAATGAAATTATTGATTTCTCTTTCCTTTATGTGAACCAGATGTTTTCTTCTACTGTAAAAGTGAAGAAGGATGATCTGCTAGGGAGAAATTTGTCTGAATTCGTTCCCGGTTTCGAAAAAAGCGATCTGTTTAATTCCTGCTGTAAGGCTTTTTTTGAAGGTAAACCACAACTTTTCCGATCTGTAAAATTGAAAGAATTACTAAAGAATAATTCCTGGGAAGGATATACAAATATCAGTATATCGGCA
>JAUZPB010000282.1 GCA_030706145.1 Bacteroidota bacterium
TAACGGAAATTTATACATTTGGATACTTATATATATAATAGATAAAAAGCTTGGAAGTTTAGTTTCTTTTGGAGAATAATTTAAGGTAGAATATTTCAGGTAAAATAATTTCAGGTGGAATATGATTTCCTGTGGGATATAATTTCCGGAGAATATATTTCTGAAGAATATATTTCTAAAGGAATATAATTAGGAATATGATTTTCTATGGAAGCTTATTTTACACATTAAATAAGTACAAAAATAGGAAAGGTGAAACCAGTTGACTATACACTATATTATATAATGAGGTCCTTTCATAGAAGAAAGGCCCCCAAAAAAAGTTTTTGATCATTTTAGTTTGTCAGCCACTATTTCTGTTATTCTATCTGAGGCATGACCATCCCATAGAGGCGGGACTGTGCCGGACTTTTTATTTCCACAAAGGATATCCAGGGCCGCAAGTTCAACTCTTTTTAAGTCAGTCCCTATGAGCTGATTTGTCCCCATCTCAACTGTAACTGGCCTTTCAGTATTATTTCTTACCGTTAAGCACTGCACTCCAAGGTAAGTCGACTCCTCTTGTATTCCACCTGAATCTGTTATAATAAGCTCTGAGTTCTTTGTAAGGCAGAGGAAGTCTATATAGCCCACAGGGTCAGTTAGTACAACATTACTTCCAAGAAGTCCATCTAGATTAAAGCTTTTCATGTTATTTTTTGTCCTTGGATGAATTGGAAATATGAGCTTTCTTTCATTTGATATTACATTTAACAGCTCAATTAGCTCTCTTAAATATTCTTTAGAGTCTACGTTACTTGGCCTGTGGAGTGTAACTAAGACATAGCCCTTTTCCTTAAGTCCATAGCACTGAAGAATATCTGACTGATCGGCCTTAGGCAGGTAATGCACTAAGCTATCAATCATCACATTTCCAGTTAAGAAGACCTTTCCATTTGAAATGCCTTCATTTTTAAGATTTTTTATTCCACTTTCTTCAGTTACAAATAAGTAGTCAGATATCTGGTCTGTTAAAAGGCGGTTTATTTCCTCCGGCATTGTTCTATCAAAGCTTCTTAAGCCAGCCTCTACATGTGAAACCTTAATTCCAAGCTTTATTGCTGTAAGTGAGCAAGCTACAGTTGAATTTACATCTCCAAAGACTACTACCATATCAGGCTTTTCTTTTATCAGGACTTTCTCAAACTCAATCATTACCTTTGCAGTCTGCTCGGCATGGCTTGCTGATCCAACCCCCAAATAGAAGTCAGGCTTTGGAAGTTCAAGTTCGTCAAAGAAGACCTTAGACATTTTCTCATCATAATGCTGCCCGGTATGGCAGATCATGTGCTCTATTTCACTACTATATTTCTTAAATGCTTTGTGCACTGGTGCAACTTTCATAAAGTTAGGCCTTGCACCTACAACTGATATTACTTTATTCAATTTCTTCCCTCTCTGGATTCTGGTAATTATGCCTTTATTAATAGTATAGTACAGTTTATTTTAGAAAGAAAGTGCTTTAGGGTCCAAGAAAACATTAGAGTAAAATGGCGTGACTAAGAGCAAGTATGAATAAATAAAAATTAGAGCACATATCCATTTTTTGTCTTTTCAATCATTGATTTTGGACATAGTTTTGAAATAAATTTTTATATTTGGTTTTATTTTTGAAGGAAATTATGAAAGATAAGAAGATCTATATAGCAGGTCACAAAGGAATGGTAGGAAGTGCAATTGCAAGAAAATTCATAAGTGAAGGCTATAAGAACATTCTAGGACGCACCTCAAAAGAGCTAAACCTTATAAGGCAAAATGATGTTGAAAGGTTTTTCGAAGAAGAAAAGCCAGAAGAGGTAATCGTGGCAGCAGCAAAGGTAGGCGGAATACTTGCAAATAGCACCTACAGGGCCCAGTTCATCTATGAAAACCTGATGATAGAGTCAAATATAATTCAGGCTGCATACAAATATGGAGCAAAGAAGCTTCTTTTTCTAGGCAGCTCCTGCATTTATCCTAAATTAGCTCCCCAGCCACTTAAGGAAGAATATCTTCTGACAGGAGCACTTGAAGAGACAAACGAACCATATGCAATTGCAAAGATAGCCGGAATAAAACTATCTGAGAGCTATTACAGGCAGTATGGATGCAACTTCATAAGTGTAATGCCTACAAATCTTTATGGACCTTTTGACAACTACAACCTTGAAACCTCACACGTTATGCCTGCACTTATAAGGAAATTCCACGAGGCAAAGCTTAAAGCTTCACCTACGGTTGAAGTCTGGGGCACTGGCACTCCAAAGAGGGAATTTCTTTATGTCGAGGACCTAGCCGATGCAGTCTACTATATAATGCAGAATGTTGATGCAAAGGACCTTTATGACAAAGGCATTTCACATATAAACATCGGAACAGGTGAAGATCTTACGATCTCTGAGCTTGTTGGCATAATAGCCGATGTAATAGGCTTTAAGGGAAAAATTGAATATAACAGTTCAAAACCAGACGGCACACCAAGAAAGCTTATGGACATATCACGCCTTCACTCTCTTGGATGGCACCATAAGACAAACCTTCAAGAAGGAATAAAGAAGGCATATGACTGGTTTTTAGAAAATTATAAGGGCTAAAGGATACAAAAAAAACTATGTTTTACCATGTGGAGACAAAAAGATGAAAAAAGCACTAATTACAGGCATAACAGGTCAAGATGGCAGCTATCTAACAGAGTTACTTCTAGAGAAGGGCTATGAAGTTCATGGAATAATAAGACGCTCTAGCTCCTTTAATACAGGAAGAATTGATCACCTGATGAGCAACAATGAAATATACAACAGAAGTTTATTTCTTCACTATGGTGACTTAGTTGATACATCAAGCCTGAACAGGCTTTTGGAGAAAATATCGCCAGATGAGATCTATAACCTTGGAGCGCAGAGCCATGTAAAGGTATCCTTTGAAGTGCCTGACTACACAGCTCAGGTAGATGCCCTTGGAACCTTGAGGTTTCTAGATGCAATAAGAGAAGTGGGCTTAAACCGCCAGACAAAGCTCTACCAGGCCTCTACAAGTGAGCTTTTCGGGAAGGTGCAGGAAATACCACAGAAAGAGACAACACCTTTTTACCCCAGAAGCCCATATGGGGTAGCAAAGCTCTATGGGTACTGGATAATAGTAAACTACAGGGAAGCATATAACCTATTTGCTTGTAATGGCATACTCTTTAACCATGAGTCACCAAGGCGTGGTGAGACATTTGTAACCAGGAAGATAACACGTGCA
>JAUZPB010000283.1 GCA_030706145.1 Bacteroidota bacterium
AGATGAATCAAATCATTCTTGGTTCCTGCTTTAAGAAACTGTAATAAGAATGGACAAAGAAATGGAAAAAAAACTAACATATCTTCTCTTTGTGGTTTTTTCTGCACTGATAATATATGGTTGTAAACTTGCAACAGATCCCGAGGAGAGTAAACCCTTAACTGGAAGTGGAACAGTTCGCCTGAAAGGCCAGGTCACAGATGCAACAACCAATTCTCCGCTTTCCTACGCTTCTGTTAAAGTAATAAATGGCACTGATGAATTAACTGCTCTATCGGATAGTCTGGGTTATTATGATACTATCATTAATATAGACGCCGCTAAGGAAATTAAACTTATTGCATCAAAAGAAGGATACAGAGCTGATACAACTTCTGCACAGGTCTCTGGGGGTAACAGTGTTGAAATTCCCATCTTTAAGCTTCATGTCCAGAATTATTCCATCTTAAAAGGTATTGTGGTCGATAACAATACGGGAAATGCCCTGTCTTCGGCAGTAATTAGGGTTGTTATTGGCTCAAATGAAATCCAAACTATTACAGATGACAAAGGGCAATACTTGGCTACTACACCAATTGACAAAAATAAAGATGTTAAAGTTATTGCCATTAAGGAAGGCTATTATGCCGATACCTTGAGCGTTTTTGCAACTCTTGGAAGAACGATTGATGTCCCCTTGTTTAAACTTAAGATCAGAAATTCAACTAATGTTCAATCTGGAAATCCTGCTTCAATTTTTCTTGTTTCGCAGAATAATCAAAGTATTGGAATTAAAGAGAGTGGATCTGTTGAAACAGCAACTTTAGTCTGGGAAGTTCAGGATTCCGCCGGAGTTCCTGTAGACCTTCAGCACTCGGCCGTCATTAGCTTTAAGGTTGGAGTTACTCCTGGAGGTGGTGAATACGTCTCTCCAGCTGTTGCTGCAACCAACGCACTCGGAAGGGTTATACTAAATGTTTCCAGCGGTACAAAGGCTGGTGTAATGCAATTAATTGCTGAAATACAGACTCCTGGCAAAGTAATTAGATCAAAACCTGTAAGTATTGCTATTCATGGCGGACTGCCTGATCAGAAACATTTTAGCATCGCTCCTGAAAAATTCAATATCCCGGGATATAACATAAATGGTGTTATTGACAATATTACAGCTTACTGTGGTGATAAATATTCTAATCCTGTTAAAACAGGGACTGCTGTCTCTTTTACTACAGAAGGTGGATATATTGAAGGATCTGCACTGACTAATGAAATGGGACTTGCTACTGTTAGACTTATTTCTGCAAACCCTCGACCTGTCCATCCTTATTTAGGATATGGATTTGCAACTATCATTGGTAAAACGGCTAATGAAAACTATGAATATGTATCTGATACAACTATAGTTCTATTCTCTGGACTGCCGTATTTGACGATTTCCCCAACTACGGTTAATATTCCTCATCTTGGAACTCAGACATTTAATTATGAATTAAAGGACCAGAATGGAAATCCTCTTTCTTCAGGTACAAATATTTCCGTTACCGTTGAAGGAGATAATCTTAAGACAGCAGGGGATCTTTCAGTTAATTTGCCCGATACACAAAGTAAATCCTGGACACAGTTTTCCTTTACAGTGACAAGCAAAGATACTTCCTCTATAGCAAGACCTGTTACAATAAAAATTTTATCAAGCGGACCCAATGGCTCTGCAAAGTTAAATCTCTCAGGTGTAGCTAGGTAAAAGGATATTTGTATATTTACAATATTAATTCCTTCGATAGTCTTTAATTCTATTTCTGTTTAATGAACTATCGAAGGAATTTTTTTAAATATTTCTTGAAATTATATTAAACTTTGCTTTTAATTAGATCCTCTAATTTTTAAAAAAGAAAGTTTTTTTTAGTACAGATTTATTATCCATTTGAAAGATTTTTAGCTATGCCATCATTTATAGGAAAAACAAAAGAACAGCTACTTAACGAGATTGATGAACTTAAAAAACAAGTAGATGAATTAAGGACAATTGTGCAGATATCCAGTACCCCAGAGGATAATAGCCTTGCTTATAGCACAGGTGATATTTCTGAAGAGGAGGTAAAAAAGGACTATTATTTCCAGAAAGCAATTAACTCAATTCTAAAACTTTCAATGATGGATATTCCTGATAGAGAACTATTACAAAGCGCTCTGTCAGTTATTTTAAGTGTACCTGGACTTTCTTTTGGTCAAAGCGGGTGCATTTTCTTGAAGGCTGAAGATTCAGATTCTCTTGAACTTAAAGCCTCTATTAACTTAGATAAAAAAACAAGTCAGAATTGTGCTTTGGTTCCCTTCGGAAAATGCCACTGTGGACTGGCCGCAATGAATAGAAAAGTTCAGTTCTGTAATACAATTGACAATATACATGCAAGCAATTCCTTTGAAAGTTTTCCACATGGACATTATTGTGTCCCATTGCTAAGCGACAATGAGGAAGCTTTAGGTGTAATTAATATCTTCATCGCTGAAGGGCATAATAAAGACAAGATGGAAATTAAATTCCTCTCTGTTATTGCTGATTATCTCTCTCAAATAATTTTGCACAGACAAACCGAAGAGTCTTTTAAGGAACTTTCTAGTGCTGTCGAACAAGCTGCTGATCATATCATTATTACCGACCGGGATGGAAAAATTGAATATGTAAATAAGGCATTTGAAGAAGTAACCGGATATACAAAAGAAGACTGGAGAAACCAGACTCCTCGTATACTAAAGTCGGGGCGACATGACGATATTTCATATAAAAAAATGTGGCAAAAGATACTCTCCGGATCATCTTTCCGCGGAGTTACTATAAACAGAAAGAAAAATGGTGAACTTTACTATGAGGAGAAAACTATTACTCCTCTAAAAGATAGAGATGGAAAGATTACTCATTTTGTCTCTACCGGAAGAGATATTACAGATAGGATCTATGCAGAGGAAAAACTCCGCAAAGCAAAGGAAATTGCTGAAAGGTCGGAAAAACTAAAATCAGACTTCCTTGCACAAATGTCACATGAAATAAGAACTCCTATAAATTCTATTCTGAACTTCACCTCTTTGCTTAAATTTGAGCTCGAAGATAAGGTTCCCCCTGAATTGAAGGAAAGCTTTAAGTACATAGACAATGGCGGACGCAGGCTTATTAGAACAATAGATATGATACTAAATATGTCGCAGATACAATCAGGCAGTTTCGATATCAATACTGTACAGATTGACCTTTCAAATGAAATTCTTGAAGATGTTAT
>JAUZPB010000284.1 GCA_030706145.1 Bacteroidota bacterium
GGGTAAACCTGACTTGTATTAAAGTTGAAATTTAATTCAGGCCTTGAGGCATCCTTGAGTACATAGTTATCAGTGTTGATATGATCAAACCTTATTCCTGCATTTATTATCAGGTCTCTGAATTCAATCCTGTCTTGTATGTATCCAGCTGCAAAAATAGGATGTTTTGGCGCAAATACTCCGCCACCATCATACTTATTACCAAGTGCATCGTAGCCAAAAGCGTTAACACCACGTGAAATGAATATGTCTGCTAGTGACTGCTGCTTATTAGCAGGAAGAGCGGCATTTTGGGCAACAAGTCCTGCAAGTGAAAAGACCGTTTCATTATTAAAGGAGTAATTCCTGATAGTATATCTGGTAAACTCTCCACCAACTTTTAATGAATGAATTTTCCCGATATTCCAGGATAGTGCACCATTTAGGGCAAGATCTTCTCTTCTGGCCTTTACATAATTTGCTACAACGTTGCCAGGGGCATTTAATGCAAAATCATAAAGGTTTATTTGTGTTGGTCTTATATAACGGCCGAATGAGGAAGTACCTTTGGCTCTCCTCCAGACAAAACCTATGTTTGCATTTGCAACGCTATCACCATAGGCAAGAATATCATCTTTTAAATATGGATCCCAGTTCTTTAATGTCTGAAGAAAATATCCGCCCGTTAGTTCATAGAATAAATTTGGGCTTATTATATGAGTAATTTTTACACTGAAATTCCCATCATTTACAATGTTCTGCTGAATACGTGCATTGTTGAAAATATTGGCAATATTACCCGTGATACGTGATGTAAATGAATTCTGGAATTGTCTGGTAGTATATGTTCCTGCTAACCTTACAATAATCGGCGAAAAATCCATCTGAAATGTACCTGTATAAGTGTATACTCTGTTCTGATTGCCGCGAACAGGTCCGGCAGGATAATGCAGGTTTACAGTATCACCTGAAACTGCATCTGTAAGATTAGTCAGGTTAATTCCTGGATAAGGCTGTGGATTTGCATCTCTCTGGAAATTATAGTTAAAGAGCCCAAAGAGTCTGAACCTTTCATTAAATACTGGTCCTCCAAGTGTAGCTGTAAGTTCATCATAGCCATACCAATAAGTTCCCAGCCTTTTTTTGCTGTCGAAAATATTATTCTGGCTTTTGAACCCAATATTATCTGTTATGTATTCTAGAGTCGCCTTTAGATCTTTTGGGCCAGTCTTTAACTGTGAACGAATAATACCAGCATTGGCTCCACCGAATTCAGCTGTATAACCACCTGCCTGTACCTGGATTTCTTCAACTGCATCTTGGTTAATTGTAACAGCACGTCCTCCTGTAACAGGATTAGTTATTGAAACGCCTTCAAGATAGTATCCAACTTCATCAAGTCTGCCTCCACGAATAAATACTGTGTTATCTTTTAATGTTACTCCTGCGGTCAAACCTATAATATTGTTTAGACCGCGGACAGGAAGATCTTGTATATCTTCACTGGTTGTAATTCGCACTGCATTTGTGTTACTTTTGTTTACCAGAGGTCTTTGGGCCGTTACGTCGACTGTTGCTACTGTAACTCCCTCTGGAGGAAGGCTTGCATTTTGATCTGAGGTTAGGTCAGCGCTGACACGAATGTTGTTTACCGTGATTGCAGTGTAACCTATATAAGTTATTTTTAGACTGTAGACGGCGGGAGGAAGATTACTAATTCGATACTCACCGTTTGCATCTGTTGATGCTCCAAATGAAGTACCCACTACCTGGACGTTCGCCCCAATAAGTGGCTCTCCATTCTGGCGATCTGTTATCCTGCCTCTTATTCTGCCTGTGGTGGTCTGTGCACTCAAAAGCATAGGTAATAACAGGAAAAGAATCGTAAGGAAAATACTTTTCCTAAACATAGCTTTCTCCTTTTTGTTTGTTTATTTACTGTCCCGGAAAAAAGATGCTCTTCCGGGGTGCCCTTTTGTAATGATGACAAACTCTTCTGAAGCAATATCCACTTGAACTAATTAAATTGTATGAATAAAATCAAGGGATATGTCAGTAATTATCCTATGGGAGTCTAAGTGAAAATTAAAATTTGATGTGATTGTAGCATTCTTCTATAATATTCTCCATTTTTACTTTACTAATTCCATCTATTCTTGATCTTTTACTTCTGTCTTTACTGTCTCAAAAATAACCTGTTTATATCCTTGGTAGATCTTTACCAGGGGCAATATGAACTATTCATTTTCCTTCTTTTAATGCTAGCAAAATAATTTAATGTGGCCTGCGCTTTTATTTAGCGCCCTGGGAATGGCTTCCCTTTTTAAAAGAATAAACTGTTTCAAATTTGCCTATGCCTACCGTTCCAATGCTTAAATTAAAGTAATGAATAGTCCGATTTAAATCAAATCTTACGTATTTTTAATAATTAAATTCCAATATTTAGTTTATCAAAAAATATTTGGTAAAAGTCAATAGACTTTTGGGTACTTACCCTGGCAAAATTGAATTACCTTTTAAAGTATTTTTATTAAATGAGTGAACCTATGAATATTATTCTCTCTGTTTTTTTTGTCTTTATGCTAATACCCCTTAGTAGTAACTGTCTATATGCACAGTTTGTCCCTGAAATGGGCAATTCCTCTGAGAATAAGTTTGCCAGTGTGGCTAATGCTTTTTCGTTCAAAGATTCACTAAGCAATCAGACATCAAAAAAGCATAATGACAAATGGACGAATTTTAACACAGAGAATTCGGCAATTCCGGATAACCTTATACGAGTTATTGCTATTGATAGAAAGGGAGCTAAATGGGTAGGGACTCACAATGGAGGAATTGGCAGATTCGATGGAAACAAATGGGAGATATTTAATACGGGAAATTCACCTCTGCCAATAAACGATATTACTGCAATTGCATTTGATAAGCATAATACCCTTTGGGCTGGTACTTTTGGCGGAGGACTTGTAAAGTATGATGGGAAAAAATGGTCAATATTTAACAAAGAAAATTCAGGACTCACTGATAATTTTATCTACACAGTTGCAATTGATAAAGGTGGCAATAAATGGATAGGAACGACAAATGAAGGAATTACAAAATACGATGGAAAACAGTGGACTATCTATAATAAAACAAAATCTCCCATTCCACATCCTAAGGTGCCTGCTATAGCTTTTGACAAAAAAGGCACTACAGTCTGGATTGGAACTGGACATGGTTTATGTTCCCTTAAAGGAAAGGAGTTTAAA
>JAUZPB010000285.1 GCA_030706145.1 Bacteroidota bacterium
GGATAAACAGAAGATGAAGCTGTAACGATCATCCCGTTTTTAATTTTATAAACATCTTTTTCAGAGACGCTAACGACAATTTTCAGCTGAGAGACATCAACAATCCTTGCAATTGATGAACACGGACCAACAAGAGAGCCAACCTGAACAAGTTTTTCAACTATAGCTCCGCTTTGTGGTGCCGTAAGGTTTGTAAATTCCAATTGCTTCTTTGCCTGTTCGACAGCAATCTTTGCATTTTCATAATCAATTTTCTTATCACGCAATTGGTTTTCTGTGCTTGCCTTTCCTGAGTAAAGGTTCTTTTCCTTATTATATTCATCCTCAGCTCTTGAAAGTGCAAGCTTAGCTCTTTCGAGTGAAAGTACAGCAAGCCTGTCATCTATCTTTGCAAGCACTCTGCCCTTCGATACTAAATCGCCGACATTGAAGTTCATTTTAACTATCTCGCCGTTACCCTGGGACTGAAGGAGCACCTCGTTTTGTGCTGCCGTTGTACCAACAAGAGTAAGCTTACTGTCCTGCTCTTTTCTGAAAGCTTTAGTAACACTTACAGATACAGTCTGAAAGTTCAGATCGCCTGATTGTTTTCTTTTGTCGACTTCTGCTTTATTTATAACCAGTTTGGCAGATATAAAGATTATTGCAACGAGTGCCGCACTAATGATTACGATTTTCTTTTTCATTCTATTTTCTCTAATTAATTTCTGTTTAAGATTAAAGTGAATTGATATATGCAGTTAATGTGCCTTTAGCCTTTTCTACATCGAGCCGGGCAATATAGAGGTCCAATAACGAATTAACATAATTCGTCTGAGCTTCCCTTAGTTTGGTCTCGGAGTCGATCAAAACAGAAGCAGTGACTCTGCCTTCCTGATATTCGAGTTGTGTTGTTGAGTATACTTTTCTTGCAAGAGAAACATTAAGGCTTTGTGACTGTATGTTATCAACGGCATTATTATACTTTATAAGAGCATTGGACATCTGAAGGTTAATTCCCTGTTCGGTTTTCTTGATATTCTCTTTAATTTTATCCACTTCAAGAGAAGCCTGCTGTACCTTGGAGTATGTCTGCCCGCCTGTAAAGATGGGAACGCTCAACTGCAGTCCGATCGAATAATACTTAAACCAATCCTTCTTTGAATCAAAAAGATCAGCCTGTGCTCTTTGAGCCTGAAATGAGTAGCTTCCGAAGGCGCTTATAGTAGGAAGATATTTGGATAGTTCATTTTTCCTGTTAAGCTCCTGAAGTTCAAGTCCGGTCTGCAGCAAGCGGTATTCACTTCTATTCTGATAATTAACAGAAGCATCAAGCTCGTAGTTGAATGTATTTATTTTATCAAACGATAGAGAGTCCTGACTAAAGTATAAGCTGTCAGCCAAAGAGATAGGAGTCTCCAGAGGCATTCCTATCTTATATTTCAAAGCATTATAAGATTGTTTTAAGCCTTCCTTAGCTTTTTTAAGCTGATACTGCAGGTTATTGTGGTTTACATTAAGGCGGTCAACGTCAACCTCTTTTGCCCTTCCGTTCTCAAAGCTGAGTTTAGTATCATTAAGCACCTTTTCCAATGAAACCAGATTATATTCTAAAAGTCTTATCTGTTTTTGAATAACGAGAGTCTGATAATATGCAGAAGAAACCTCATAGACAGTCTGTTCCGATATATTTTCAGTATTCTGCCTGTAATAGTTCTTAGATTGTTTAGCAGCGCTGAGTCCTACCCAGAAAGAGCCATTGAACAGGAGCTGAGTTACCTGTCCTGTAAAAGTGAAGTTATATTTAGTACCGAATGTTGCAGGAATAAATGAGCCCGGAGTACCGCCGAAAAATTCACCCGGCAGGAGCTGAACGGGAAGCTTAAGGTTATTTACAAGGTTTCCCGTAACATTAAACTGAGGCAAACCCGAACCAATTACTTCATTAACCTTTTTCTCTGCAATCACTTCTTCAATTTTTGCAGAATGTATATCATTATTCTTTTCAACTGCGTACTTTATACAATCTTTTAACGATAGACTTCCCTGTTGAGCCTGAGTATTCTCAGTCCAGCAAAAGCAGATCATCAGAAAAAAAACACTAAAGATCCATATCTTGTTTTCTGGCTTCAATTTCTCTCCATTTTGGTTAAGAAAATTACAAATTGAGTTAATTTTGCTGTATCGGGAAAAGCAGTTTATATGCCAGTACGGTTTTTGATAGATATATAGTGTTTAGGCAATAATTTACGAACTATTTGCTTATATTTAAGACTTATCTTAAATTCAGGGCTTAAATATAAGCACTATGCCAAATTATAGGACTTTTTATGGAAACAGATAATATTTCACTACTACTGTCGCTGAACGAAGCAATAGCAACTATACAGAGACCGGAAGATCTGATGGGGCCAATTTTCGACAAGATATTTAAGCTTTACAACTCGCCTGTAGGAGGCATTTGCATAATTGAAAATAACCAGACTCACGCATTTCTTGTTTTTTGTGATACATCTACGCGGAGGTCGAAAAGAGATCTTTTCAACTCTTCAGATAACTGGTTCGGGCGTTATAGTATTGATGAGCTTCCATTGGAGCTTAATTTGAGATCTGATGATATAGTTCAGCACGAAGCATTAAAGTGCATAAGTGAAAAGCCGGAATTTGATTCATACAGAAGAATAGTCAAAGAATATAATATAGAAAAAATAATACAGGTCCCCTTAAGGTGTAGTGGTAATATATCAGGTTTTCTGCTTTTTGGAATCGCCGGGGACAACAGTTCATTCATAGGAGAAGAAAAGCTTGAATTCATAATGCAGTTTGCAAATCTGATTGGTGTAGGTATAAGAAATTTCATGAATTATGAAGAATTACAAAAGCGTGAACTTTTCCAGTCGACACTTCTTAAGATAACAAATGACTTTGTTACAATAAAGGACAGGAACAGCATGTTTGAGCGGCTGGCCTATGAATTTCACAATCCTGAAATTGGGAAAAGTTTCTGCAATTATGCAGAAGCCAAGCTCATCAATTTCTTTTCAGGCGATCCGGTTTTACTAAGATTCAAGCAAGGAGAAACGTTTAAACATTTAACGTATGGTTCAGGCATGGATCTGTTCTCGATATTAGAATCATTAGGAATAAAAAATAATGAAGCAAACGGACATATGATCATTGAGCATGATGAGCTTGAACAATTGCGTCAAAGAAATGCAAATCTTGACCGTATTTGCA
>JAUZPB010000286.1 GCA_030706145.1 Bacteroidota bacterium
ATTGAGCATTCTGCGGCAGAAACTATGAATGGTAAATATATTGGCTTCATCAAAATTTATCAGAGCTTCTTTTAGCAGCTTTATTGCATGAGTCCTATCTTTGATCCTGGGAATATAATCCTGCTGAAAATTATCTTTTACCTCATCATACTTTAATGCATCTAATAGTCCTGAAATACCTTTTCGAATTCTATCTTTGAGTTCTTCTGTAGCTGCTTCGGTAAATGTAACTACAAGTATATCTCTTACAGAGAGTTCTTTCTCAAGCAAAAGCCTGAGGAAAAGTCCTGTAATGGTATAAGTTTTTCCCGTACCTGCACTTGCCTCGATGAGGTTAATGCCGGTAAGATTATGTCCTGTTAGATCAAAATAATTTGTCTGCATACTTCTTTATATAGTGCCTTTACATATCCTTTTTATTGCCAAAACAGTGGACAATTTATTCATCCCTTAGTAGTGAAGTTATAAGGTGTGCCCTGTAATTTATAATTCCTTCATATATTTATTTACATTTCCAAATATTCTAAGGGACATATCCTCAAATTCCTCATCGAATATATCGCAATCACCAAAGCACAGATTATAATTTATATCATCTCTGTCGCCAGCGATCATTCCGCCGCCTTGTCTAAAAAAGCCGCTCCATTCATCCTGTGCTCTTTTAATAGCCTGAGACTTTTCCTTTTCTTTAATTATAAGTTCTTCAAAATAACCCCACGATGTATTTGGTGCAAACTTGATAACACTTGTTATTCCTTTCTTATAAATCTCTACCAGTTCACCTAGCATCTCTCTGCATCTATCTCTCCATTTCTCCATGTCCTCTTCCTTCCCCCCTTCTCCCAGTCCCCTTGTCTCTTTCTCCTTCTTCTCCATGTCCCCAAGTCCCCCTATCCCCAAGTCTCCCTGTCCCCATGTCCCCCTGTCCTTCTCCACCCTCCACACTTCGCATATTTTCTTATCACTTTTTGCAATAAGCTTTGCATCGACCGGTTCATCTGAAGAGGCATTAAGGGCAAGATAGTTAATCCAGAACTTAAGTCTATCCTTTGCTTTTAACTTTGCAAACCTGAAGCTAACAAATACATTGTCATAAACCGGCTGAATGTAACCATAAATTCTTGTTCCATTAATGTTTATGTCTATTGCTCTTGATGCAGGCTCATTTGATATTATCTGTCCAAGAACAGTCTCGGCAAATCCGGCTGCATTGTTGAATACTTCCCTGAATGAAACCTTTCCCGAATTGCCATGAGGCAGCCGGCCAGAGGCTTTCTGAAGCTGGTAAAATCTGTCCATTAAGTCATCTGCATCAAAGTTCTCTTTACTATTGGACCTGTGCATAATTATTTTTTCTGCTATTTCTCCGCCAATTATCGTAGAGTCAAGGGGACCAAGTTCGAATGTCTCTGAAGTCTCAAAGGTGTCGTCAATATCCTGCAGGTAAATGCCTAGTCTCGATCTGAGAAAATATTTTGCCGGATTACTAAAGAAACTGATAAGGTCATTTATGTCTATTCCTGATATCTCTGGCATTTGTAGTTTTACGTCTGTCATTCCAAGCGGCTGATGTTTAATGCGCGGAGCAATATAGCGTTCGGCAGTCAAACGGTAATTATCAGAATAGCTGAAGAGTTTGTTTTCTTTTGTGAAATATTCAGGATTAAATGCCTGAAGTTTGTGTTTTGTTACAAGAAAATCAAATGCATGTTTGCCATCGGGAAATGAGAAATAATTCTGCGTATAATCTATGAGCTCGCTTACAAGTACAGATGGGGGAATAGTGCTGTTATCTCTGATGCTCTGCCCTACAAAACTAATATATAATTTTTCTCTTGCTGAAATTAAAGATTCAAGGAAAAGGTAGCGATCGTCATTTCGCCTTGAGCGGTCACCTATTTCGGGATTTTTTCTCATAAGATCAAATCCAAGTGACTTTGACTCTCTTGGGAAACTGTTGTGATCCATTCCTATAAGGCATATTATACTAAAAGGTATGCTCCGCATAGGAAGTAGTGAGCAAAATGTAATGCCTCCTTTTAAGAATCCCTGTCCGCTGCTTTCCATTTCAAGTCGGCCCTTAAGGTAGTAGCTAACAAGCGGGATGTCGAATTCTTTGCTATATCCTGACAGCTCCTGCTGTTTTTCCAGCTCTGTAATTACAGTTATGAGCTTGTTTAACTCAGGCATCTGAGTATTAACTGGCAAAAAGAAGGTACCGGTCATTTTTGTCAGTTCATCTGTCCAGCCTTTTAGTGTAAAACTCTTTTTTAATATGTCTATTGCTGTGCAGAGCTGGCGCATGAACTCATAGAATTTACCAAGAGTTACGGCCTCAATTCCCTCGATGTTATCATATGGGAGAATACCCTCAAACATATTCTCTCCGCTGCCGGGTAATGCATAACCAAGGAAAAGCCTTCTGAAGCCTGCTTCCCATGTATTTTCTTCATATTCAGGTAATCCAAGTTCAGCCCTTTCCTGTGAATCTTTTCCCCATCTTATCTGGGTATCCCTTATCCAGTGCTGTATGCTCTCGAGCTCATTTTCACTAATGCCGAACTTGCTCATTACAGCAGGCACTTCAAGGACTGATAGCACATCGACTGTGCTTAACCTTCCCTTATGCATTTCAATTATTTTAAGGAACGTGTCAATTATTCTGCTTTCGCGTCTTATACTTCTGTCGGCTATACTATAGGGGATCTTGATCTCTGCAGCAGCCGTGCCGAATACGGCGTGAATATAAGGTGCATAAACTTCTATGTCGGGCGCCATTACCACTATGTCTTCAGGCCTTAGTGTGCTGTCTTGATCGAACATATCAAGAAGGCTATCAAAGAGAACTTCTACTTCGCGAACGGGACTATGGCATGAGTTTATTACAAGTGAGTTGTCATCTTCAACTGCTGCATACTTTTCTTCTGATAAAGATGGATCAGTTAGTTCAAGTATATCGGCCTGTATATTTGTAAGTATATTCTTTCTTTCTATATCTGTAAAGAACTCATTATCCTGGTTTGAATATATGTTGTTATCAAGAAGTATTTCGAAGAAATCCCTGCCTAGCTTTCCCATTGAGGCTATAAGGCTGCCGCCATCGCTTTTGCGGTCGGAGCGGCCCCAGTATTCCTTGCAAGGGTTCAGATGATAAAGCTTTACAGAAAGCCTGTCCGAGAGCATATTTAGTACTTCTACATGGAAACGGGGG
>JAUZPB010000287.1 GCA_030706145.1 Bacteroidota bacterium
ACTATGGAAATATAAAAAATAAAAAAAAACTAAGCTTCAAAAAATAAAGAATGCCTAAACTTCACTTACTATCCTACGATTATATCTTAAAACAAATTTATCATTTCTAAAACTGGTTCTAAAACGCTACACATAAATGAAAAGTGTACGCAATATAACCAGGTGTTCTCTATTCTATTAATCAAATAATCAAACTCTATTAATAACTGTAAATTGGGGGAAAGATGAATCTGCTCTTTAAAAAAGCAAATACTAAATTCTTTTGGACATTATTTATTGTATCACTATTTTTTTGTTCAAACCTATTTTCTCAGGAACAGCAGGAAGAGCAAAAGGAGAAGAAAGGGGGATTGCACCTTGGTTCGGGTGTTGACCTGGTAAGCAGTTATAACTGGAGAGCAATTGATTTTGGAAATTCACCTGCAATTCAGCCCTACATTTCATTAAGTGCATTCAATTTCGAACTTAGCGGATGGGGATCTTATGCCCTAATAGCTCAGGAAGAACACGATGGAAAGTCAGTTCCATTTTCAGAGATTGACCTGTCTGCAAAATATTCAATTCCAACTTCAGTTGGAACATTTTCTCCTGGTGTTGTAGACTTCTTTTATCCATATGAACATATGAGATATTCAGACTACAAGGGAGTAGATAGTGGAGAAAGTAAAGGAGCTCACTGGGTTAATGTAGGCCTTACATATACAGGAGGTGAATCATTTCCTATTTCTCTAACGATTGATTATGCAATTCATAATGATCCGGATAAGCCTATATACTTTGAGATAGGTTATCCAGTAAAGATTGAAGAGACAAACTTAAACCTCTTTGTAGGAGCAGCAAAAGGAAGCAATAAGGCTTCTCTCTATGGAATTGAAGACAGCAAGCTTGGTATTGTTAATGCTGGTATAACAGCCACAAAAACTATTACAATAACAAAGGATTTTAGTTTGCCTGTCAGTACATCCTTTATTATGAATCCATACCTCAGCAAAGCATATTTAGTATTAAAGGTCAGCTTATAAAAAATTAATATTGGGGAGGCCCGCAATGAAACTTAATACTATAAAAAGTAAAATGCTTTTCTATATACTGGGTGGACTTTTTGTTTTATTTGTCATTTTATCTTTGGTCATATTATCGATTGTTAATTCTGAACAGAAGAAGATTGCTTATCAATATACACAGGAAACGGCTAATAAAATTGCGACTGAGATAAATTCTGATATTCAAAGTTATGACAATGGTCTAAGAGCGTTCAACAGGGTCGTTACTGTTTATTCAAGTAAGGATAGACATGAATTAAGTATGATGACAAAATCATATTTTTTAGATAACGATCAGTTTGCCGGAGTCTTTACAGTATTTGAACCAAATGCTTTGGATGGGAATGATTCAAAGTTTATAAATAATAGTGAATATCCTGGTAATGAAAGCGGCAGGTATTCAACTTACTGGAATAAACTGAAAGGAAGCGTAGAATTAAAAAGATCTACAGATAAATCTTATGAGACCGGCGAGTATTATCAGATACCAAAGAAAACATGCAAGGAAGCTATACTTGAGCCTTATCTGTACGATGGCGTTCTGATGATATCAATTGTGTATCCTATCTTGCGAGACGGCGGACAGTTTAAGGGTGTAACAGGTGTGGATATCTCAATCGACTACCTGAATAAATATATTTCTAAATTAAAAGTACTTGAATCTGGTTATGTTGAACTTGTAAGTGCCGATGGCATTTATATGGCTGCTAAAAACCAGGAGTACTCGGGTAAGAAAAATATTTTTAATGTAGCAGATGAATTAAAATATGATGGACTTCGCCAAACAGCAGAAAACTTAAAAAAACATGAATCGGGTTTTGTAAGTACATATGATCCTGTAAGTAAGGAAGATGTAACACTGTTTTATGCTCCTGTAGCAAAAGCCGGTTGGGGAGTAATTGTTACTGTTCCAAATAAAGAAATACTGGCAGGTGTTTATAGCCTGAGAAATACACTTGTAATTATTGAAATAGTTTTTCTGCTTATACTGGCTTTTATTATCTATTATATTTCAATAAAAATAACTGTCCCAATTAAAAGATTAACAGGACTTGTAACTGAGCTTGCAAAAGGTCATGTACATCACAGAGTTGAAATAAGATCGGATGATGAGATTGGGCTTATGAGTGATCAGCTAAATAAATTTGCAATACAGCTAGAAGAATTTTCAAAACAGATGTACAAGATCTCGCAAGGTGATGTATTAGTCCATGTTGAAAAGAATGGAGAAGAGGATGTTCTTTCGCCAGCACTAAATGCAATTCCGGAAACTTTGAGCAAATTAATTGACGAGATGGATGGGCTTACAAAAGCAGCCGTCGAGGGCGACCTTAGCGTAAGAGGAAATGCCGAACAGTTCAAGGGTGGGTATAAACGTATTATCGAAGGTGTAAATAATACTCTTAATGCTATAGTTTATCCTATCAAGGAAAGCGGCGAGGTATTGAACTTAATGGCTACGGGAGATCTGACAGTAAGAATGAAAGGCGATTACAAGGGCGATTATAAAGGAATAAAAGATAGCTTAAATCAATTTGCAGATGTAATGGATAGAGCGCTCTCTGATGTAAATGAAGCAATTCAGGCTACTGCCAGTGCTGCAAACGAAATATCTTCAAGCTCAGAGGAAATGGCCTCAGGAGCGCAGGAGCAATCGCAGCAGACCACAGAAGTAGCCGGAGCTGTAGAAGAGATGACAAAAACAATTCTTGAAAGCACACAAAACGCATCGAGAGCTTCTGAGAATTCGCGCCAGGCTAGCGAAAATGCTAAAGAAGGTGCAAGGAAAGTTGAAGATACTAAGAAAGGAATGCAGAATATTGTTGAAGCTACACGCCAGACTGGAAATAAGATAACTTCACTTGCAAAAAAATCAGACCAGATTGGTGAGATAACTCAGGTAATAGATGACATTGCAGACCAGACAAATCTTCTTGCACTGAACGCTGCAATCGAGGCAGCAAGGGCTGGTGAGCAGGGACGTGGATTTGCAGTTGTTGCAGATGAGGTGAGAAAACTTGCCGAAAGGACAACTAAGGCTACAAAAGAAATAGCAGATACAATCAAAGCTATTCAAAATGAAGCCAAGGAAGCAGATCATTCGATGGTAAGTGCAGAAAAAGCTGTTGAAGAAGGAATGAAAT
>JAUZPB010000288.1 GCA_030706145.1 Bacteroidota bacterium
ACAAAATAAAAAAGGGATTACTTAATAAGCAATCCCTTGTAAAAATAAAATAGTATTTATTTTGTTTTACTTTTCTTTAGAACCGTTTAATGGAAACCGTCTCTCAAGAACAGTATCAATTAATTTATAATCTTTGGCTTCATCGGCCGATAGATAATAGTCTCTATCGCAGTCTTTAGTAATCTGTTCAATACTCTTGCCAGTATGCTCGGAAAGAATTGCATAGAGCAGATTTCTGGTTTTAACCATTTCTCTGGCGTGAATTTCGATATCTGTAGTTTGACCCTGCAGCCCACCTACCCATGGTTGATGTATCATGATTCTGGAATTCGGTAAAGAAGAGCGTTTTCCAGCTGCTCCGCCAGTAAGAAGAACAGCACCCATACTAGCAGCCATACCGACACAAATAGTAGCAACATCAGGTTTGATGTATTTCATTGTGTCATATATTGCCAATCCAGCTGAAACGCTGCCGCCAGGAGAATTTATATAAAGATTAACATCCTTTTCCGGATCCTCAGCTTCAAGAAACAAAAGCTGAGCAACGACAAGACTAGCTATATGGTCATCAATTGGAGTACCAATAAAGATGATCCTTTCCCTAAGCAGTCTTGAAAAAATATCCATCCCACGTTCACCGCGACCGGTTTGTTCAATAACGTAGGGGACAAGTTGATTATAAATTTCAGTTTTCATTATCCCTCTTGATCTGTGGTTGATTCTGGAGAATTTTTTAAGTCTTTAGCGTTTACTTCTTTAATATTGTTATTCTTTTTCAGAAAATCAATAACTTTATCCTCCAAAAGCGAAACTGATCTATTGGAATCCTGATAATACTTCAATAATTTATCTACGGAAATACCTGTTTCAGCAGCTTCTTTTTCAGCCATTTCTTTTAAGTCATCATCAGAAACTGAGAGGTTTTCCTTCTCGGCCAGATTTTCCATTATAATCTGCCACTTTGCTGTCCATTCTGCGGTCCCATGAAGCCTGTTATGAGCTTCATTTGGATCAAATTTTCTTTTATTGTCTTTTTTAGACTGTTCTTCTTCATATCTGACCATTCTGTCCAGAAGGTTATGTACATAACCATGAGGTGCCTCAAAGTCGTTATTTTTTACAACAACTTCTCTTAATTTATTCTGAAGCATGCTTTCAGTCTGAGAATCATAATATTTCTGAAGGCTATTTTTCATATTCTCTCTCCATTCTTCAGGAGTAGAGAATTTGTCGCGTGTAATCTTTTTAACAAAAGCTTCGTCAAATTCAGGCAAAACGATCTTTTGAACTGAATTGATCACAGCTTCATATTTAATTTCTTCAGGGACAACCTTTTTAACACCATCTTCTTCTACTTCTCTTTCATCCTGGAATTGGAATGTAAAAGTATCGCCAACGTTCTTACCTACAGAGTTTTCAACTATCTGAGGATTAATGCCAGGCTGTGTGAGGTCAATTTTGAGGTCTTTGCTCTTTAGACCTTCAATAGGTTTATCTTCAGAATCAAGTTTCTGAAGGTCAACTGAAATAATTGCATCTTTATCTTCGACTTTATCAGAATCCTGAAGAGTGCTATTTGTACGTCTGAGATAATCGATTTCGCTGTTTACCTGTTCGTCATCAACAGTAAAGATTACTTTCTGAATTTCCTGTCCAGTATAATCTTTAAGTTCAAGTGCAGGTTTAACTTCATAACGGATTTTGAAGTAAAGTTTTGTATCTTTTTCGTAGTTTAAGTCGACGATACGAGGTGTGCTAATTGGTTTTAGTTCCTGTTCTTCAACAATGTCATAGAACTTATCGCCGGCTATTTTTTCACTTGCCTGATTTTCAATAGCATCGCCGAACATTTTTTTCATCATTGATACCGGGACTTTGCCTTTTCTGAATCCAGGAAGTTCTATTTTTTTTCTTTCAGTTTGATATGCTTTTTCTATATCTGCTTTTATTTCTTCATATCCAAGGGTTACTTCCAATTCATGTTCACTTGGAGAAACAACATTAATTTTTGTTTCCAAATCTATCCTCGATAGTTAAAGGGTTATAAAGAAAAATAATTTAGTGCGAGAACGGGGACTCGAACCCCGACACCGGTTAGGTACTAGATCCTAAGTCTAGCGCGTCTACCAAATTCCGCCATTCTCGCATGAGTTGACTAACAAAGTTGAAGAACTAAGATTGTAAATATACGAAATTCATTAAAAGAATTCCATATATTTCGTAAAAAGCCTAACAATAAAGGCTGAAATGCATGCAAATATACGAGGAATTCAGTAGACTTCCAAAAAAAATCGTGAAATAAGTCTGTTCAACTTATCATTTTTAGACTTATCGGACTTTCCTCTTTTGGGTAAAGTAGTGCAAAGCTACTATACAAATCACTATACAAAAACTATACAAAAAACTGCACAAAAATCTAGTGCAAGGAGGAAAGGCATGTATTTAACCAAAAGAAACAAAATTTATCATCTATTCTATACTGACATGTATGGGAAGTCAAAAAGCGTTTCAACCAAATGTGAAAAGAAAAGTGAAGCACTTAAATTCCTGAATAATTTTTCCATTGAAGAGTCCCAAAAGCAGAAGCTAAAGAGGATATCCTATAATGATTATAAACAGGAGTATATTGAAATTGTAAAGAACATTGTAAGGCCCAGTTACTTAGAGAATATCAGGATTGCCTTTAAGCAGTTTGACAAAGTAATAACCAAGGATATGCCCTTAGATGAGATCTCAACAGCAGAAATTCATAAGTTTATTGCGCTGAAGCTTGCCGAACCAGTAGGGGAAAGGGTAGTAAACGGATATTTGAGAGCCCTTCAGGCGGCTTTTTCAAAAGCTATTGAACTTAACAGGCTAAAGGAGAACCCTTTTAGCAGGATAAAGAAATTGAAACCAGTAAAAAATCCTCCCATTTTCCCGAGTTCAGAGGAATTAAAACTAATTATTGATGCAGAAAAAGACTTGCAGATGAAAATTCTCTATGAATTTGCCTTCTTTACTGGCATGAGATTAAGTGAGATTAGATTTCTACGGTGGAAATCAATAGACTTTCATCTGAAGTTCATTTCAATTGAGAATCATGAGGAATTTACTACAAAGAGTAAACAGGCGCGTAAGATTCCTTTGTATAAGAATTTAGGAGAGTCTTTGCTTAAGATCAGACCTAAAGAAGTGGATGAAAAA
>JAUZPB010000289.1 GCA_030706145.1 Bacteroidota bacterium
AGGACTATATTGAACATCTTTTATTGTCAAAGGTCTGTTTAATACCATATAAAGGTAATTACCTTTTGCTGTATCTGAGGGAAATATTGATGTTTGATTAACATTATCTTTTGCCCATACAAAATAGTCAACCAGTGCAGAGTCCTTTGCTACTCCAGGAATTGTACCCTTAAAGACAGTTGTATCTGAAGCCTTTGACATTGTAACACTGCTGTAAGTACCGCCATTTACTCTATAGTAAACCTTTGCCTCACTAATCGATCCGCCAGTTTGAGGAACAATTGTGGCATTAATATCAACATTCTGACTTGGACTGACCAGATCTGTATTTCTCTTGAGTGTAGAAATTGTTGGCGGCTGAGAAGCTATTTTAATATCATCCGGATATAATGGAGTAATAAAATACCCCGTAAGTGTACCGCTCCACCTTTCTGAAATCATACCTCTTATATAATCTAATTTTGCACCATTTTGTGGTAAAACATAACCTGAATAATCACTGAATTTATATTTACCTATTGCATTATAGCCCGACTGCGCATACATATTAATTGTATTGCCTTTTTCATCACTTATCTTAAAAGAGCCGTCTGCTGTATTTCTCTCAATGACAGTTACATTACGAAATTGTACATACATCTCTTCGTATTTCTCTGCAAGCGGATTCATGGCGCCATTATCCTGGAAATCCGATATTTTCAAATCTATTGCAGCAGGTCTTTTTGGTGCCTGCCCAATTGTATTTATTGGAACTGGAGTAGGCTTGGTAATTAACATGAATTCTGTGGTTGTATTATACTCAGATGGATACCCTGTAAATTCGATATATTGTGCAGAATCTGCTGTATTTAGCATTGTACCATCATTACTCTCGGCTTGATAAACCATTATTCCACCCCATTCCTTGCTGGAATCCTGTACAAAGAGTGTGAAATGCGTTGTAACAGATGGAAATATCAATGGCTGTGACGTAGGATCATTAGGGTTTTTTAATGTACTGTGCATAGCAATTGCGCGTATCCTCACTGTATCAGGTCTGATTGACAGTGGTGAAGACTGTTTGCCTGCTTTAAGTGAATCATCTGGCCGGTATTGAATATCCCTTATTGATACTAAAGGATATACTTTCTGCGCAAAAGTAGAAGCACTTACTAACAGCAAGAATAGCAGTAAATATCTTATTTTCATAATGAGCCTCATATTATTTTATTAACTAAACAAATTGTTCAACTTACCTATAGAATTTACTATTATAGTAAGCCTCCATTTACAGTTCAGATCCTATTTAACTATCAGGAATTTCCCGGTCTTTATATCGCCAGTCTCAGAATCCTTTACAGAAAACAAATATAATCCGCTTGCTATTGCCTGATCATTATCACTAATAATATCCCATGCATGCTCACCGCCTGACATGATCTGCTTGCCATCTTTTGCGTAGGTCTCAAACCACCTTAGGTCAGATCCATTACTGTTTGAATCGTGCTGCATCTTTTTAACAATATCACCTGCTAGTGTATATATAGTTATCTCGCATTTAGCAGGTAAATTATAAAAGTATATTTTTCTTAATCTTTCAGATGAGCCATCCCAGTAAGCATTTCCATAATATGGATTTGGATATACACCAATCTGAGCATTCTTTTCAGATGTTGCTGGTGTACCGGGAATAATTCTTTTTGAAGATGCTAGTACACTCGATTCCAAACTTTCAAGATTGTTTTCCGGATCCCCTTTGTCAAAAGATGTAACTGAATAGGTATATTGCCAGCCATTTAACAGGTTGTCAATTTCAAATTTATAATAGTATTTATTTGTATCACCAGGAAAAGTAACTGGTTCATTAAGTCTTACCTTTGAAAACCCAGTATTGTACCCAATCTGATCTTTAAGACTATCGAACTCAGCTACAAGCACAACTGAACCTAAAACGTCCTGTGAGGATGTAAGATCATATCCTGCATTTGTTCTATAAATTCTGTAACCTTCAAAATCCTTTTTCGAAGAAATTGGGTCTACTGATGACTCGGCCCTTTTATCCCAGTAAATAGTTGCTTTTCTGTCCTCGGGTACAACTTTTACAATCGGAGAAGCTGGTGGCGCAGGCAGAATGAATCTTTTTATCTTTCCATCTCCATCTAGATCTTCTCCCGGATCTAGCACACCATTGCCATTCTTATCTTCACCATTATATGCTCTGAGGGCCCATCCTGCATTTGTAAAAAGATTTCTTTTTTGTTCTCTTGTATCATAGGAAGCAGGGTCGGATCCGTATTTCTTTGCACATACTATTGCAAAAACAACATTTATTGAATCTCCTGGCGCTATATGTGAAAATGGACCTGCACTTACTAAAATAGAGCGGTTACTTGGAACCTGTAGAGTTGATAAATTAACACCATTTGTTCCCTGGTTGAACCTAATTCCATCGGCAAAATAACCGAGCATTTTCTCATATCTCTGCATATCATCCATTGGAGTAAAGAATAATGGATCCGAAGTATTCGAGTGCGTCCAACTTACAAAATTTGCACTGCTCTTTGCCGGAGTTGCTCCCAGATACTGTATACCTACATAACTATCTGTAAAACCAACATCCCCATTGGAATCAAATTCATAACCAATTTTCAGCGAATCGTCATATCCATTACCGCCATGAGTAAAAAAGTTGCTTGTACCGGGAGGTGAAATAATTGTATTTCTAATTACTGTGTCAGTCCACAAACCAACTAAAACACTATCTATATATTTATTAGATACATTCTTAATCCAGTAGTTCATTATTACGAAAAAATTTGCAAAAGAATAGTTCCATGCATACGATTCCTGGTGAATTGCAAGACCAAGTGGAGTATGATCAGGGATTGGTTCATTGTTAGATCCAATCAAAACACGATTTGTATCTACAAAATCCATCACGAAATCCTGATGAGATACAGCTATAGGATTAAATTTTTGGGAAGTAAGCAGGTTTGATCTCTCAACAATGGAGCTGCCTGGTAGATTTGTATATTCAAATCCGCCACCTCTTGAAGAAACAGAGGATTTATCAACTGCTCCTGTTGTAACATATGGACCAGTCCTTCCATTTCCATTAGCATCCCGGCTTAAATACCCGCCTACCCACAATCCACCAGCGAAAATATGTTCAATCCCGCTGCCTAAAGGGTATTCACATGACGG
>JAUZPB010000029.1 GCA_030706145.1 Bacteroidota bacterium
GATGATTCAGCCAGTGTTCGCCAAATGGTGAGCTTTACACTCCGCGAGGCCGGCTATGAAGTAATTGAAGCTTCAGATGGCAAAGATGCCTTGGATAAATTAGCCTTTAATACTGTGAATATGATCATTACAGACCTTAATATGCCTAATCTTGACGGGATCAGTCTTATTAGGGCAGTTAGAAGTAGTACTTCGCATAAATTTGTACCAATTATTATGCTTACTACTGAATCCCAGGATGGAAAGAAAATGGAAGGCAAAGCAGCTGGAGCTACCGGCTGGATTGTGAAGCCTTTTAAACCAGAACAATTACTTGCAGTGACAAAAAAGGTGTTAGGATGTTAGACGACCATAAAAAAGCATTCATTGAAGAAGCATCTGAATTGCTTACTTCTTTAGAGTCTGGTTTACTCGAACTTGAGGAAAATCCAGAAGATTCTGACCTTATTGCTAGGATATTCCGTGCTTTGCATACTATAAAAGGTTCCAGCGGTATGTTTGGCTTTGATGAAATAACAATTTTTACTCATGATATTGAGACTATTTTTGATTATGTCAGAAATGGACAGATCCCTGTTACTAAAGAGATAATAGATCTTACACTCCAGGCAAGGGATCAAATTAGTGCTATGCTGCAGGAATCAGAAGGGGAAAAATATGTAAATGATAGCATTGTTCAGGATCTTGTAGTTAAATTCAGAAATATAGTCCTGAATTATAAAATGCTGAATGAATCTCCTGCAGAAGATGTAAAGCCCTTAGCATCTGCAGCAGATATGGACAGAAGACAACCATCTGATAGGTCCTTACCTGAAACAGCCTATTATATTTTATTTCGCCCGGCTCGTAATACGTTCCTTTCTGGGACAAATCCACTTCTGCTTATTGAAGAGTTAAGGCAACTTGGCCAATCCTTTGTATTGTTTCATTCTGAAGAAATTCCTTTACTTGAACAAATTAATCCAGAGGAATGCTATTCATATTGGGAGATTCTACTCCTTACAGATAAAGGTCAGGATTCAATTAAAGACGTTTTTATTTTTGTTGAAGATAGCTGTGAACTACTGATAAATCCAGTTGACCTTAAAAACAGAAGTGATATTGATGGTATGTGGGATTATTTGAAAAATACTTATTCGGGAGGAAATAGCCTTACACTTCAGCTTGCAATTGAAACATTTAAATCAACTCCAAAGACCGATATTCTCCCTTCTAAAATGAAAAAGACTAGAGAAAAGGAAGAAAAGCATGGAGAGCCCGAAACTGTTTCTAGTATTAGGGTTAGCTCTGAAAAGCTGGATAACCTGGTTAACCTAGTAGGTGAATTAGTAACTGTTCAAGCCAGACTTACACAAACAGCAAATAAAAGCAATCAGCCGGAACTTTCACTGATTGCCGAGGAAGTTGAAAGGCTAACATGGGAACTAAGAGATAATGCCTTAAATATCAGAATGCTTCCAATAGGAACAACTTTTAGCAAATTTAAGAGGCTTGTCAGGGATCTGTCACAGGAACTTGGAAAAGAAGTTGACCTTATTACTGAAGGTGCTGAAACAGAACTAGATAAAACAGTCATTGAAAAACTCAATGATCCACTAGTCCATATAATAAGAAACAGTATAGATCATGGCGTTGAAACTCCCGCAGTTAGAAAGTCTTTAGGTAAATCAGAAATTGGTAAGATTACTCTTTCTGCTTCTCAATCCGGCGGGAATGTACTGATAAAGATAATTGATGACGGTGCTGGATTAAATAAAGATTTGATTCAGGAAAAGGCTATTAGTAAAGGTCTTATTAGTGCAGGGGTAGATCTTAAGGATTCAGAAATATATTCATTGATCTTTATGCCTGGCTTCTCAACTGCAAAACAAGTTACCAATGTTTCTGGACGCGGTGTTGGTATGGATGTCGTAAAGCAGGCTATTGACAACCTTAGGGGATCCATTGAAATTGAAAGTAAACAGGGAATTGGTACAACAATAACATTGAAGCTCCCTCTTACTCTTGCAATAATTGATGGGCTGCTTGTACAAATCTCAGAAGAATTCTTCATCCTGCCTCTCTCAGCTGTAGAAGAATGTATAGAGCTTACATCAGAGTCTGTTGCAAACTCACATGGAAGAAATATTGTCAAGATCCGGGGTGAAATCATTCCATATATCCGCCTTAGAGACAATTATAATATAAAGGACAATATCCCTGCTATTGAACAGGTGGTTATAACAACTATTAACAAAATGAAAGTCGGTTTTGCTGTCGATAGAGTAATTGGAAGCCACCAGACGGTTCTGAAAAACCTTGGAAGAGTATTTAAACACGTTGAGGGTGTATCCGGCGCTACAATTCTTGGCGACGGTACAGTTGCACTTATACTTGATATACAGAAAATTGTGGCTGAAGAAGAGATTCGTGAAAAACAATTAGTTGCATAGGTTTATGGGGAGGTTAATGCATTATTAATCTATAAAACAGCAAGTACATTATTTCCTAAATGTGCAAAAACCTAAATAGAATTGTTACCAAGGATGAAAATAACAAATTGATTATTAAGTACAGAGGAGAAAAACATGGCTACAGCAGCTATAACTGAAACAAGACAATATTTGACATTTAAGTTGAATGAAGAGGTCTTTGGGGTAGATGTAGTTCAGGTAAGAGAAATACTTGACTATATAAAGATAACAAAAGTACCTCAGACACCTGACTTTATGTGCGGGGTTATTAATCTTAGAGGAAGCGTCGTCCCTGTTATTGATATGCGTTTGAAGTTCGGAATGCTGAAGACAGAGATTACTGTTAATACTTGCATTGTTGTAATGGAAGTAAATATGGATGGAGAAACATTCATTCTTGGAGCACTCGTTGACTCTGTTCAGGAAGTCTTCGAACTTGAACCTAATGATATTGAACCAGCCCCTAAGATTGGGACAAGACTTAATACTGAGTTTATCAAAGGTATGGGTAAAAAGGAAGAGAAGTTTATTATTATTCTGGATATTGATAAGGTGTTTTCTTCAATTGAAATAGAAAGTATTACCACCGGATCGAAGGAAGTAGAAGAAAAATCTTAATTTTTGATTTCTGGAAAAATTAAAAGATAGCTAAGTTCAATATGGATATAAAATTTAACAACGGCTTTAATGCCCCAATGACACAAGTTGAATTTGATAAGATCAGCAGGTTCATATATAATGAATGTGGAATAAAAATGCCTCCTGTCAAGAAGGTGATGTTGGAAGCCCGATTAAGGAAAAGGCTCAAAGAACTAAACTTAACTTCCTTCGGAGCCTATTGCGACTATGTGTTTAGTTCAGATGGGATCGAAAACGAACTTATACATATGATCGATGTCGTCACAACAAACAAAACGGATTTTTTCAGGGAACCACATCAGTTCTCTTTTCTGGTCGAAAAGGCTCTGCCTGCATTGATTAATTCTCATGAGGCAGGCTTAAGAAGAAACCTTAGGCTATGGAGTGCAGGCTGTTCTACTGGGGAGGAACCCTATACTTTAGCTGTTGTATTAAGTGAATTTGCTTTGGAATATCCAGGATATGATTTTTCTATTCTAGCCTCTGATATTTCAACACAAGTCCTGGAAAAAGCACGCCTTGGAATATATGACTTAAACAGGATTGATCCTGTCCCATTGTCATTAAAAAAGAAATACTTTCTAAAAAGCAAAGACAAGGAAAAACAGCTTGTTAGAGTAATCCCTGAGTTGCGCCAAAAGATAAGTTTAAGACGAATTAATTTTGTAGATGATGACTTTGGTGTAAGAGAGATGCAGGATATTATTTTCTGCAGAAATGTAATTATATATTTCGATAAACAAATGCAGGAAAACCTTATAAAAAAACTTTGTCAGAATATTGTCCCCGATGGATATTTATTTGTCGGCCATTCAGAGACGCTTTTTAACCTAGACCTGCCACTTGTTCAGGTCGCTCCTAGCATTTATAAAAAATCTGTTTGATACCAATAGGCCCTATCAAACTGGAAAGTCAATCTTTTAGTATGAAAAAGATAGGCAAAAGCTAAAGGAACTGCTTTTAATGAAAAAAATAAAAGTGCTAATAGTTGATGATTCTGCAGTTGTACGCCAGACAATGTCGGATTTACTCGGATCCGACCCGGAAATTGAAGTGCTTGCCACAGCACCTGATCCATATATTGCAGCAAATAAAATAAATGAAGAAATACCAGATGTTATTACACTGGATATAGAAATGCCGAAGATGGATGGACTGACATTTTTACATAAAATAATGACTCAGCATCCTATTCCTATTGTTATTTGTTCAAGTTTAACAGAAAAGGGATCTGCTAGTGCATTAAAAGCTCTCGAACTTGGCGCAGTTGATATAATTACAAAACCTAAATTAGGTACAAGGCAATTTCTTGAAGAATCAAAAATACATATATGCGATATTGTAAAGGCTGCTGCAGGTGTAAACAAACAAAAATTAAGAATTCAGAACTTTGAGGTACAGCCAAAGCTTACTGCTGATGTTATTATCCCTAAGCCTACATCTAATGCAATGATCCAGACTACTGAAAAAGTTATTGTAGTTGGTGCTTCAACCGGTGGGACTGAGGCAATAAAATTGTTCCTCGAATCAATGCCTCTGGATGCTCCAGGAATCGTTATTGTGCAGCATATGCCAGAAGGATTTACATCAGCCTTTTCAAAAAGGCTAGATGGAACTTGCAGAATATCTGTAAAAGAAGCAGAGACAGGGGATTCAGTTATCAGGGGCCGCGCTCTTATTGCTCCTGGTAATCATCATATGCTTCTAAAAAGAAGCGGAGCAAGATATTTTGTCGAAATTAAGGACGGCCCTTTGGTCTCTAGACACAGACCATCTGTCGATGTCCTCTTCCGCTCAGCTGCCAGGTATGCCGGGAAAAATGCAGTTGGAGTAATTATGACTGGAATGGGTGATGACGGTGCAAAGGGTATGCTTGAAATGAAAAATGCAGGAGCAAAGACTCTTGCGCAAGATGAAAAAAGCTGTGTCGTATTTGGTATGCCCAATGAAGCAATAAAACTCGGTGGGGTAGATAAGGTACTTCCACTCGATAAAATTGCAGGCACTGTATTGAATGAATGTAATGAATAAATCTTTATACTTTTTCAAAATGTATTTAGTTAACCAAGGTGAGTTTTGGAAACAATAAATATTCTTGTCGTTGAAGATGAAAAAATTGTAGCTATCGATATAAAGAGAAGATTGACTAGTCTTGGTTACAATGTCATTGCTGCTGTTTCATCAGGTGAAAAGGCAATTGAAGTTGCTGCAGTGCATTTCCCTGATCTTATTCTTATGGATATAATGCTTGAAGGCAAGTTAGATGGAATTGAAACTGCACAGCAAATAAAAGATAAATATGCTATTCCAGTCATTTTTCTAACTGCCTATACTGATGAAAAAACTATTCAAAGAGCTAAAACCGCAGAACCTTTTGGCTATATATTAAAACCATTCGAAATCAGGGATCTTAGAAGTACAATTGAAATTGCTCTGTATAAGGCTGAAACACAAAAAAAATTAAGAGAAAGTGAACAGTGGCTCAATACTGTTCTAAATAGCATTGGCGAGGCTGTCATTGCTGTTGATGCCAATAATAAAATAAAATTCATGAATCCGCTTGCAGAGGTCTTAACTGCAGTTCCCATTAGTAAAGCAATAGGTAGACCTTTATCTGAGGTCTATAGGACAGAGATCGAAATGAGCGATGAATACCTTATCTATTGTCTTGCCGAAGGAAACAAAACAACTATGGATGCTCTAATTGATAATAAAATTCTTGTCTCTGTCCAGCCTCCTATTCCCATTGAAGATAATTACGTCGAGATTAAAGATCAAAGAGAAAGAATAGTTGGATCTGTATTGACTTTCCGCGATATAAGTAGTAGACGAAAAGTTGAATCCTCCATTATTGCCTCTAGAAATTATTATCTGAGCCTCTTCGAAGAATTCCCGGCTTTAATATGGAGAAGCGGCAAAGATGGTAGATTTAATTATTTTAACCGTACATGGCTTGACTTTACTGGCAGGGCAATAGAGGACGAAATTGAATTTGGCTGGATGGACTATCTGCTTGAAAATGAAAAGGGTACTTTCTATAAAAATTATAGGAAAGATTTCGATGCAAAAAGAGCATTTGAGTACGAAATTAGATTATCTAATAGTAAAAATGAATATAGATGGCTAGTTTGCTTTGGCTCTCCCCTTTATGATATTAATAAAAGGTTCACTGGCTTTATTGGCCTTTGCTATGACATAACCGAAAGAAAGCGGATGGAGAACGAAATAAAAGAAGCAAAAAATAAAGCCGAACAGTCAAGCAAAGCTAAAAGTACATTCTTGTCAAATATGAGCCATGAGATAAGAACTCCTATGAATGGTATCATCGGATTGACCGAGATACTTCTAGATACTAATCTTAGCCCAGAACAGAAAAACTATCTCGACCTCCTTAGAAAATCGGCATTTAGTCTGCTAAATATGTTGAATAGTGTCCTTGATTATTCTAAATATGAAGCTGGCAAGCTTAAACTTGAAAACACTGTGCTTAATCTATACATGATCATAGAAGAGGTCTTCAGGATATTTCTGCCCGAGATACAAAACAAAAACATTGAACTTATCTGTGATGTTGAGCCAGATATCCCATCGGAATTACTTGGAGACTCGCAAAGAATTAAACAGGTTCTTGTTAACCTAATTGGAAATGCTGTGAAATTTACTGAAAAAGGTAAAATTACTTTATCTGTAAAACTTGATAAAGTGAACATTTCTGAAACTGGAAGAAAAAAGAAAAAGATTCCTCTGCATTTCATTGTTAAGGATACTGGAATAGGAATCGCTGAAGAAAAACAAAGAATTGTCTTTGAGGGATTTACTCAGGCCGACAGTTCAACAACAAAAAAGTATGGAGGAACAGGAATAGGGCTTACTATTTCAAAACAGATCGTAGAGATGATGGGCGGTGAGATATGGTTTGAAAGCAAATCGGGATTAGGTACAACCTTTCATTTTAAGATTGAACTGGAAAATGATGATAAGCAGCAGAAAATGAATATTCCTCAATCACTTTCATAATTTAAATTTATTCTGGCATTTAAATAGAACTGGAAATAAAATGAAAATCTTAATTGTTGAAGACGATTTTATTAGTCGTTTAGTACTTCAGAAAATTTTAACTCCATATGGCAGTTGTGATATTGCAGTAAATGGTATTGAAGCAATTACTGCCTTTTCTCATTCTCTTGAGCAGGGAGATCCATATGATCTTATCTGTCTCGATATAATGATGCCTGAAATGGATGGCCGAGATGCTCTGAAGATCATTCGTGAAAAAGAGAAACTTATGAATATTGCTCCTAATAAAGAGGTTAAAATTATTATGACCACTGCTTTAGGAGCTCCTAAAGATGTGTTCGATGCCTTTTATCAGGGCGGCTGTACTTCTTATTTGGTAAAACCAATTGAGAAAAAACGGCTTATTGAATTATTGAAGGATTATAAACTTATTGATTAGCTGAGCATTTTCTTTACTCTTACTAGCCATTTTTTATGTAGAACAGTTTTTTAACAGAGTTTCAATATTATGCCATTAAAAACATTTGATAAAATATGAATGTGGACTTTTTCTATGCCGGTGGTGTACCAGATAGGAAGAAAAATTCTCTGGTCGTTGAGGATTCCGGTATCGTCGGTATGCAGATAAAGCGTAGCCTGTTAAATATGGGCTATACAGTTATTGATGTTGTAAGTTCTGGCGAAAAAGCAATTGAACTTGCTGAGTACTCCAAACTGGACTTTGTTCTTCTGGATATAAAACTTTCTGGAATAATGGATGGAATTGACACTGCAAAGATATTGAAACAAAAGTATGACCTGCCTGTAATATTTATAACTGCTTATTCAGACGAGGAAACATTAAACAGGGCTAAAATTGCAGAACCTTCAGGCTATATACTGAAACCATTTGAGACTGGAGATCTTCAGACAGTCATCGAAATAGCTTTATATAAACATACAATTGATAAAAAATTAAAGCAATCTGAAGAGCTTTATCGGACATTAGTCCAGACTACTCATGATGGAATTGTTATACTTGACCATGGCAAGATCGAGTTTGCTAACGAGGCGTTTGCAAAAATGGTAGGCTATGAAACAAAAGAAATTACTGGTATGGCTTTAAGCAAAATTATGGATAGGCAGTTCTCATCTGCCCTTGAGAACCACCTGAAAAGACTCGAAATGAATGACCCCGTTCAAAAGGAATACGAGATTAGTTTGCTTAATAAAGACGGGATAAATTTGATCTCTGCAAGCCTTCACCTAAATACAACAAAATATCAGAACAGAGATGTAGTTGTTTGTACAGTTAAGGATATTACTGAAAGCAAGAGGACTAGAGAGATACTTAAAAGAACTGAAGAGGGGCTTAGAGCAAAACTGGACTATATTTTATCACCTGAATATAAAGATCAATCAGTCAACCTTTTTGAACTAATTGATGGAGGAAAAATTCAGGAGATACAGGATTGCTTTGCTGAAAGCTTTGATGTCTCTTCTCTCATTACTGATACTTCGGGAAAACCTATTTCTCAACCAAGCAATTTTTCAAACCTCTGCAAAATTTTTCGTTCCAACGAAAATGGAAATTTAAATTGCATCGAATCAGATAGATTATTTGGACACAAAGCTAAAGAAAATAAAGAACCATATATTCATCCATGCCATCATTGCGGCCTGACTTTTGCTGCTTTACCCCTTATAGTTGCAAATCAGCACATTGCAACTTGGTTTGTTGGACAAGTATGCACTTCGGAAATAGATAAAAACAGCGTCATAAATTACGCATCTTCAATAGGCGCAGATACAGTTATTGTTAATGAAGAACTTGCACATGTAAAGAAAATGAAAGCTGAGAAGTTTGAAAAGATTGTAAAGCTTCTTTCTTTGTTTGTTTTTAAACTATCATATTTGGCTTATAATAATCTGCTCATAAAGAAAGACCTCTTCCAAAGAAGGAAAACTGAATATGAATTGCAGAAGAGTGAAGTCAAAAATGAAGCGATACTTAGCGCCATTCCTGACTTTATGATACAGGTAAGCGAGGATGGGAAATATAAATGTCTGAAAATTACAAATATCAATGATGACTATTTCTGGAATGCAGGAAGTCAAAAGACCTATTGCATTGATGATGATTTCCCCGAAGAAATTGCAGCTCTGATTATGAAAAATGTCAAAATGACAATAGCTACTTCAAGACCTCAAAGATTCGAATTTATATTTAACTTACCCGATCAGCCTCATTACTACGAAACTAATGTCGCCCTGCTTGGGACAGAAGATACTCTGATTATGATCAGGGACATAACGGAAAAAAAGAATTCAGAGACTGAGATCATAAAAGCAAAAGAAAAGGCAGAAAGCTCAGACAGACTTAAATCAGAATTCTTGGCTCAAATGTCCCACGAAATAAGAACACCAATTAATGCTATATTAAGTTTTAGCTCATTACTAAAAGAAGAATTGGAAGACAAACTTTCTGATGGTCTTGGAGAAAGTTTCAAAATAATCGATAGAGCTGGCAGAAGATTGATCAGAACGATCGACGAAATACTTGAAATGTCTCAGCTACAGACTGGAAATTTCGATCTTAATATTGTTTCAGTAGACCTGAAAAAAGAGGTCCTGGAGAGTCTTTTGGCTGAATATCTTTACGCAGCTAAAGAAAGACAACTGGATATAAGATTTGAAAGCATGATAGATCATAAGGTTCTTGTAAATGCTGACAAACATATGCTCATTCAGATATTTTCAAATATTCTTGATAATGCTGTGAAATATACTCCGGAAGGGAAAATTGAAATTGTTCTGTTCTATAATCAGCAAGATGAAGTCTGCGTCAGAATACAGGATACAGGAATTGGGATTTCTGAAGAATATCTCTCTAGACTCTTTACTCCTTTTTCTCAGGAGGATTCAGGTTATACCCGCCGTTATGAAGGTAATGGCTTGGGATTGGCCCTTGTTAAGCGATATACCGAATTAAATAATGCCAGAGTCTATGTAGAAAGTCAAAAAGGAATGGGAACTGCTTTTACTATAGTATTTGGCAAATAATCTAAGATGCAAATTTAACTTGACATGCCCATAATATTGTATATTCATAAGTTTGTATTGATTTGTTGGTATTGAAATAATATGCTATTGATTTTCAATGAAAGCTCCAATACCTTATTTATATAGAGTTCGGTTTATTTCCCTCTTTTAACTCTGTTCTGTACAACCGTAGTAATATTTAATACACGAGAAAGGAGAGTATAAAATGTTACGAAGTATTAAGGACCTTCATGGTTGTAAAGTACGGGCCATTGATGGAGAAATAGGAAAAGTACATGAATTCCTTTTTGATGATGTTTCCTGGAAGATCCGTTATATGGTCGTAGATACTGGAAACTGGCTGCAGTCAAGATTAGTTCTTCTTTCCCCCCAATCACTTAATAAACCAGATTGGAATGCTAAAGTATTCCCTGTCAATCTTACAAAGGATAAAATCCAAAATAGCCCTACTATTGATACGCATAAACCAGTTTCACGTCAGCACGAACAAACCTTAAGTGACTATTATGGCTGGCCTTATTATTGGAGCGGCATCGGTGCTGGCTTCCCAGGGGCCGTACCACCGGTTAGCTATGACTTATCAGAGTCTGAGAGTTCTTTATATGCTACAGTCGATAGTAGAAAAGAAAACATTGCAGATCCTCACCTTAGAAGTACAAAAGATACTATTGATTATAAAATACAGGCTGACGATGATAGGATAGGTAATGTTGAGGATTTTATTCTGGATGATGACATTTGGAGTATTCGCTTTGTCGTCGTAGATACTGGAAACTGGCTGCTTCCTGGAAAAAAAGTCCTTATTGCACTCCCCTGGATAAAGGATATTGACTGGAATGAATCTTGCGTTTATGTTGATTTAACTGCCGATGAAGTTAAGCAAAGTCCAGAATATCATCCCGATAAAATGATAAATAGGGAATTTGAAACTCAACTGCACAATCATTATAATAGACCTATTTACTGGAGAGAGTAACCTCTAAAGATCCTCTGCCAATTTGAGTGAGGTAAAGAGTTATAAATACAAGAGTTATAAATGCACCGGGAAAAATGAGCAGATTTAATTTCTGCCCATTTTCCCCTAAGCTAAAACTTCGCCTTTATTCAAAATAAAGCTTTCAGGTAAGATTTTAACTTTTTTGTTCTAATTATTTTGAGGATCGAAATCATCTTCAGATTCCATCATTTCAAGTTTCCTTTTTTCTCGATTTGAAATAAATGGATCGGCATTTGGAATATTTGCGTTTCCAGTTAAATGATTTAATACAACTGAAGCGCAATAACATCCAAACATTGGTGGCATAAAGGATATTGTCCCAACGGTAGATTTCTTATTCCTGGAAAGACTGATTATTACAGATTCTCTTATGATCTCTTCAGGTGAAAAAACTACCTTACAGCCGGTTTTAACGCCAAGCTTGTTTAGACTTTTCCTAAGTTTTCTTGCAAGTGTACAATTGTAGGACTTCGAAATATCAACTACTGTTATTTTTGTCGGATCAACTTTGGCACCTGCTCCCATAGAACTTACTACTGGTATATTATTCTTTACACAACTGTAAATAAGATTTACTTTGGGAGAAAGCGTGTCTATACAATCTACCACATAGTCAAAACCCTGAGTTACCATCGCTTCCATTGCATTATCTTCAATGTATGTGCCTATGACTGATAGCTTTAATTCTGGGTTTATATCTAAGAGTCTTTCGGCAACAACATCCGCTTTTGCCCTCCCTATTGTACTATGAAGTGCAGGCAGTTGCCTGTTAATATTGTTGTAGTCTACTGTATCTCCATCAACTATTGTCATTTTTCCCACACCACCCCGGCAAATCATCTCGGCTGCATAAGCTCCTACACCACCAAGACCCATTACAAGTACATGAGAATTTTTTAATTTATCAAGCTTTTCATTACCAATTAATTGTTCTGTACGCTCTAGCCAGTTGTTTCTATCTATTCTTTCCATTAAAAAAACATCTATTAAAATTATTTAAAATTGTTGCCTGTATTTCCCTGATATCACAAGCTTTAAGAAAAGAGGCCTGTCTGTAAACTTCTTGGATCGTAAGGTTTGAATCATCTATCTCAAGAAATATATGCTCCTTGGGAAGCTCTATAAAAAGATCAGGGACGTTTGATTTGGAGTTAAGTAAAAATTTCCCGAACGATAAATAACAATTGAGGTCGATAAGTTGCTTTGCAATTATCAGGTTCCCAGTATATCCATGAAATATCCACGGGGTCGTAAAACGATTCTTTTTCCGGATAGCTATCATATCTGAATATGACCTTACAGCATGAAGCAGTACTGGTTTTCTTAACTTTTCTGCAATTTCAAGCTGTGCAATAAAAGCTTCCTCTTGCAGTCTAAGCTCAATTTCAATAGCCCTGTCTAGACCTGTCTCTCCGATTGCAGCTACAAAACTCTCTTTAGCTGCATGTTCAATCTCATCCAAAGCAGGTTTAATTAGATCCTTCTTAACATGCCAGGGATGCAAACCTACCGAGTAGGCATATCCGCAATTTATCTTATAAGTCTTATATTCTTGCGCAAAAATATTCAACAGTGCAAATTCACTTTCCGAGTAAAAAGTCTTATGAGTGTGAATATTTATGAAAGAAGTCTTTTCTGGAAAATTCATATTGGAAAAACTCCAAATCCGGGGCAAAAATAAGAAATTCCACCTTTGAATTCAAAACAATTAAAAATACATGAATTAATTGTAAAATAATAAAAAATCCCGGTTTATAGTTCCGGGATTTTTTTTAATATAGTCTAAATATTAGTTCTTTATATTTTTTTCAGTGAAGCTCACCATTTTCTGCGGCTGCTTTTAATTTGTCATTTGCATAAACCGCTATTTCTACACGCCTGTTTTTCTGTTTATCTACTGCATTATCATTTGGTGCTACTGGTTGAGATTCACCATAACCAACTGTCTGCAATCTGGAGCCATCCACACCATTCTCACTTGTAAAGTCAGCAACAGCAGCTGCTCTGCGTTCAGAGAGCTTCTGGTTATATTCATCACTGCCATCTGAATCTGTATGGCCTTCTATTAATACATTTGTATCTTTATACTTGTTAAGGATTTTGGAGAGCCTTTGTATATCATCTTTTGCACTTTGCTGTAGTGTTGAAGAATTTGTCGCAAACAAAATCCCTGATGGGAATGTAATTTTTATGCCTTCTCCAATCCGTTCTATTTTGGCTCCCGCTAGGTCCTTTTTCATCTCTTCTGCTTGCTTGTCCATGTAGTTCCCTATCAAAGCCCCTGCTGTTCCACCTATTGCAGCACCGAGTATTGCCCCGGCAGCAGTATTACCATAATGCTTTCCTATTGCACCTCCTATTACTCCTCCTACTCCCGCACCAATTGCTCCACCTTTTACTGTTTTACTGGCATTACATCCGCTTGAGAGTAGAGAAAAAGAGACCAATGAAAGGGAAAGAAAAATGCTGAGTGTGACATTTATTGCTTTTTTCATTTCATTCCTCCTTTATATTCTATATGGCTTAATCCATATTGTAAAACTAGATTAAGAAAAAACAGTGTAAATTTCAAAGTGTTAAAACAGTGTTATTGGTGCTTGCGTTAATAGCATTTTAGGAGTGAAATACTACAACTGACTTTCTCCTTATGACAATTATTTTTTCAGTTGGACCTCCTTTTTAATAAATATTATTTAAATAAGCCATAAAAATTTCTCATAATTTTTTATCTTTGTATCTATTTAATTATTCGGCTATGTTAACTGCCGAAATTTCAATGTTTTACGTGTGTTGAAACTTTAGGACAATATGCGAAATATTGCCTATTTAATTCCAAATTTTTTGAACTGGAGAGAGCTAGATGCAACTAAATTTTATTGATTGGATAGTAATTGCTTTATACTTCCTCTTTAATCTGGCTGTTGCCCTTTACCTGAGAAAAAGGGCTACACAGAGTATGAGTGATTTTTTTGTTTCGGGGAGAAATGTCTCATGGTGGCTGGCTGGTACATCAATGGTAGCAACTACTTTTGCAGCAGACACACCTCTTGTGGTTACGGGGTTGGTTGCTAGAAATGGTATTGCAGGTAACTGGATTTGGTGGAGTTTTGTTTTCAGTGGAATGCTTACTGTGTTTTTCTATGCAAAATTATGGAGACGCGCTGGTGTCTTAACAGATGTCGAATTTGCCGAAATTAGATATTCTGGTAAACCTGCTACATTCTTAAGGACATTCCGTGCTATTTACTTGGGTATTCCTATGAACCTGATCATTATGGGTTGGGTTAACTTAGCTATTGTTAAGATTATGATGGCTGTTTTAGGAGTTACTAAGATTGAAGCTTTAATTTTCGTCGTTGTTATTATGTTTATTACTGCTTCTATTTCTTCGCTTTCAGGACTCTGGGGCGTTCTCTGGACAGACTTGTTCCAGTTTGTCCTCAAAATGGGTATGGTTATCTTGCTTGCTGTTTATGCCGTTAAAGCTACTGGCGGTATGGGTGCTTTGGTAAGTAAACTTCAGGCAATTGATAATACTCGCAGTTCCTCAAGCTCAATTCTTTCTTTTGTGCCTGACCTTAACTCTGTTTGGATGCCGCTCATTACATTCTTTGTCTATATTGCTGTTAACTGGTGGGCTTCCTGGTATCCTGGCGCTGAACCTGGTGGTGGCGGTTATGTTGCTCAGAGAATTTTCTGCGCAAAGAATGAAAAACATTCCTTACTTGCAACTTTGTGGTTTAATATTGCTCATTATGCTCTCCGTCCATGGCCTTGGGTCATTGTCGCTTTAGTAGCCGTCGTTCGTTATCAGAATGACCCTGCTTTCCATGCAGACCCAGAATCAGGTTATATTAGAATTCTAATTTCTGATTTGCCTGCATATTTTAGAGGACTTATGCTTGCAGCCTTTGCTGCTGCTTATATGTCAACAATTGGAACACAGCTGAATTGGGGAGCTAGCTATCTCGTAAATGACGTCTATAGACGGTTTACTCCGGGAAAAGAGGAAAAACATTATGTGAAATTCTCTCAGCTTGTTACTATGCTTCTTATGATTGCTTCTGCCGTTGTTACTTTCTATATGGATTCTATAGGCGGGGCATGGCGCTTCTTAATGGCCCTCGGAGCAGGAACAGGTTTGGTTTACATCCTTCGCTGGTTCTGGTGGAGAATTAACGCATGGAGTGAAATTTCTGCAATGATTGCCGCTTTTATTACTTCTGTTGTTCTGCAGCTTGGTTTTAATTTTGATGAAGGAAATCCTGAGCAGTTTGCTTATCTGCTCTTAATCACTGTTTCTATTACTACTGTTGTCTGGTTAGCAGTAACTTATCTAACCGAGCCTGAACCGGAAGATAAATTACTTGCATTTTATAGAAGGGTTCGTCCTAATCCAGCAATGTGGGGCCCTATTGCTAAATTAGCTACTGATATTAAACCTCAGAAAGACGGATTGTTTAATATTATGAACTGGGTTAGTGGCGTTATTATGATTTATGCAACCCTTTTTGGTGTCGGGAAAATTGTTCTTGGAGAAACTTTGATCGGAATTGCACTTGTAATAGTTGGTCTTGTATTTGGAGCAATTATTTATGTAGGGCTTAATAAACGTGGTTGGGAAACTCTGAGCGAATAAGCTTTTATGATTTAAGGTATATTGAAAACTGAAGATATAAAAATGCCCCACATATTAAATTATGCGGGGCATTTTTTTAGAATTTATTACTTTCTCTTTATCTCTGACTTTTAGTTTGAAGCAACAAGCTTTTGCGAAACTCCCTTTGCGATCCTAAACTGCGATATTAATTCCTGTAGATTTTGTGTAAGCCTGTTTAGGTCATCTGCAGCTCTTGCTATTTCTCTAATACCAAGCGAAGATTCCTGAATAACTGTATTAATTCCCTCAATATTCTTGCTCATCTGTTCGCTTGTATTTGATTGCTGCTCGCTAGCTACAGCTAACTGCTTAATAAGATCTGCACCCTTTTCTGTCCCTACGATTATCTCCTGGAGTGCTTCTCCTGCCTTTTGAGCCAGGTCCTTTCCTTTCTCAACCTCTTCAGTACCTTGCTTTATTGAAGAAACGGCAAGAATAGTATCATTTTGAATTTTCCTGATCATATCTGCAATCTCTTTTGTAGCTTTTGTTGTTCTTTCGGCAAGTTTTCTTACCTCATCTGCTACAACTGCAAAGCCACGACCCTGCTCGCCAGCCCTTGCTGCCTCGATTGCAGCATTTAGTGCAAGAAGATTTGTCTGATCTGCAATGTCGTCAATTACCTGAACAATCTCACCTATCTGATTACTACTTGTCCCTAACTGCTCGACTGTCAAAGCAGCATTTGTAACAACCTCTGCAATTCTGTTCATTCCATTTATTGTTTGAATTACAATTTCGCCTCCAAGTCTGGCTTTGTCTCCATTTTCAAGAGCCGAATCAGCAGCAAACTTTGCATTCTGTGAACTGCCTATAATTGTCTGCGTCATTTGCTCTACAGCTGAAGCTACTTCACTTGCCTGTTGTGTTTGCTCCATTGAACCTGCAGCCATCTGTTCTGTGCTTGAAGTGATCTCGTTGCTTGCACTTGCTGTTGCAGAGACTGCTTCATGAATTTTTGAAAGCATTTCGCGGATCTTTTTTATTGCAACATTGAACCCATTAAAGAGACGGCCAACATCATCATTACCTTTTGTCTCTAATACGATGGTCAAATCTCCATTGGCAAATTTGTCAATAGCACTTAACATCTTATTTGTACTTTCTGTTAAGTATTTGCTCTGCTCTTCTGCTGATTTCTGGGCTTTCTGTGCTGACTCAGCTGCCTGTCTTGCTTCTTCTTCTTTCCTATTTATCTCATCGATCGATTTTCTGATGTTTTCAACCATAATATTGAATGCACCACTAAGGTCCCCAATTTCGTTTTTACTATTTATATCGATCGAAATACTGTAATCGCCTCGGGATACTTTTTCTGCTCCCTTTGCCAAAAGCTTTATTGGCTTTGAAATATTACTAGCAAAAAAGTAAGCAATGATAACACCTGATATCATTATTATTAGTAGAGCAATTAAAAACTTTTCTCTTATAACAGAAACCTCTGACTGAATGTCTTTGATCAGCATCCCATTTACTACAATCCACTTCCAGGGACGGAATAATTCGAAACAGTAGAGCTTTGATACCATTTCATCTTTTATCTTATAATGAAATATTGCTGACCCACTCCCTTGTTCTTCACTGATCTTACTCCATATTCTATGTGTATAATTCCCAGCATCATCATGGTCATTTCCCACATATTTCCCAACATTTGCATTGTTGCGCGAAACTCTGCAGTAACCATCCAGGTCATTTACAAATAGATAATCTTTCTCGTGGAATCTTTCATTCTGAATCGTATTAAAAGCTATTGCCTTTGCTGAATCAAGTGGCAGTTGCCCTTTATCAACTTTTGATTGCAGATTCTCTAAAATTGAGCATGTTGCATCAAGTACATTTTTTAAGGCATATTTCTTATTTTCGTAAATATTTTCCTCTATCTTTGGAAGAAAATAAAATTCATATGAAGCAGCAAATCCAAGTGAAAACAATATACTAAAACTGATTATCTTGGAGAAAATGCTCCAGTTTTTTACTCTTTTGACCTTCATTTTTCAACTCAAAATTAAATGGATTTTTAGGAATTCTCTGGCGCAAATTAAAATAATTAAATCTTCAATGCAACTTTTTCATTTAATAATTATTAGGCCATATCACTTGTGCATTAAATAGCTTTTGGAGTGCTTTGACCTGTTAATTGAAACTTAGAAATGTTATAACTTTCACCAATTTTCAAATGTTAACTGGACTATTATGGAGCTAACTTTTCATAGAAATTTTCCCTGTTTTTAATTATTTTTTTTATGGCTATTATTTCATTGTCTATTAACAATGGGAGTGTAAAAAACTTTGGATCCACAGTTTCAGCCTTTAGGCAAACTCATAATCATTCTTGGTGTTATTATAATACTGATTGGAGTGGTAGTAGTGTTCTGGGGAAAAATTCCATTCCTTGGAAAGCTTCCAGTGGATATTTATATAAAAAAGGATAATTACTCGCTCTATATTCCACTGGCTTCATCAATACTGCTAAGTATAATCATTTCGATTATTATGTACTTTTTTCGAAAATAAAATATCTTAGAAAATAAAACATCTGCTTTGCATTACCTTCCCCTTAGCAACTTTGATAATTAACCTCCTTTGTGATACAACTCATAAAAAATGACTTAATATCTCTTTATAATAAAATAACTGACATCTAAAACCTAAGACCAATTAAGATATAGAGCAATTATTGCACTTGAAAAAGAACATATATGTTATATCCTTCGAATAATTACTTGCCGTAAATTTAATCAGAGGGAACTATTGGTCTTATTGTTTGTCTTTTTTATAATGAAAGAAATTTTTCTCCTTGTGTAGGGGCTATAGGCAAAATAGATTTTTTTGTCAAATTGCATCTTTGTATTGAAAAGATTCGAAATGAATTGTTGGTAATAAATCAGGAGCGGAAACTATGGTGAGATCTTTGGTGAGTATTGGTATGCCTGTTTATAATGGAGAGAACTATATAAAAGAAGCGATAGATTCTATTCTAGCTCAATCCTTTCAAGACTTTGAACTTATTATCTCCGACAATGCTTCAACTGATAATACTCAGTCTATTTGCCAGGAATATGCACTAAAAGATAAACGAATATTATACTTCAGAAATGACGAAAATATTGGTGCGGCGAAAAATTTTAACAGGGTCTTCGAACTCTCTGCTAGCAAATACTTCAAATGGGCTTCGCATGACGATAGAATTACACCTGACTTTCTGGAAAAAGCAGTCAATATAATGGAAAATAACTTAGATGTAGTACTTTGCTACGCTAAGACTCTTACTATTAATGAATTTACAAATTCAAGAGAAAAGCTTCCTCATGAACTAATACTGATGGATGAAAGACCATCAAAACGATATGCCCATTTTATGAAAGTATTTAGGTTTGATACTTTATTCTGCGATCCAATTATGGGACTAATGCGTTCTGAAGAATTTCGAAAGACTAAACTCCTTGGCCCATACCAGTCCTCTGACATGGTCCTCTTAAGTGAAATGGCACTTCGGGGAAAATTTTATGAGATAAGTGAGTACCTTTATATCAAGAGAGTCCACCCACTAATGTCTCGAAAGAAAAATCCAACTCTACAGACTGTAGCTGTATGGTTTGACCCTGCAAATAAGGGCAAGATCCAAATGCCTAGATGGAAATGGTTTTTTGAGTATTTGCGGGCAATTAAGGATTCTCCGGTAAAAGGCTCTGAAAGATTTTTCTGTTACTTTGAGGCCTATAAATGGTTCTTTATTAGAATAAAAAGCATGCTTGTGGATATAGTTTATGTCTTCAAACAAATTTATCAAAGGTCGGTTGCCCAAAAATCGAAATTAAAAAAGTCGAAATTAAATGGTGCTCTCAGGTAGAATCTTTAGATCTATGAAATAAAATATGCGTGCTCTTTTAACAATGATAATTCTTTTTGGCGAAGGAGGATAAATGAAAGTTGCAATATTAGCCGGTGGAGCTGGTTCCCGTTTGGCTGAAGAAACAGAAATAAGACCAAAACCAATGGTTGAAATTGGTGGTAGACCCATTCTCTGGCATATCATGAAATACTATTCCTGCTTTGGTTTTAATGATTTCCTTATTGCCCTGGGTTATAAGGGTGAACAGATCAAAAAATACATGGTTGACTATGCCTCTCTAAATGGCGACCTAACTGTAAAGATGAATAAAGGTATTGTAGATGTTCATGGTAAACCAAGCCCTGATTGGACTGTACAGATGATTGATACTGGGCTCAAGACACAGACCGGTGGAAGAATAAAAAAGCTTGCTGATTACGTAGGAAAAGAAACTTTTATGCTTACATGGGGCGATGGTGTATCTAATATTAATTTGCACAAACTTCTGAAGTTCCATTATTCACATGGAAAACTTGCAACATTGACTGCCGTTAGACCTCCGGCTCGATTTGGTCATCTTAAAATTGAGGAGGATGGAAAGATAATCGAGTTTTCTGAAAAACCTCAGACGGCTGAAGGATGGATTAACGGTGCATTCTTTGTCCTTGAACCAAAAGTATTCGACTATATTGAGGGAGATCTGACTCAGTGGGAAAAAGAACCAATGGAACGCCTTGCTGCTGATGGCCAGCTAATGGCCTACCAGCACGCTTCCTTCTGGCAATGTATGGATACTTTGAGAGATAAATATATTTTAGAATCACTATGGCAGCAGGATAATCCGCCATGGAAAGTTTGGGAGGATTAGAATTATGCGCGTTCTTTTGACTGGTAATTTGGGCTATATTGGAACTGTACTTGCTCCAATACTTCTAAAAGCAGGGCATGAAGTCACAGGGTTCGATAGTGACTTGTTCGATAGCTGCACATTTGGTCCGGAACTGATTCCTATTAAAACTATTCGCAAAGATATAAGAGATGCTGAAGCCTCAGATCTCGATGGCTTTGATGCTGTAATGCACCTTGCAGGATTATCAAATGATCCTCTTGGGGATTTGGACCCAAGCCTTACTTTTGAAATAAATCATAAGGCTTCAGTCAGATTGGCTGAACTGGCTAAGAAAAGTGGCGTAAAGAGATTTATTTTTTCTTCCAGCTGCAGCAATTATGGCGCCTCAGGTGATAATCCGCTTACTGAGAAATCGCCATTTAATCCTGTTACCCCTTACGGCAAATCAAAGGTTATGGTTGAACAGGATGTCTCAAAGATGGCTGATGATAATTTTAGCCCTACCTTCTTAAGAAATGCAACAGCCTTTGGCGTTTCTCCTCGCCTTCGCTTTGACCTTGTCTTAAATAATTTGGTCGCCTGGGCTTATACAACAGGTAAGGTTCATCTAAAAAGTGATGGAAATTCGTGGAGACCAATTGTTCATATTGAAGATATTTCTAGAGCATTCATCGCCGTTCTGGAAGCTCCAATTGAACTTGTTCATAATCAAGCATTCAATGTTGGTAGAAATGAAGATAATTATAAGATTAAAGATATAGCACAAATTGTATTTGAAACTGTTCCGGACTGTGAACTTGAGTTTTCTGAAAATGCTGTTGCTGATAAAAGAAATTACAGAGTTGATTGTTCTAAGATTAAGAATGTACTCCCTCAGTTTAATCCAATGTGGGATGCGCGCAAAGGGGCTAAGCAACTATATGAAGCTTATAAGAAAATTGGACTTACTTTAGAGGAATTCGAGGGCCCAAGATATCAACGTATTGGTCATATTAAGAAACTCCTCTCATCAGGGAAATTGGATTTTCAGTTGCGCTGGAAAGAAATGTCATTAAAAGAACTGTGATAAAACCTTCTGTGCTTTTTTTTGTCTCTAAGCTTTGATGTGGCTTTCCTTTGGGAAAGTTCATTTTTTCAAAATTAGTATTTGAAAAATACAATGCCGCTAAATGAATATTAAAGGGAAATGAATATTAAAGGGAAATGAATATTAAAGGGAAATGAATATTAAAGGAGGGATAATGTATAAAAAGGTAACTAAATGCAGATCTTGCGGAGCTTCAGGACTTAAAGAAGTAATTCATTTCGGAACAACTGCTTTGGCAGATGCGCTCCTTACTAAAGAACAGTTAAACGAAAATGAAATAATTGTCCCTCTTACACTTGCTTTTTGCCCGAATTGCTCGCTTACACAAATTCTAGAGGAAGTCCCTCCTGAAATTCTGTTTTGCCGTGATTATCCTTATTACTCGTCTGTTTCGAAGTACCTTTTGGACCATTTTAGTAAAAGCGCAGATTATATTATTGAATCAAGAAAACTTACCTCCGGAAGCTTCGTTACTGAAGCTGCAAGTAATGATGGTTATATGCTGAAGAATTTTGCAGAAAGGAATATTCCAGTCCTTGGTATAGATCCTGCCGAGGGACCTGCAAAAGTAGCTATTGATAAAGGAATCCCAACTCTAAATACATTTTTCACAAAAGACTTAGCTAGTAATTTCTTCAGGAAAGAAGGAAAACTGGCCGACGTTTTTTTGGCTAATAATGTTTTAGCACACGTTCCAGATCTGAATGGTTTTGTTGAAGGCATAAGTATTCTTCTTAAGCAAGATGGCTTAGCTGTCATTGAAGCTCCATATCTAATTGACCTTATTGACAACTGCGAATTTGATACAATTTATCATCAGCATTTATGCTACTTTTCAGTCACTGCTTTGGACGGACTCTTCAGACAACATGGATTATTCTTAAATGATATTAAACATGTACCTATCCATGGCGGCACTCTACGCATGTTTATTGAGAAAAATGAAAATGTAAAAGATACTGTCAAGCTATTGCTTGATCAAGAGTCCAAACGAGGGATTTGCAAAATGGAATTCTTTAATGAATTCAGGAAAAACGTTTTTGGAATTAAAGAGGAATTGCTTGCAATACTAAGAGATCTTAAAGCAAAAGGGAAAACAATTGTGGGCTATGGCGCAGCTGCTAAGTCAAATACATTGCAGAGCTTTATTGGAATCGATAATAAATTTATCGACTATATCGCTGACCTTTCAAATTTCAAACAAGGGCTTTTCTTTACAGGAAATCACCTGCCAATTGTTCCACCGGATAAAATTAGAGCAGATAAGCCAGACTATGTGCTGATACTTGCATGGAATTTTGCCGAGGAAATAATGAATCAGCTCAGCGATTATAAAGAAATGGGTGGACATTTTATTATACCTATTCCCAAACCAAGAATTATTTGAATATTCTTAATGGCGAAATTATATAATAGACTAAAACTTAAGTAATAAGAGAAAGTTGTATTAAATGAAATCAGATTTCCATCTCCGTACTACTGAGACCCCTTTAAGGGAGTTTCTTAAAGAACATACTTGCCCAAATTGCGGTGCTCTTAAAAGTATGAATGTCTTTTATGAAGTGGAAAATATTCCGGTCCACAGTGTAAAATTAGTACATTCTCATATCGAAGCCATAGGTTTTCCAAAAGGTAATATGCAATTGGGATTTTGCAGTTCTTGCGGTTTTATTTCGAATATTGCTTTTGATTCTATGAAGATAAATTATTCTTCAGATTGCGAGGAGACTCAGGGCTTTTCTTCTACATTTAATACTTTTCACCGAAATCTTGCTCAAAAGCTCATTGGGAAATATGATCTTTTTAATAAAGACATTATCGAGATTGGCTGTGGAAAAGGTGAGTTCCTGACTATGTTATGTGAACTTGGAAATAATAGGGGAATTGGTTTTGACCCTGCTTATGTTAGCATGAGGAATAACAGTCAGGCAAAAGAAAGAATTAAATTTATTGAGGAATTCTATTCGGAAAAATATTCCAACTTAAAGGCAGATTTTATCTGCTGTAAGATGACACTTGAACATATTCCAAATACATTGGAATTTATATCAATGTTGCGCCGCTCAATTGGGGATAATCTGAAAACAACTGTGTTCTTCCAAATTCCAGATATTACAAGGATACTAAAAGACTTTGCCTTCTGGGATATATATTATGAGCATTGCTCATATTTTTGTCCTGTTTCTCTTGAAAAACTGTTCTTGCAGGCAGGCTTTGAAGTACTTGATCTTTATAATGTTTATGATGACCAGTATCTTATAATCGAAGCTAAAGCTTCAAAAGAAACAAGTTCTATTTCTTCTCCTTTACAGCCTGTAGATGATCTAAATGAAATCTACAGGCTGGTTTCTGCCTTTTCAGAAAACATAAATAAAAGATTTAACTCTTGGAGAGAAGATATAAGGCGTAATTATAGAGATGGTAAGAAGATTGTTATCTGGGGTGGGGGCTCTAAGGCCGTTTCATTTTTGACTACACTGGGAATTACAGAAGAAATTGAGTATGTAGTCGATATTAATCCTCATAAAAATGGAACATTTATTGTAGGTACTGGTCAAAAGGTCGTTTTACCTGACTTTCTGAAAGACTATAGACCAGATATTGTACTTATTATGAATCCTGTTTATCTGGATGAAATCAGAACTATTCTCTTTGAACTTGCTTTAGAACCCAAATTGCTTCCTATTGAGACAAATGACTAAAACTTTTTGATGACTATTAACAAATCTATTGGGGCTGTACTCTCTAATTTGACCTTTGAAACAGCCCCACTTTGAAACAGCCCCAAGCTTCTTTATTTTCATGCAAGAAATTTTCCTACTATCTTTTTCCTAAATATATTCATTCCCGATATTCTCTGTAAAACCACAGTTCTAACAATATACCACCCCATTGTTTTGCATTTTTTGGCCTTATTGAGAAACAAAAGATCAAAAATTAAGGTTTTGGGACAAAACTATCTTCTTGTTCAAAGCTCTTCAAAAGTTTCTTATGCATATTTACGACAAATGATATTTTTAAGATGAGATTTTTGTGGTTCAAATATGTGGTAAATTATCTGCCAACTTATTATTTTTATCCAGCAATTTTGAGTTTTGAATATTGAAAGATACCATTGTGCAATTAAAAGAAGAAAGAATGAATGCTATAATGACTTTTATAAGAAAAATTTGTTTCCTTTCCACATGTTACCTCTTTTTCGCTCTGCTTGTATCTGGCTGTGGGGGAATAAAACAGATCGTTCAGAAAGATAGTCCCCGTGATAAATATGAGAAATCTTTAGAACTATCTGGCCTGACTAATGCAGCCCTTGGAAGGGAATGGAAAATAGCCGGGGAAAAAGTACTTCAGGATACTTTCGAAATAAAAATACCATTTAAAGAAGCAGGCTATTTCTTTTCAGACAGGGCAAATGCCCTAAGCTATTGTTTTGAAGCAAAAAAAGGGGAAAGGTTGCTTATCAAACTCGAAAGAGATGAGATTCACAAAATGCTTGTTTTTATGGAGCTTTTTACTGTTCAGGGCAAAGGCAATAGCAGATCACTTAAACGTGTAGCTTTTGCTGATAGCACTCAACTTACAATTGAAGAGGAAGCAAGCAAAAATCAAAAGTATCTTTTACGCCTTCAACCCGAACTTATGAATGGTGGAAGGTATATACTTACTATTGCCATTAATCCATCACTTGCCTTCCCTGTAAAAGGGAAAGATGCAAGGGCCATTGGCAGCCGCTTTGGAGATGGCCGCGACAACGGAAAAAGAAAGCATGAGGGGGTCGATATTTTTGCGCCCAAGAGAAATCCCGTTGTTGCCGTAACAGATGGCATAATTACCAGAACCTCAAATGGGGGACTTGGAGGAAAAGTTATTTGGATGTCAGGCTTGCATGATCATGAGAATTTCTATTATGCACATCTCGATTCTCAGATAGTCCATCCCGGAGAAACTGTAAAACAGGGGGAAATTCTGGGATTAGTTGGAAATACAGGAAATGCAAGACATTCCTCACCGCACCTTCATTTCGGAATTTACCTGCCTGGAGCAGGCGCTATTGATCCTTTTCCATTTATTAATGATATTGGCAAAAGACCTGCTGATATTCAAGCCGATCAGGATAATATTGGCTCATGGGCAAGAATTAAATCAAATAAAGCATTTCTCAAAAGTGCTCCCGAGATAAAATCTGCCGTCATAAGGGCTCTTGATGTAAATACTCCTGTAGAAATATATGCAGCTTCTTCTAACTTTTATAAAGTTAAGCTGCCAGGTAGTTTAGACGGGTTTGTAGAATCTAAATACGTTGAGAAAGCTATTGGTTATAAATACATTGCAAAGCTTGATAAAAGTAGACCTATCTTTGACGCTCCGGCAGGTAATGGCGTATTAATTGAATATCTGTCAGAAAATGCTAATCTGAAGATCTATGGCGAATATAATGGCTTTTTCTTAGTTAGAAACAATGATTATTGGGGCTGGATAGCAAAGTAGTTATTTCAAACTGTTTTTATACTAATTTACCTTACTCTCTTTCCATTTTTCAGAAAATCTTCAGCAAGTCCTTTTAATGATCCATCTGCTTCAAGAATTGGTTCCGGGGAGTATTGAATGGCATATGCCCGGCGCATTTTATTTGTGAGATTTGGCCCTGAACGGTGGAAAACTGTACTTGAGAAAACAACAATAGAACCCGCTTTACATATGGCTGCTATACCAGGTTCATTGCCAAAATATCCAACACGGTCATTGGAATTTGGGAGAGGTTTATGTTCTACCTTTTCCCGAGTGCCTGCTACCGAATAGGGAAGTAAATATATTGTTCCATTTTCCTCATCGGCATCATCAAGCGGGATCCATGCATTTACATAAGGCTTGTGTTTATAGTCAACATATCCTGAATCTTGATGCCAGCCAAACTCGCTGCCAGCTTTTTCAGTCCCCTTTATAACAAATTGCTCCCAGAAAAGCATGGCATTTTCTCCAATTGTTGCTTTACAAATTTCAGCCATCAGACCACTAAAAATAAATTCACCAAGTTGCCTTCTCTCTTTATATGCAAGAAATACAAAATATCGGCTGTTGCGGCGGCTTAAATTGAGCTCATTAACTCCTAAACGATCCATCTCTCTATCCTGTGCGGCTATTAGTTCAGCGCACTCCGAGCGTAGAGTCTCAAGATCCCTCTCTGCTATTACTCTATCCAAAATAAAGAATCCATCTTCCTGATATTTTCTCTTTTGTTCATCGCTTACTCGAAAGCTGGTTAATACTGACATAGTCTGACCTTTCTTAGATTATTGTTTTGGAAAAAAGAACATCCAATGAAGCTAAAGACAATGATCCCACAAACTGCGGCCATTTACTTTTTGGGGGACTCTCTTTTAATGCATTTTATCTCAGGCATTAGTAGTCAACACTTTCTGCCTAATTATATAAGTTTAGATCTTTTCTCTATCTGTAATTATTTTTTATGAATGGAAAAACTTTTTGATTATCTGGTGAAAAAGTAGGGCATAACTAAAAGTGTAAGTTATGCCCGTGGAGAGCTAAATGAAAATTCTTTAGAAGTATTCTAGAAGCAAAATTATTTATATAATTTATTTAAATACCGAAATATAATGCTGAAAGAACCTGTCTGAATTTACCTTAAGAGCTACTTCATGACGAGGAGACGAATTCTCAGGATCCCATTTTGTTAAACCGAGTGTCTCTATATCGTTCATCTCAATTTCAACATTCCCTTTACTGAAACTGCAAATCTCGCTATCAAATATTGTCGCTGCTGCAAGTGGATCATGAAATGTTGTACCATTATACATTGTAAACCAATATTGCGAAAGATCATGAACTGGTTCGAAGATCGGAAAATCAAATGCTCTGCGGAATTCTTCGGGTGACATAACAACGCTTGTCGTTACATCCAGACCAACAGACCTGTGCATGCGAATATCTGCCCTATATACAATATCTGAGGCATGATAATCACCCATTATATTCCATTCAAGTGGACCAATATCGCCAATCTTTCTTTCAAAATATCCACCCATCATAACCAAACCTTTTAGGAGTGAGGGAATCTCAGGATCAACTGAGAAGAGCAGACCGATATTTGTTAATGGTGCAATTGTTAGCAGTACAATCTCTCCAGGATTGTTCCTTATCGTTCTGCGCATGAATTCGATGGCTTCTCCTTTGGGGAATTTCTTTTGATGAGGCCACCTTGCTAATGAATGTGCCTGCTGGGCTACAGTCTGCCCTTGCTGTATTAGTATTGGAGAATTTGACCCTGGATAGATGGGGATCTCTTTGCCAGCTGCTTTGCATATCATACTTGCAAGCATTGCACGTTTTTCAGCCTCTCCTGTTACTGTTGTTATTCCCATTAATTCGCATTCGGGATTTGCTAATAGATAAGCTAAACAGACTGCATCATCTATGTCAGTTCCTATATCTGTATCAAGTAGAATTTTGACGCCCATTAATTCTCCATTGCCTGGTTGTAAAAATTCAGCCGCTATTTTGATCTTTCTTTTGCTGGCTGTGAAACAATTAACTTTTATGATTTTACTAAAAGAATAAACTGTTCCTTAATGCTTTTAATCAGCATCAAAATAGCGGCAGAAATCAGATGCATGGAAATACAATGCGGGTCTCTACTGCTTCCCTCCTTTTATTTAACATATATGCCCTTTATGTCAAATAATATGTGACTCTACAAAAAACAAGTTCCATTCCACACTTTAAGTTTTAAGGAATGATTAACTGAATTTTATGAGCCCAAATATATAACTATGACTATTTCACAACAAGGGCAATTTAATTGCCTAAATTTCAAGAGCCCCCTGTAAACTGAAAAAGGTGTTTGTAACCTATTTTTAATCCTTCCTTTACTTTTTCTTCAGAGCCTTCCCAAATGGGATCTTCGTGTTCAATTGATATAACCTGGTCATAACCATTATATTGCAAAGTTTGTATAAATGCTTTCCAGTCAATCTGCCCAAGCCCGGGAATCCTATAGCGCCACCATCCGCTTTTCCATGGTATATGCTCAAGTTGACGGGAAAATATTCCATACTGATACTTGCCATCTTCTAATATCTCAGTATCCTTTGCATGTGTATGGAAAATTTTTGAAGAGAAATCCTTTATTACTCTTATGTAGTCAATTCCAAGCCATAACAGGTGTGATGGATCTAGGTTTAAACCGAAATTTTTACTGGGGACCTCATTAAAAAGTGCATTCCACAGTTCGGGAGAATATGCATAATTACCAGGTACACCAAATTTCATCCAACCTTCCATAGGACAGTTTTCTATCATTATTCTTACACCTTTATCTTCTGCATAACTTAATATGCTTCTGAAGATTTCGCCGATCTCTTTTATATTTTTATCCGGATCTTTGTCAGCTCTGCCCCCTACAAAAGTACCAACAAGATTAACTTCCAGAAGAGCAGCGGCATCTATTACTTTTTTAAGATGATTCTGGAATCGTGTGCGTTTATTAAGATTAGGATGAAGATTGTTGTCATAGTATGCAAGTGATGAGATGCATAAGCCCTTCTTTTCAATTATATCTTTTATTTTCTTTGCCCCATCCTCATTTAGAGTTGCGGCATTGATCTGACGCCCTTGATAGTCACGGCTGGATTTAGCCGGCCACGCTGCTAATTCAAGTGCCTGGAATCCCTCCCCAGAAGCCCAATTTGCAAGCTCTTCGAGTTTTAGCTTAGGCAGACATGCTGTCAAAAATCCAATTTTCATTTTTCTTCTGTCTCCGTATGTTTTTCAATATTCTAAACAATCTGATCTATATATTAGCTTTATTTTAATGTCTCTGCACGTTTTATCATTTTGTGTACTTCGGGTATATCAATCTTCTGATTATTATTGTATAAGCATAGTGCAGGTATAATGCCTAACTTTTTATAAGACTTTTCCTGCAGTTTATATAATGGATGCGCTGGATACTTTGTTAGCAGGTGTGCCGTGAGTTTTGTGTATTTACCAAATAGGTATGCAGAAACTGGATGAACTTTTCTCCAACGCTTTTTACCTTCCATTGCATGTACATCAGCAAGGCTGTCAATCCCATGAATTTGTGCAAAACAAAGTGAACTTAATACCTGTTCATGAATACCTTCTCCTGCAAATAATATACCTGGAAAAGTATTCTGCAATCTCTTTATATGATCTTTCACACCTGTTAAAAAATTAGGACCATTGGATATGTTGAATGCCAGAAGTGTTTGATCAAGAAATATGGCATCAAGTTCATAACCCATAATTAGGTCGCCTAAAACCTTTTCCATATAATCGCCCCATTGCATAAAGCCAGGATTTATATAGGCAAAATATTCCTCGGTAAGCCAATCTCCATCAATATCCATAGCCCATCCCTGTGAACGATTAAAAACATCTTTTACCTGATATTTACTAAAGTCTGGATAAAGCGGATGATGAAACGTCATGGCTAGTGCATTTGTATGAATCATTACATGATAGCCCATCTCATGAGCCGTATCTACTAGTCCTTTGAATTTTTCTTTGCCGCCACATTCTGGGCTTGGACTATAAGATGGAGCATTTGAGTCAATGCCGTGTTCTGCAAAGCCCGGTAAGTAAACAAGTGTTTTCTCTGGCGAATAATAATTATTCCACTCTTTAAGTCTTCCTGTCATCTCTTCAAATGTGTGATGTGGCACAGGACTATCTTTTCTCATTCCCCAAATTTCTAAAATGAAATTTATTTTCCCGGCCCATTTGGGATAATGCGGATTATCTTTAAGACTTAGTACGTTAAATTCCTTTTCCATCCATTTCCTGTGACTATCAACAGCTTTCCTCCAGCTCCCTTTATATGAGCATAAAAACCAACTAGCTTCAATTTGATTAGACTTAAGAGGAGCATCAGCTTCAAAACCTATGCTCAAGGAAAAATCCTTTTCTCCTTTGCTTACCCTTAACATTTTTAAGTGCGCTCCCGGATCTTTTGTGTGAAGCATTAAAAGCCCATTTTTATTGGCCCCTATTGCAAACTGTGCATTCCACCAAAATGGATATTTATAGGACAAAGTCGTGTCGGGAGTCATATCCTTTGTCAGGCTTTGACCTCCAAGTGCAGGAATGATGACTTCATCAAAATTCAATGAACTTAGCTTCCACTCAGCCAGCCATAGTGGACTATCACTTGAAATAGCTTTCATATTAAAGCAAATCCCAAATTCTGATTGACTTAATGTTATATCTGCTTTGTTTTTTAAGCCCTCATCACTTAGTGTAAATTTTATCTTGGAGTTCTCTGCAACTAAACTCTGGAGCTTAAAGACAATAGCCGGTTCAGATATATGTTCTGGGACCCTAAGAAGAATTGTTTGTTTACCATTTATACAAAACTTGTCACCAGTTTCTTCGTTTATTATTTCAGTGATCAAAAAAGGCTCTTCATTAAATACAAGCTTTGTCTTACCCGAAGAAATTGAATGCAACTTTTTCCTCCATTATTTGTATTTAATATTATTTTGAAATAAAGGGACTAAATATTATGGCACTTTAAGAGAAGGTGACGCCGGAAGATAATATAATATTGGCATATGGAGTAGCTTCTCCAGTCCTTACAAATGCAACTGTGGCAGATTGATGTGCTAATTTTTTGAAGTCTTCGTGAGTTATTTTATTTATCTTTACCCCAGGAAACAGTGAAGTTACCTGCTTATAAAGGCCGTTGTTTAATTGTTCCATTTCACTTGCAATAGTAATCTCCTCAACTTTTAGTTCATCTAAAACTACTTTTAATGTATCAATAAATTTGGGAATATTAGCCGTAAGGGCTAGATCAACTGTTTCAAAACCTCTTGGGATAGGTAGACCACTATCACATATGACTAGCTTATCTGTATGTCCCATTGAAGCAATTACTTTTGCTAGCTGCGAATTAAGTATACCACACTTCTTCATAATTATATGCCTGTTTAATTATATATCTATGAAAATATTTTATTACAAATAAAGCTATTTTATGAATATCTCAGTTGGCAAAGGTGTATTATGGTGGATTTAATTTCAATTAAGTTGAAATGCATATTCTTGTTTTCATGTACCATGAGGCCTTTGTAGTTCAAGGATCTCATTAAATCCGGGCATTGAACTTTGTGCTCCCATTCTTGTAACTGAAATTGCAGCTGCAAGGTTGGCAAATTCAATGGCCTCTTCTATTTTATAGTTTTCCGATAAAGCTGAAGCCAAAGCCCCATTAAAAGCATCTCCTGCACCGGTAGTATCAATAACATCAACAGGTTTTGCTTTGACCTTGAGTGTTTTGTCATCCGAAATATAAAATGCCCCTTTGCTACCCATTGTTACTATGACATTCTTTACTCCATAACTTAGAAGCTTTGCCCCTGCTTTTTTTATATCTTCAATTGAGTGAATGGTTATGGATGTTAGTCTTTCTAATTCGACTTCATTAGGAGTAATATATGTTGTCAGTTTTAACAGCTCATCTGGTAGTTTATCTGTAAGTGCTGGAGCTGGGTTTAAGATGAACATAGCCCCATTTTCTTTTGCAAGATGTGCACTTCTAAGTACTGTTCCTATTGGTATTTCAAGCTGCGCTAGTACGACCTTGACACGCCTAAAAAGTGGGATTCTTGCTTCTATATCCTCTAAAGAGAGTTTCATATTGCTTCCAGAGATAACTACAATTTGATTTTCACCATGATGATCGACCGTGATCATGGCAATCCCCGTAGGATTTGCATAATCAATAAAGATCCCGCTTAAATCAACTCCATCTGCTTGCATACTTTCAAATATTTTGTCTTTAAAGACATCACTTCCAAAACGGCCTACAAAAAAAGTATCACTTCCAAGTTTAGCACTCGCAACAGCCTGATTTGCTCCTTTCCCACCCGGAAACATTTGGAAACTTTCTCCAAGTATTGTTTCACCGGGAAGAGGGAAGTGATCGGCTTTGACTACCATATCCATATTCACACTACCGATTACTAAAACTCCCTTCTTCTCCATTATTTTTTCCTCTCCTGAAGAATGATTTCTAAAATTATTAGCTTCTTACTGTGTTTTAGATTATTGACACTATTTTGATTCAATTATTTTTTTTGACGATCTGCCTGAAACCTTATATTTTTACTTTTTTCCACTTATTTCCTTTTTTATTTGCTTTCCCATCACTAGGTCTTATCGCCTTATAGTTATTAATGTCAATTTGATATTGAGGGTGAAAAGTAATCAAAGGTTCTTTGAAGATTCCCGATGGTTTCTTTACTCCTTCTAGCATATTTATCAGTGTATTTGTAACCTTTAGAGTAATCTTGTTATTTCCTTTTCTTAATAAGCTATTTATATCGAGTCTATAAGGGTGCCATGGGATCACTCTTGCTTCTGAATTATTTACTATCACCTCTAAAACATCTTCACCGCAATCAGTATTTAAGAACATTTTCCCCATTAAATAGCTTTCATCCTTTATCTCAAATTCTGTTTCATAAATACCTGTACCTGAAAAATATGGATATCCATTTTCTGTCCAGTCACCAATTGAGATCTTTTCAATGGGCTTTACTATTTTATATACATCAAAGTTTTGTCCATTGCTGCGTTCATCGTTTGATTTTTCAAGAGCAAAGTTTCCTGCAATTTTTAGTAAGTCTAAGATGCCGTCAGTGCGTCTTTGGACAATGAGCTTTATTGTAACAAGATTTGCTCCAATAGTTAAAAAATCTTTTATATCTATCTTTTTTATCTCTGCATCAAGACTGCTTCTAACTGCTTTGGTCAAATCCATCTCACTTCCATTTATATAAAGCTTATAGCTTTTAGAGCTAAAACCATCAATAAGCAAATCTACTTTATCTTCTGGAATGAAGTCCATAATAAAAATTGTTCTATACCATAATGTGACTGGATAAATTTCTTTTGTCCTTTCCACTGGAAGCATCATTTCCCAGGCCCCATTAGTTACATTAAGCCAATTGGAATCATCAAAAGCAATGGACGTATATTCTTTATCAATTGCTTCTATGTTTTCATCAACTTTCATTTTCCAATGTGATAACAAAAGTGCATTCTCACCCTCTGTCTTAAAACTAAACTGCTTTCCAAGTCTGATTGGGCTTAGTATTTTTTGTCCTTTTAATTTTATAGTTTTTTGTCCTGATTCAGATTTTAATTTTATGTAAGGAATATCGGATTTGTTGTCCTCTGGATAACCTTTTATCAGCCCTTTTTCATAAGATTCAATATGAAGGTTTGAGCCTATAATCAGATCCTTGTAAGATCTGGTGCTGCTAAACTTTTCTTTAAATATAACAAAGTGAGACTCTGAAGGTGCAAAGCTGAGAGTTAGATAAATTCTGCTATCCTTAACATCAAATACATTGACCTTTTCAGTTTCTCCCGTATCTGCATTCCAGAGCTCGGGCAAGAGAGAGGATTGTTCAAAACTTATACTAACATTTCTTATATCTTCTTTAGAAGTGTTTACAATGAAGTAGATGTGATAGCCATCTTTTAATCTGTGAAGGTAGAAAACATCTTCATGCGAGATTTCACAATCAGGAATTAGCAGCTTATTTAATGCAGCCTTTAGCTCTTCTTTTCTTCGTTCTTTGCTTTTTCCCTTCGAACTGATAAATGAAATATTTTTATTCCATTTATAGCTCTTAGCTGAATGATTTTTTGTCGATTGTGCTTTTATTGCTTGAAGGATTTCCATAGGATCAGCTCCAAAGAACTCCTTTAACTGCTTCTGATACTTCAGTATTTCGCCTGGAACGCTTTGCCCGTTTTTTCTGGAATTACCATCTTTTTTGCTTAACTTAGAATCTCTTGGAGCAGTATCTTTTTTTATAGGTTCGATAGGCACAGTATCGCTTAATAGCTCAAAAGGTATAAGTGTATTGCATAATATTTTCCCGCCTTGTGATGAAAACTTCTTTACTATTTCAAAAGTCTTCTCCTTCATATGCGTAATTGGAGGCAGGATTAAAAGTTCATATTCTTCATCCTTTATGTTTATTTTACCATCTCTTAACTTTGCCTCTAAGAGCACATCCTCATCTACATAATCGTAATCATAGTGAAGCCTAAGAAGCGTATCGGTTAGAAAGTAAAACTCATCTTCTATTATTTTTGCAATGGGATTCCTTTTCTGAGGAGTATAGTTCGTCCAGATTGAACTTAAAGGAAAGAGTACTAAGACTTTTGCAATGTGTTTGCCTCCGGATAAACTGTGCCCTAAGCGTGCCATATATGTCGTAAAATGGTTATAAAACTTCCACCATGTATGATGATAGAACTGACTTGGAGGCCAATCACGCTTCCTTTCTCCTTCTATCGAATAATGATAGCCATGATTATTAAATAGATTTACTCCTAAGGCATATTCCCAATTTGCTATCCATTTCATCCGTTCTAAAGTGCAATCCCAGTATGCTCCTCCCATCGATTCACAAAGAAGTCTTGTTGACCCAAAATGATGTGCTGCAGAACTGGCGAGTTTTAGTGCAACATGCTGGTCCGGTTCTTTTTCTGTTCCAATCTTAGGATAAAGATGATCTACACCTGTAATGTGCATCTGTCTGAGATGATGAAATATATTGCCTTCACACCTGGCCTGTAATCTAAGCCATTCCTCAAAAAGTAAATGCCCAGTAAAGATTACTCCGTTTTCATCACACCATTGCCTTATTTTCTTGTAGTAAGTATCAGTATACTGCTCAGATAAACTTCTCCAGAAATCATATCTTATTTTGGCTGTAATTTCACCCATATTCAAATACAAAGCTGGCAGATATGGCCTTAGATTATAGCCCCTTCTTTCTCTGAAGATCCTAAACATTTCAGATGACCACGGTATAACATAATTGTCTACTCCTACCTGGTAATAATGCATTGCAGGTTCATCGGTATAGAATCCGGGAACAATGCCTCCAAAGTCTTTGCCTACTGCCTTTTTGTAACCCTCATGTGTTATCTCAATGAATCTTTCTGTACTCTCAGGATTCAGAGCATCAATGTAGTATGGCACTTCTTTTTCAAGGAAATACAGTAGTCTCCATTTACCTTCAGGAGCTTCCCATGGGATTACTTTGTTGAATGATAGATTAGGTGTAAGGTCAATTAGTTTTTTTATGACTGTCTTAAATTCTTCATTCGTGCAGGCAAATGCACAAATTGGCTTTGAATCACCTGTGTTGACATATCTTGAATCAGTTGCTTCTAAAAATGTAAAAAGGGGACCGTCAATATTAAGTGCGACAAGCTCCAGGTACTTCTGCGATAGATGAGGAAACCGGCTTATGACCTTGCGCTCTGCTGTTCCACTTGGCCAATTCATCTCGTCATATATCCAGATCTGAAGTCCTATCTCCTTTGCTTTTTCTACTGCAAATCTGACTCTTTCGAACCAGGTCTCAGATAGATATCCTATCTTCTCACCAAATCTCCCATGGATGAACAATCCTGGTATTCCTTTTGCCTTATATTCCTTCATCTGATAAAGCATTTCTTCTTCGTCCATCTCTCCATTCCAAAACCAGAATGGCAGTATGCTCATATCTACAGGTGGAACATTAAAAGTCTCTTTTGTTAATTTTTCTCCATGGACGAGTTTGTCAGATATTGCCATAGTCTTAATTGCCTCCTTTACTTCAATCTGGATATATTTTGTCTTCCCTTGGATCTGAATATTTTTTGCTGACCTTCCTTTTGAATTTGTTTTTATGGCCTTTTCTTAAAATGCAAACATGACTGTAAACCTGTGGGGTGATTCAAGGAAATCATATTTTACATAAGAGTAGTCAAATTGTAGTCTAAAGCCTGAAAGCTCTGTATTTAACCCAATCCCTAGGGCAAGGTTGCCTTCATCATAGTTCACACGGTATCCGGCTCTTAATGCTATTGTATTAAGCAGAACATATTCCCCTCCAAAGTTCAGGCGTTCAGCATAATCATTTGAATGAACAGCATCTATGTTTATAGATAGCCTGCTTTTCATAGGATCACCTCCAAATAGAAGATCCTCACCTCCCATCAGATCAATAGATGTTCCTATCTTAAAGAGTAAAGGGAGTTCAAAACTCTGCTGCGATTCCTCTTTTGTTTGGAGCCACCTTGCCTGCTTTGAAAAGTTCTGCGCAGTCATTGCTATTCTTATTCCTTTCCAGCCTGTATTATAATATGTCCCAACATCAAAGCTCCATAAAGAATTACTTAGTATGTATAGATCCTCTCGTAAATACTTAGCATTTATTCCTATAGACAGCTTGTCTGTGAATTCCCTTGCTATCGCTAAGCCAATTGCTAGGTCTTTGCCACTAAAGGTGTTGCCTGTACGTGTATCTGTACTTCCTGATGAACTTGTAACAAGTGCTTCCTGAATCTGACCATAGTCTAAGCCAATATAGTTTAAGGCTATTGTTCCTATACCAGGAAGTTTATAACCTACTGCTCCGGCAATTACATTTAGGTCAGCAATCCACTTTGTATAGTTGAAGGCAGCCTGGATATTCTCTAGCTGTGTAATTGCAGCTGGATTCCAAAATACACTGTTTATATCCTGAGTGTTTGCAATTACAGCTTCACCCATTCCACTAGCCCTGGCACCAATACCAATTTTTAAGAATTGATATGTAGTTCGTCCCGCTTTATTAAATTGAGCATAGACTTTCATATTTGTTGATAATATAATAAGCGGAATGAGTAGCAGTATTTTTATTAATATCTTCACCTTTTCTCATCCTCCGTCTTTCAATTCTCTCCTGGAATATATATAGCCTGGTGTTTCTGTAAATGTATATATATTTCTAACCACGAAAATTTATCTAATGATCATTAGCTTGCCGGTAAACTTCTTCCCAGTAGATCCCTCAGTTTCGGATTGTATTACATAAATATAGAGCCCTGGCGCTACAAGAAGACCAGATTCACTGCGCTGTTCCCAACTTGCGCTTCCATATTTATTACCATTTACATCAGGACCATGTTCAATTGTCTTAATAAGATCACCGGAAAGTGTAAATATCTTTATTGTTGCCTTTTCTGGTAAATTCCTGAATTCGATCTTTAATGGCGTTGGTGAACCGAAACTATGTGTAGGATCGCCTTCTATGTATGGATTTGGAACAGCAAATACATCCCACCCATTTGCTACCGATACAGGCCCCTGACGTGCACTTGTAAGTGGTGTCCTGTTATAGTCATCACTTGAAAGTTCTGGCAGATTGGTGACCTTCGTTCCATTAGCACTAGTCCAGGGCTTTGGTTTTGAATTATATGCCTGAACATAATAATAGGATTCAAAGCCAAATTTGACCGAGCGGTCAAGATATTCGTAACTGTTTATATCTGCTCTCCAATACTGCTGCATCTGAGCTCTTGGAATATCTGCTACAAGATCCCAAATCCCTCTTTTATCATTGCTCCTGTATATTCTGTAGCCCGACAGATCAGTTGATCCATCATAGAATATACTTCCAGATCCATCATTTATTTTTGCTAGTTCAGCGGCTTTATTCCACTGTACAGCAATAATTGCAGAATCGCTTCCCTTTGAAGCATTTGATGCCCTGCATTCAGGAGCCGGAGGTCCTTCTGGTACATCGGCTGCTAGATCAATTCCATTTACCTTTGCTCCAAAACCCCATTTAACTGCATTCCTGACAGCCTGAACATGCCTTCGCATTGCTGCAATTGTACTATCAGGATACCAATGATTCGGATCCCCCATATAAACCTGCTTCATATCCATTACACCTGCAACTTCGGCTAAAATTATTCGGATCGAATCCCCGGGAGCCAGAGTATATGGCCCAAATGAACTGGTATACCAGCAGTATAGGTTTCCCTGGTTTGATGGCCTTATAGAATGTGTGGCATAATCATAGAGTTGCTTGGCTGTAAATGGACTAAGGCCAAATGACTCAAAGTCAACTGTTTTTCCTTCAAACTTTGCTTGCTCATCACTGTAAATATTAAAATATGTCGGATCTGCATCAAAAGGATCCTGGTTTGCCGCACCTTTGGGTGGAGTCCTGTATAAAAATACATAACCGAATGCACTTGGATCCTGAAGCTCTGGTGGCAACTTCCCTTTATTATTGCTAAGAAGACTATCCCAATGGGCCTTTAATCCATAGTTGTCCCAGGGCACAGGAGCGCGACCGCCATTAAAATTCCTGGAATAGTATAGTAGCCCTTTGCCATCTCCCTTTACTTCATCTTCTACAGCATAATAGTCGAAGTAACCACTACCTGGATGCCACCCGAAACCTCCGGCAGGAGCAGCTGAAGAAAGAAATTGACTGTTGTAATGAAAGTTCAGCATCCCTTTTGTTGAGACTTTTAGACCACTGTGAAAGACAAACCATACTTCATTTAATGTCTGATCAACATGAATGACTTTATTTATTGCTGGAACAACCATATCTCCTGTGTTTTTAAGGACATAATCGTATATAATGAAATCATGAAATCCTGGAAAGCTCCAAGCCATCGACCTTTGCCGAACTGTTATTCCCGTTGAGGTCTGGTAGGTACATGTGTTCATCTCTTCGGGCAAAAGAGGGTTAAAGTCTGTGCTGCCTACAAAATTGTGAAGTGTTTGAAATGGTGCAATTGTACTTAAGACACCATTGTCTCCAGTTGCAAGCGATGCCTGATAAATTACATAATCTTTCGGTGTTGGTGTAAATGCAGGAGCAACTGGATATTGCAGATCCTTTGCAATTATCCATGGACCACTGCGGAAATTATGAAAATTTGCATCTGTTATAAATCCGTTTGCAGTTTGTTCATCATGCGGATATGTAAATCCAGGGAAACCGGGATAAAATCCAATCCCAGTTGTCTCAAGATAATCCCATGCGCCGGGATCACCTATAAATCCCCAATTATATAGCGTCTCCCAAAGCTTACCGCGAGTATGTACGGCTGAATTTTGCTGTGGCCAAATAGAAGTTGTGACTAAGAAGAGTAATGACGCTATGTTAATAAACAATATTATCTTTTTGCTTTTCATCTTGAAGCTCGCAAATAAAATAGTACTCTTTAATTTTATTTTAATTAGTGCGCCAATAGTTGAAAAAATTAAAAACCAATGGCTAAGCCAAATGTAACTTGCCTCGGTAAATTAGTATACTCTAGCATATCGGGGAATGGAGCTCCATTTGAACTAGTTTGCGGGAAGACTGTAAAGTTTGAATTAATAAAACGTACCCTATCCTCAGGAGATGATGACTTTACTACGTCAAGATTTGTCCACTGATCGTTAAATACGTTTCTTATTTCAACATAAATTGCAGGCTTAAAACCAAGTATTTCAAATTCTTTTCTTATTCTCATATCTGCATTTCTGTATGTATTTCTTGTATATGACCTTCCGGCTTCAGCAAAAACGTCACTTGCAATATTTTCATTTGGAAAATAGAGCTGATAATCAAATGATACTTGAATGTTCTTGAATATGCTTCCTAAGAACTGCATATCGTTTGGAGTGGCTATTGTAAATCCAAATTTAAGCCTTGAAGGATCATACTGAATAATATCACCTATATCGACATTCTGACTAACCTGTATATTTGACCCCGGAGGGGCTATTACGCTTGGATCTCCTGAACGGCCTGAAATACCTGTGCTCCAGGAATAATTCAGATAACAACCCCACAGGTCCGTTAATGGTTTGTTAAGTGAGATTTCTATACCTTTCGAATCACCATAATCACCATTACCCGATGTAAGATATCGCCCACCACTTAGTGTATATACTGTAACTGTCCTGATCGTTTTCGTTATGTCTTTATAAAATGCAGTTAAGTCTGCTACTAGACCTCCAAAGTTGTGTTCGACACCAAGCTCATAGGCAACAGTTTTCCTGGGCTTTAAATCGCGATTTCCAAGGTTATAAGGAATAGGCAATGAGCTTGTTGCATCTACTGTATATGTATTAAGAATACCACTTACGGTTGTGCCTTCCCCATAGTCTCCAAAGCTTGCTCTTTGAAAAAAGTGCCCATAGGAAAAGTGAAGTACTGTCCTTTCACTTATCGGATGAGAAATACCAATCCTTGGTGAAAGCTGCCCATAGGTCTTTGTCGGCTCTGTCTGCGGATTTGGAGCTCTCCCTTCTAAAGCAGCTGTATAGGTGTCAAATGGATCAAAAATATTGGTATATATCCTGTCATTTGCATTATAAAAATCAAATCTTAAGCCTAAATTCATTATGAGTCCTGAGAATTCAAGCTTATTCTGAAAGTATAAATTCCCTTCATAAGGATGATATGTCCTGTCTTCAATTGCCTTGAAAGCTTTTGTCTCCTGATAACGCTTTAACGTATAGTAGGTGAAACCACCACCGCCTTTCATTTGCCAGTACTTGCTTAACTGGCTTGTCATATTACCCGATAAAGTCATATCTGTATTACTATCATGACCCCTGTAATAATAACCTGTTGTATGAAGGCCAATTATATTGCTGAAACCTCCTACAATCGGGTTGCCCTGGGCATCTGTTGCCCTTAGATAGTCGTACTGCGGAACACCGGTTTCCCAACCATTAATGTCCCCAGGAAACGTCCCCTGACTTTTATACCTATGTACCCTTGAAAGTTGTATCTGGTAGAATGTGCTCTGACTTAAAACGTGAGTCATCTGAAGGGTTTGCCCATCAGTCCGGTTCTCAGGATAACCGGGATAATCGTAATAAGCATATTTGTTCTCAAGTCCATGCCCAGTTATAAATTCAGCATCAATTGACTCCATACCTTCATTTGAATTATTTAATCCATAGAATCCAGAGAGCATAAATTTTACGTCCCCTAAATGATACGAAATCTTTGCATTACCATCGAACCAGCTTCCTAGCCTTCTTATTGAGTTTCCTGTAATAGGTGGAGCTTCTCTATATTTCCCTGATATAAAGAAAAACATATCTTTTATTGGCATTGGCCCGCCTATAGAAATCTCTTCCTGAGTTGTGCTTTCATTTGTATAATCGGTAAGAGGCTGATGAGTAGCCATATAGTACTGATATGCCTGCTCAGGTGTCCAGATGCTTTTAGGATCACTGCCTGGTGTCCCGTTGGGATCCACCCACTGATTTGGATGATCAATCCACCACTGAAGATGCCTTGCATGTGTATTTTCCCAATAACGGTCTGTCGAGTAATCATAAAAAGCCGTTCCCCAGTGCCTTAAACCCGGTGGCGTCCACCTGAACTCAGCGTTCCCTGTTAGGTTAGGAGTTCCATCTTTTGTTACAATGTTGAAAACACCTGATTGGGCTTCTCCATATTCA
>JAUZPB010000290.1 GCA_030706145.1 Bacteroidota bacterium
TCATATTCTTCATTTGATAGAATCTCTATATCTGAAATCCTTTTTTCAGGACTCTGAACTACTTGCTTTATCAGGTTTTGGAAATGACTGATCATCTGCCTAATGGTGCTTTCCTTAAAAAGATCTGTGTTATATTCAAAATCAATTTTGAATACATTACTTTTATCTAACACTTCAACTGATAGGTCAAATTTAGAAACTTTGCTCTTTGTTCGAAGAGGAGTAAGTTTAAGCCCATCAAAATCAAGCATCTGTGGATTTGACCTGTTATAAGAAAGCATTACCTGAAACAGTGGTGTATAGCTCATATTACGGCTGGGCTGCAGAAGGTCAACAAGTTTTTCAAATGGAATATCCTGATTTGAAAGGGCTTCAACTGTGGTATCGTATGTTCTTTTCAGCAATTCAATAAATGATGGATTAGCCGATAAGTCGCCGCGAAGCACCACAGTATTTGCAAAGAAACCTATTAAGTTTTCGAGTTCGTTTATGTTTCGTCCAGCCACAGGTGTTCCAATGCATAGGTCGGTCTGATCTGAGTACTTAAATAGTAACAGCTCAAAGGCAGCAATAAAGGACATAAAGGGAGTAACATTATATTTATTATCAAGTTTGATAACTTCATCATAAAGATCTTCTTCAATTGCAAAACTTATTCTATCGCCCATATATCTTTGAATTGGAGGACGCATAAAGTCAGTTGGCAGTTCAAGCATAGAAGGGATACCCTCCAATTTTGCCTTCCAGTATTCTGACTGCTCCTTGAGCTTATCACCTTTAAGCTGCTCTCTCTGCCAGACAGAATAGTCTGCATATTGCACTGACAGTTCACTTAATGGATCAGTCTTTATTCCACAACTAAGCCCATAGAAATGAGTTATTTCATTTATGAAGACATTCATCGACCAGCCATCTGAGATTATATGGTGCATTGTTATTACAAGTATATTTTCCTGATCAGATAACTTTATCAGAAGTGCTCTTAAGAGGGGACCTTCGGTTAAATTAAATGTAATTGAAGCTTCCTGATTCACCAGGCTTTGTATTTCCTGATCAATTATTTCTTTTTCCAATTTGCTTAGATCAACGCTTCTGTATCCGAAGGGCAATGAATCATGAATATTTAAAGTTGGTTTTCCATCTGCAGATGGGAAAGTTGTCCTAAGGATCTCATGTCTTAATACTATCTGGTGCAAAGAATTCTTTAGTGCCTCTTCGTCAAAATTCCCTGTAATTTTAAAGGCTGTACTAATATTATAAAATGGGTTGTCGGGTTCCATCTGGTCTAAGAACCATAGTCTCTGCTGTGCAAAAGAAAGTGAAAGATCTTTTTTCCTATCAACTATCTCGATCTCTTTTAACTCTTTGCGCATATCTTCTTTTGAAGATCTTTCCTGAAGGGATTTAGCTTCATTTTTATAACCAAGATTCTCTGCAATACTCCAAGCAAGATCACTTAAAAAATCCTGAAAATGAAACTTTTTCCAGCGGCTTGTAACATTCTGATCTATTTTATTCCTTAAGTAAAATTTATAATCACCAACCATCTGAGAATTTTCTCTGACAGGATCTGTCATTTTCTTGCCTTCATATGGTTTCAGCATATCAGGATGGAATTCTATAGCGGCAAGATTGCAGATCTTTTCAAGTTCCGGCTGCGGGTGCTCGACCAGATCCTCGAATTTTAACTTAAGTTTTCTTTCCTCTGGAATTTCTGAAAGGAAGTCGGAAATATTCTGATGGCTTATTATCCAAATAAGTTCTGCAAGTTCCCGGCTATTAAAGTCGTGAGAATACCTAAAGAAAGATTGATCAAGTTTTGCTTCAACAAAAGAATAAATCGATGCATATGGATGACGTGTGAGATGAATATAGAGCGGATTATCGAAGTACTCCTCGGCACGTAATAATATTTCTTTACAAAGCGGATAAGAAGGAGTCTTATCAACCAGTATTCTGCCTTTCATCATCTCCTGAAGTACTAAGTAGAATTCTTTTGCTGTAATGTCGTTTTCCTCTAACTTATGCATAAGTCTTTCAGCTTCTTCGGTTGAGCAATCTTTTAGCTCCTTCAAAGCGCGCACGGTTGCATCAAGCCAAAGATTATATCTTCCATTTAAGCTTCTGTATCTTTCGCCAAGCGTATTGAAAGAAAGCAGTTCAAGTTCAGGAGGCGAAAATAGTTTTGGATTACCAGCCATCATCACGCGCAGCAGTGTTGAGCCGGATCTTGGGGGAGAAAGCACAAATATAGCTCTTGGATTTTTATTTTTATTTTTCTGTTCTATTGGAAAAGGAGCTTTTATTATTCTTCTTAATTCTTCAACGTCATTTGCCTGAATTTTTTTGTTTTCTAAAGTCTTTATTATTGCATTTTTATAGTTAGACTCAATAATAGTATTTTCATTTTTATCGCTTAAGGATAGTTTTTCTTCTGAAGAACCATTCTCTAGTTCAGCATAAGTTCCATCATAGAACCTTTTTGCAATGAGCTCCGGGAAATATTCATTTATATAAAGTGCCAGTTCAGCTATTGTAGGAGCAAGGAAAATAGCCCTTACCTGGGCCTCTTCCTTCAACTCTTTTTGCAACCTGTTTATTAATACAGCAGCTTGAATAGAATTGCCACCTAATTCAAAGAAATTGTCATAAATACTTATTCTATCAATTCCAAGGATGTCTTTCCATAGGCTTGCAAGATATCTTTCAAGTTTTGTTCTAGGCAATATAAAAGTATTTTCATTTACAGAGCTGTGAATTTCATAATCCGGAAGTGCCTTTCTATCTACCTTTCCATTTGTTGTTAATGGAAATTTCTTCATGCTGACAAAAAAAGTAGGGACCATATATTCAGGAAGTCTTTCAAGCAGATACTTTTTCAGTTCCTGGGAAAGGTCCTTCTCTGTTCCCTCAGTAATAATGTAAGCTACAAGTATAATGTTTCCCGAATGACTTTTCTTAGCTGCAACTACGGCATCAGTTACTTTTTCATAGAAGCGCAAAACATTTTCAATTTCCGTAAGTTCAATTCTAAAGCCGCGTACCTTAACCTGGAAGTCAGCTCTTCCACAGTATTCAATAATTCCACCGTCTAAAAACCTTCCTAAATCTCCAGTCTTGTATAATCTTCCTCCATTTGAGCCA
>JAUZPB010000291.1 GCA_030706145.1 Bacteroidota bacterium
CTATGTGGAGGTAGAAGACGGTTATGCAAAGAAATGGGGATTTAGTCCGTCTGATTGGTATTTTGATGCGATGGGACCTATATTTTTCCTTTCACAGCATTATGTTCCTGCTTTACAAAAGATAACACCTAAATGGCAGTTCGTTCCATCGGAGTGGACAGACAAACCTAAAATTGTAAGACCCCGTACTTTCATCGATGATTATAATAGTTCGACATTCTGGTGGTCCTTTGATGTATATAATATCTTGCCACAGGATAAACAAAAATACTGGCCAAAATGGCTTAATCTTGCGCTTGGGTATGGCGGAGATGCTATTGATGCTAATACTAATCCTGATGGCCCGCCCGACCAGCTCTCTGTCAGACGTTACATTGTTGGATTGGATTTTAACCTGGCCCGTATAATACCTGAAACATCGACTTTTCTGGACTGGTTTAAACAGTCATTGAATTATATTAAGCTGCCTGCTCCTGCAGTTGAATTTACAAAGAAAGGGACAAAGCTATATTTGTTATACCCTTTCCGTATAAGCCTTGGAAATATTAAGTTTTAAGGATACAGAACAGGCTATGTTCTGTATCCTTAGATAAAGTTTTATGGCATCATGGCTCCGCGTCCCTCTGAAAAGAGGGCGTACCATTCCTCTCTGCTTAGCTCGACTTTATCAGCCTGGCAGCATGCTCTAATTCTTTCCGGGTTTGTCGTACCTATTACTGGCTGTATCTTTGCAGGATGTCTTAATATCCAGGCAATCACTATGGCTTCAGGACTCACATTTTTCTTTTCTGCAAACTGACTGACAAGTTTATATGTCCTTTCAATTTTCTCATCTTTATTATCCGTATGCCTCCCGGTTAAAAGACCATTGGCAAGTGATCCCCATGCTTGAATAGTAATATTATTTAGCCTGCAATATTCAAGCGTACCACTAGCACGAATGTGTCTATCAGTTGGATATCTTTGATTAGTTATAATCCCTGACTCTATGAGATCTGAATGCAATATATTTAGCTCAAGCTGATTGACTATAAGTGGTTGTTTTACATAGCCTTTAAGAAGTTCTATTTGCATCGCATTATGATTGCTGACACCAAAGTATCTTACTTTCCCACTATCATGAAGTTCATCAAAAGCCTTGGCAACTTCCTCAGGCTCAACAAGTGGATCAGGGCGGTGAAGAAGTAATATATCTATATAGTCAGTCTTTAGTCTCTTCAGGCTATTATCTACCGAATTCATTATATGAGAGTAGCTGAAGTCATATCTTTGAGGATCTTCAGCTTTTGGTATGCCACCGAACCTTATGCCGCACTTGGTCTGAAGAATTATTTTCTCACGTAAAGAAGCTGACTCATTCCATATAAAAGAAAATGCTTCTTCTGATTTACCATAAGTATAGATATCAGCATGATCAAAAAAACTAATTCCCTGATCCATTGCTTCTCTAATGGACCCAATAGCTTTCTTTATTGTTTCTTCTGAAAGAGGGCTATTATCCCAGCTCCCGCCGATTGTCATACATCCATATGCAATCTGAGATACCTCAAGATCAGTATTTCCAACTTTGAGTGTCTTCATTTTTCTCCATTATTTTATATCGGTTAAATATATATAATTCATTTTATTTATACTTGGCAACTTTCAAATAGTTTTGTTAGTTTTCAAAGCACTTTTTAGATAATTAAAGTCAAATTCTGTTTTTATTGTTATGGCGCGCTGACTCACGATATTTTTACAATATTATACGGCCTAAAATTATCTGAGGTTTTGTATCTTTGCAGACCAAAAATTAATAAAATATTACTGTTTATATATTAGTGGACAGTTTTTGGGACAAAATGACTTTAGCGAAATATACAATATACATATTACATCTTTTCTTCGTTATTTTTCTGTTTAATTGCAAGTTATCTGCACAAGAATATTCAGTTACAAACTATCCCATTATTAATGAAGTAAGCGGGACAAATGTAATTTCTTCCATGCAGGACAAACAAGGGTTCCTGTGGTTGGCTACTACAAACGGAGCCTTTAAGTTTGATGGAAGGACTTTTCGAAAATTTCCTTTGAAAGTCGATCCAAGAATTCCAAATGTTTTTGGCATTGTCCAGGATTCTAAAGGTAATTTCTGGTTCCTTACTTACCGTTATTTATTTAAATATGATAGAAAATCTGTTCTCTCCTGGGAACTGCCTAAACGGAAAATTACTCTCATCAAAGATCAAAGAAAAATTAGGGAATGGAGAAATACTGGAGGATTGACAAGAATATTTCAGGATAATGGCTCAATATGGATATATAGTGATCACAATATATTATTATTTGATGGCCGTAATTTTAGGAATTATTCAAGTGAATTGAATCTTGATAAGGATTATTTACGTGATATAATTAAAACAAAAAATGGTGATTTGCTATTTGCCACAACTTCAGGATTAAAAAAATTTAATGGCCGGGGATTCGAACTTTGTAGCCAATATAGGTCTCTAAATAATGTAAGTAGCATGACTGCCTCTTTTGCGGATAGAAAAGGAAATATCTGGATTGGTAATAGAAACGGTGATGTTATTAAGTGGGATATAAATGAAAAGAAAGGGTCAATAAAAGGGAATTGTAAAAATATAGTCCTTTCCATTTGTGAGGATAGTAATAATTATATTTGGGTAATTACCAGAGAAGGGCTATATAAATATGACGGATCTCATTTTATATTCGTAACAGTAAATAAGGAAGTCAAGGATCTAAAGATAAACAACATTCTAGAAGATACGGAAGGGAATATTTGGGTCGGTTCAAACTGTGGAGAGGTAAGGCTTCAAAGAAATTATGTTTCCAAGACAAGTGCTCTATATAATCTGGACTTTACATATGTAAATACGATTGTCGAAGATAATGAGAAAAATATTTGGTTCGGTAGTGAATACAGTGGAATTAGGATATTTGATGGGAAGAACTTTAAAAAGTATAGCCTGGGTGGTGATGAAAAAATAAATTCAGTAAAACAGATCTTTAAGGCAAAAGATGGGGCATTATGGTTTGTTACTTATGGAGGCCTGGCAAGACTGAAGAGAGGCAAACTAAAAGTATTCGGGCTTCAGGATGGACTGAAAAATGACAAAC
>JAUZPB010000292.1 GCA_030706145.1 Bacteroidota bacterium
TCACTTATTGCAGATTCTTATCTGAAAGGCATAAGAGGATATGATATAAATACTTTGTATGAAGCAATTATGAAGAATGCAAATAATGAAGGACCACTGCATTCAGTTGGAAGATATGGAGTTTCATATTATAACAAGATGGGTTACATACCATACGATGTCGGTGTAAAAGAAAACGTTGCCCGCACACTTGAATACAGCTACGATGACTTTACAATTATGAAGCTTGCAAAAGCTCTTGGCAGACCAAAGGGTGAAATAGACCTTTTTGCAAAAAGAGCTCTTAACTATAAAAACGTATTTGATAAATCAATAAACTTTATGCGTGGAAGAAATCAGGACGGATCATTCCAGTCACCATTTAGACCTGACAAATGGGGCGACGCTTTTACGGAAGGATGCTCATGGCACTGGACATGGTGCGTTTTCCATGACCCGCAGGGACTTATTGATCTGATGGGCGGAAAGGAAAACTTCACTGCTAAATTTGATTCTATATTTACTGCAGCTCCTACATTTGATTATTCATACTATGGTGTGCAGATACATGAAATAACTGAAATGGCGGTTATGGGAATGGGGCAGTATGCTCATGGCAATCAGCCTATTCAGCATGGAATTTACTTATACAACTGGGCTGGTCAGCCATGGAAAGTTCAGAAGCATGCAAGAGAAATTATGGATCTGCTCTATACTCCTGGTCCTGATGGACTTTGCGGCGATGAAGATAACGGCCAGACTTCTGCTTGGTATGTTTTCTCTGCTATGGGATTGTATCCTGTTTGCCCAGGCACCGATCAGTATGCAATTGGCTCTCCATTATTTAAGAAGGTAACTCTTACACTTGAAAATGGTAAGACATTTGTAATAGAGGCTAAGAATAATAATCAGGATAATGTTTATATAAAAGATGCTAAGCTGAACAAAAAATCTTACACAAAAAATTATATAACATACGGAACAATATTAAATGGCGGACTGCTCAACTTTGAAATGAGCTCTACTCCAAATATGAAGAGGGGAACGGGGAAGGATGATGCTCCTTATTCTTATTCTTCTGAGTTAAACATTGAAAGTGCAATGAAATAACATAAACAGAATCAATAAAGAATTATTAACGGAGATTAAATGAAAACAAAAACAATTCCGATATTCCTGGCATTTTTAGTCATGGGTGTCGCCGATGCAATGGGACCTATGTCAGATGCTGTTAAGAATCAGTTTCAGTTAAGTAACGTAATGGCAACACTGCTGCCTTTCTTCGTATTCATCGCCTTTGCTCTGTTCAGTGTTCCGGGCGGACTGTTGGCTTCGCGTATAGGTAAGAAGAACCTTTTGCTTCTTGGACTTGGCTTAAATGTTATTGCTACAGCTATTCCTACTTTTATAGATCCTGGTTTTGCTTTACTCCTAAGCTGTATCTTTTTGCTTGGTGTTGGCACTACATTCCTTCAGGTTGCAGGCAATCCAATTATGTTCGATGTTAGTCCCGAGGGTTCTTATAGCCGTAACCTTGCTCTTGCACAGGGACTTAAAGGTGTTGGATCTTCTGCATCTGCTTACCTAGTAGGTTTAGTATTGATACTGCCTATATTTGCAAGCATGGGGTGGAGAGGCGCTTTCCCTGTATTCTTTATTTTTATGTCATTAGCATTTATTACAGTTGCTACATTGAAGGTCAAAGAAACAAAAACAGACGTTCCTCCAAGTATAGGATCTTCACTTTCATTACTTAAAGAACCTGTATTTGCATTGGCTGTACTTGGTATCTTCTTATATGTTGGTGCCGAAGCTTCTATGGCACGTTTTCTTAAACCATCATTGGAAGGCTTTAACCTCAGCCCTGATAATGCAGCTCTTTTAGGACCGACTCTTTTCTTCAGTTCACTTACAGTCGGCCGTCTTGTCGTAGGCAGCTTTAAGATGAGCCCGCGCTTTGCTTTCAGAGTTTCTGCAGCTTTGGGACTTTTGGGCGTAGTTTTAATAATCACAAACATAATGCCTCTTGCTCTTGCTGGAGTTGTTCTTGGCGGACTTGGTTTTGCTAATATCTGGCCAATGCTTTTCTCTATTACAGTTGAAGAAAAACCGGAACGCGCAAGCGAGCTTTCTGGACTTATGTGCATGGCTATAAGCGGCGGCGCTATTGTTCCTCTTGTTATGGGTAAGTTAGCCGATAGCGGCTTTGGTGCAGTCTCTTATATTGTTCCATTATTATGCTTTGCTTATCTGCTTCTCATCTCACTTAAGAAGGGAAAGAAAACTGCTGAAAAAGAATTAAGCGCTCAGGAAGTACAATAATTAGTATTTTTGTCAAGTATATATATGAGGAGCAGACCGTAAGATCTGCTCTTCTTTAATTATCACAAATTTTTCAACCTTTCTAACAGGGACTTTTTTTTATGAAATACGAAAATGATAAAAGAATAGTAATGACACTTGACGCAGGAGGTACAAATTTTGTTTTCTCAGCTATTCAGGGGAATGAACAAATACTAGATGAGATTGTCCTTCCTTCACATGCCGATGACCTTGATAAATGTATTGCTTCAATGATAGATGGTTTTACTCAGGTTAAGAACAAACTGCAAAATCCTCCTGTTGCAATTAGCTTTGCATTCCCAGGACCGGCAGATTATCCAAATGGAATTATTGGCGATCTGAACAACCTTCCTGCCTTCAGAGGCGGAGTTGCATTAGGACCAATGCTGCAGGAGAAGTTCCAGCTTCCTGTTTTCATTAATAACGATGGTGACCTTTATGCCTACGGCGAAGCTATTGCTGGATTCCTTCCTTTTGTGAATGAACAGCTTAGATTATCCGGAAGTCCTAAACGATACAAAAATCTTCTTGGCTTAACACTCGGTACAGGCTTTGGTGCAGGAATTGTGCGCGATGGTAACCTATTTATCGGTGATAATTCAATTGCAGGGGAGATATGGCTTTTAAGAGACAAGCTATGCCCTGAAACTCATATTGAAGAACATGCAAGTATAAGAGGCGTAAAGAAAGTTTTTGCCCGCGAATCAGGCATTTCTTTTGAAAATGCTCCTTCTCCAAAAGATATTTTTGAAATAGGAACAGGCAAAAAAGAA
>JAUZPB010000293.1 GCA_030706145.1 Bacteroidota bacterium
AGCACATAATCCATCGGTTGCACAAGTTTGATCGCCATAATAATCGAACTGTTCTACCAGTTCTTCTAACCTGTCCGGGTCATTCCCTTTTTCTGTTAACCGTGCGATCTCTCTGAAAACCGTTATTCTTTGTCTAGGTGAAAGGCTTAAGTTTTTAGATGGACAATTAACTTCACAAAAACCACACTCTATACATTTGTCAACCAGCGGATTAGCAGCAGGAAGTGGCTTTAGATTTTTTATATGCGCATTTGCGTCATTGTTTAATATAACGCCAGGATTAATTATACCCTGTGGATCAAAAATATTCTTTATTTCCTTCATCAGCTCGTAAGCTTCAGATCCCCATTCAAGTTCAACAAATGGAGCCATATTCCGCCCGGTGCCGTGCTCTGCCTTAAGCGCCCCATTGTATTTTTTGACAACAAGCTTTGCAATGTCATCCATGAAATATTTATACCTTGTGACCTCTGCTTCAGAATTAAAATCCTGCTTGAAAACAAAATGCAGGTTCCCTTCCAAAGCATGTCCAAATATAATGGCATCATAATATCCATGTTTTACAAATAACTGCTGAAGATTTACTGTGGCAGAAGCAAGACTATCAATTGGAAATGCTATGTCTTCAATTATTACAGTAGTTCCTGTTTTACGCATAGCTCCAACAGAAGGGAACATTCCTTTCCTTATATCCCAAAGCTTTTTGTATTCATCTTTATCTTCTGTAAAAACTATTGGCATTACCTTTGGAAGTGCTTCAAGAGCTTTGTACATTGACTCTAATCTGTTTTGAAGCTGCTCGCCATCTTTTGCTTTTACTTCAACTAGCAGTGAGCAGACTTCTTTATCTAAAGTTTTAAGATATTCAGGCATTCCATCTTTATCTTCAACCGAACGTAATGAAGCCCTATCCATTAGTTCAACAGCATCAGCTTTGCATTCTTTAAGAATTCTAACTGCATTACAAGCTGTAGCTGTATCTGGGAAAAGCATTAGCGAGGTTGCTTTGTTTGGTAATTCGGCAACAGTGAAATATTCAACCTCGGCTATAAATCCTAGTGTCCCTTCCGACCCAATCATTAGATGTTGAATTATGTCTATTGGGTCTTCAAAATCAACAAGTGCATTTAGACTGTAACCTGTTGTATTTTTCATCTTGTATTTATCACGGATCTTTTCGGAAAGTACACCGTTTTGTTTTACTTTTGTAGAAAGCTTACATATGCGCTCTAGCATTTCAGAATGTGTTTTCCTGAAATTCTCTTTGCTTGAACTGTCAGTTGTATCCAAAACTGCGCCATCACTGAAAATTATTTTCATTCCGGACAGAGTCTTATAACTGTTCTGTGATGTACCACAACACATTCCACTTGCATTATTTGCGGCAATTCCACCTATCATTGCAGAATTTATTGAGGCTGGATCTGGCCCTATTTTCCTGTTAAAAGGTGAAAGATAGATGTTTGCATGAGCTCCAACAATACCTGGTTGAAGTTTTATTTGTGTAGCATCCTGATTTATTTTGAATTTGTTCCATTTCGGTCCTAATAAAACAAGAACTGAATCGGAAATAGCTTGCCCTGACAAGCTTGTTCCGGCTGCCCGGAAAGTCACAGGCAGATTTAATTCCTTGCAATATTTTAATACTGTTATTACTTCCTGCTCGGTTTCAACCTTTATTACTAATTTGGGAATAAGCCGGTAAAAACTTGCATCAGTACCATATGCAAGTGTTCTAAGTTCATCGTGAATTAATCTGTCTTCTGGAATAGAATTCCTTAAGCTTTCAAATAGCTGTCTATATACTCCGCTAAGCATTTTTGCCTCTGAAAAATAGGAAAGTAAAGGTATGTCGTTTTAGATTTACCATTCCGTTAGTTAATAACCAAAAAATGAACTATTAATTTAAGCATTTTCTTATTAAAAATTTGAGATAAAAATTGGGAAAATATGTCTTTCCATTTTCAGTCTACGACTATTATCTTATTTTGATCATGGAGAAGAAAATTGGGACTGAAAAATATCATATTCATTGGAATTATAAAGAATAATAAACACGTTTAAAAATATAATTGGGAGAAAACCGTCCTTGAAAAACTTTGTCTTATGTTTATCGGTCTTATGCGTGCTGTTTATTATTAGTTCCTGTGGGCACAAAACTAACAATGATCTAAAAGAAAAGAAAAAATCTGAGTTTGCTAAAACCGATAGCCAGAAATTAAATTATCCTGATATGCACAAAGGCCCATCTTCATTAGAACAGGCAAATAAAAAAGCAGCCATTCAGATCAACAAATCAGTGGTCATAGCTGAAATAATTGAAAGTCATGTAAAGGATAGTACGAATTTTTTAATAGTTGCAAAAACACTAGATGTAAAGGAAGACCCAGCTTATCCAAGTTTGGCAGTAAAAGGGGAAATATATCAGTTATTTCCAGGTTTTGTTCTTGGTAAGGACAAAGAGCCCGTTGATAACAGGAAAAATCAAAAACTGCGCAGATTAAAGAACCTGACCAAAGGCCAGAATTTTAAGGCCATAATTTATCTCGATGATAGTAAACGCTGGATAATTCAGGATATTATATCAGATTAGTAGATAAAAGAATTGCGGAAAATTTACCATTTCCCGCAATCCAGATTTATCTTTTATTAGCAAGATTATTTTGTCAGACTTATCTTTATACTGACTGTGGTTGCTTTGCAAACAGTTTCTGGTGCTCTTTTCCATTTCTGGCTTTCCAGCTGCCTTTGTGATATGCATAACCAGTTATTAATGGCATAGCAATTGTCGCTTCTGCATATACCATCTGTTCGTATGTAGTCTCAACTTTACCCCAGGAACTAGCTTCTTTTAGAGTTGAACCCGAAAGAGCTCCATCTCTTTCATCTGCTACAGTTATCTGTACAGCGTATTTATGCATTGGAGCAGATTCCTGCAAAATATCTGCGGCAACAACTATATCCTGAGTGAAATTCTTTGGAACTCCACCGCCAATCATGAAAATACCGCTATCTTTTGAGTTTATTTTAATTTGAGTCAATTCCAGAAAATCCTTTGCTG
>JAUZPB010000294.1 GCA_030706145.1 Bacteroidota bacterium
ATCAGTTTTCATGGCCCGGTCGGTATATCCACATTTAATGAGTTTTCATTATATTACTTTAAGAATACACTTCTTGAACCTGTAGATGCACTTACACTTTGGAGTGCTAGGGATGAAAACCCTGAAGATGTAAGCCGAAAAATAGTTCCAATAAGAAATGGCAAAGCTACAGGTCAGTTAGTTGGCGGAAACCTTTCAATCGTTGTTTCTATGATAGGTACCCCTTATGATATCAATATGGATGGCAAGATAGTCTTTCTGGAGGAGGTAGGAGAAGAACCCTACAGGGTCGACAGAATGCTCACACAAATGATTGAAGCTGGAAAATTCGATAAGGTCGCTGGTATAGCCCTCGGTGTATTTGAAAAATGCGAGGCTAAGGAAAAAGATCCATCTTTTGTTTCTTCACTCTCTTTGATGGAAGTACTTTTTGACAGGCTCTTTAATCTTGGAGTCCCAGTTATATATGGCCTTTCTTTTGGCCATGTTACTAATAAATTTACCTTGCCTGTTGGACTTAAAGTCGAACTGGATGTCGATTCTCAGGTAATTAGACTTTTAGAACCTGCTGTCTGTTAATTATATCGTTTGATGCAGGATTATAGTAATTGTTTTTTCACTCAAAAACAGAGGGTTGAAATGAATAAGAAAATATTGTTTTTTTCCGGAACACTTCTTTCATTTTTCCTGAATGGCTGCCTTGTAGGCCACAAAATATCTTATGAGATCGTTTCTGATAAATCGGGCAAAGGAACAGCTCGTGTTACTTATACTGATATAAGATCCGATGCTCAGAATGACAGGGAGTTCGATGAGGATAAAAAGAATCTTTTTGATTATATGCAAAAAAGCAGTCGCTTCTTGTCTGATATGAAAAAAGAGGGGAAGAATATTGTCTCACGTGAGCTTCATGTGGAAAATGGAAAGTTAAATGGAACCGCTGTTTATAGGTTTGATAAAATTAGTGATGTTGAAAACCTGACCTATGACGATGGCTTCTATTTTATCACTCTTGCTTTGGACGATAGCGTAATTGCTACAAACGGTGAAATAATTAAATCTGATAAGTATAAAAGAATCCTCTGGAGTGATAATGTCGATACATTAAAATTCCAAATATTAACTGAACCAGCCGAAAATACACCGCTTAAAGACTTAGTATCTCAGTTTAGGAAATAAATAATATTTGGGAAATAAATTATTAAAGGAAAAAGGATCCAGTAGCTAAATTAATTCTGGATCCTGTTTCCTGAATTTTCTGTATTCTGATATCTGTATTTTGTATCTTTGCACACATTTTAATCTCTAACATTATAACTCTAATATTAAAAAAAGCCTATAGATGTTCGCAGAAATTGTTTTCCCTTTGCCTTTTAGAAATTCGTTTACTTATTGCATTCCCAATGAGTTTCTCGATCTGGCTAAAGTCGGCGTAAGAGCCGTTGTACCGTTCGGCAAAAGGGTCCTGACTGGCTTTATTATTAATGTTACAGAGAAAACTCCCTTAGAAGAAAAAATCAAGCCGATACAGGATATTCTAGATATTAATCCCATCTTTACAAAAGACTCTTTGAAATTTTATCAGTGGGTATCAGAATATTATCTTAGCTCTCTTGGCGAAGCCTTAAGATATTCTGTCCCATATGGACTTGAAGTTGAATCCAAAAGAAAAATTGTATCTGATAAACAGTTTTGTCAGGAACTTTTATTACACGAAAAGAACCCTAAATCAATTAAGGCAAAACTGTTAAAAATACTCTCGGAAGTTGAAGTGATCTCAATTAGCTCTCTGCAAAAAGAGATAAAAAAACAGGGGATTTATTCGCCGCTGCGCGACCTTGAAAGGCAGGGTGCACTTAGTATACTAAATGAAATTGAAAAAGCTAAGGTAGGCATAAAAAAAATTAAGTGCGTAAGGCTTGCAAAAAGCGTTGATGAGATTTATGAACTCATGCCTGAAATAGAAGCGCGTTCACCTAAACAGATCGTGGTTTTGTTGGAGCTTTTACAGCTAAAAGGTAACTCTATTGCCTTAAGTGAGCTGTTAAAGAAAACTAATGCCTCAGCTTCTTCAATAAATAGCCTCTGCCAAAAAGGTGCTATTGATGTATTTGAAAAAGAAGTTGAAAGAACTTTTGTTGAAGGATATAGCGAGGCCCCTAAGAATCTGATCCTTACTGAAGCGCAGAATGCCGTTAAAAAAGAGGTCGAAAAATCTATTGTAAATGAGGAATTCCAGACATTTCTGCTCTATGGCGTTACCGGAAGCGGAAAGACTCAGGTCTATATCGAACTTGCTAAGTCTGTTTTGGCTAATGGGAAAAACGTGGTTATTCTGGTTCCTGAGATTTCGCTTACACCACAGATTACTGCAAGACTCTTTAATAGCTTCGGCGAAAAAGTAGCTGTAGTCCATAGCCGAATGTCAATTGGAGAGCGCTATGATACCTGGAGGGGAATTATTGCAGGTAAATATAGTGTCGTTATTGGAGCTCGCTCGGCTTTGTTTTCTCCTTTGGATAATATTGGACTTATAGTTGTCGATGAAGAGCACGATGCAAGCTATAAACAGTTTGAGTTTGTCCCCAAATATCAGGCCCGCGATGCTGCTATAATGAGAGGAAAGCTTAATAATTGCCCTGTACTTTTAGGATCTGCGACTCCTTCGGTTGAAAGTATGTATAACGCAAAGACAGGTAAATATAAACTTCTTGAACTCAAAAATAGAATTGATGACGCTAAACTTCCGCAAGTAAAACTTGTTAACGTTATAGTTGAAAAAAAACGGAGAAAAATGGAAGGCGTCTTTTCGCGACTCCTCCTTGACGAAATCTCAAAAAGACTCAGCAGGAAAGAGGGCGTTATTGTTTTGCAAAACCGTAGGGGATTTGCTACACAGGTCTACTGCGAGGACTGTGGCGAAAATGAAACCTGCATTAACTGTTCTGTTCCACTGGTTTATCACATTAGTAAGAATATTCTTCAATGCCACTATTGTGGCTTTACTAAACCTGTACCTCATGCCTGTACAAATTGTGGATCTTTGAAAATTAA
>JAUZPB010000295.1 GCA_030706145.1 Bacteroidota bacterium
AGCCGTAAAAGATCTGATCAAAGAGGGTAAGGTAAAACATTTCGGCATGTCTGAAGCAGGTGCACAGACAATCCGCCGTGCACATAAAGTCCAGCCCGTAACAGCCCTGCAGAGCGAATACTCACTCTGGTGGAGACGTCCCGAAGAGGAAATAATACCAACTCTTGAAGAGCTTGGAATTGGATTCGTACCATTCAGCCCTCTTGGGAAAGGATTTCTTACTGGGAAGATAGACGAAAATACGAAGTTTGAGAAATCCGACTTCCGTAATATTGTTCCACGCTTTACACCAGAAGCCCGTAAGGCAAATCAGGCATTAGTTGATCTGCTTGGAAAGATAGCAGGAGAGAAGAAGGCAACACCGGCTCAGATTGCACTTGCATGGCTGCTTGCTCAGAAACCATGGATCGTTCCTATTCCAGGAACAACAAAGCTAAGCCGTCTGGAAGAAAATATCGGATCAGCTGAAATTGAACTTACATCAGGTGACCTCCACATGATTGATAATGCCTTATCAGAGATCAAAGTACATGGAGAAAGGTATCCGGAAGAACTCGAAAAAAGAACCGGCTTATAATTTTTAGCAAAGAGGGAGCAGGGGAATAGCTCTCTCTTCACTGACTAATATTGATAATAACATTTATAACATTGCAATATGATACATTTTAATACAATAAGTGAATTAGATAAGGCTGATGGCTTTCCTCCTCCTGAAAATCCGTTATTCAGCCTTAACCAGATTTCGGCTTCAACTAATGCTTTGAAAAACAAGAAGATCACTTGTAACTTCTTCATAATTTGCCTTAAAAAACTTAAGTCAGGCGTGTTCCTGTATGGTAAAACAAAGTATGACAGCGACAGTGGCTCAATGTATTTTATGAAGCCAAGACAAGTAATTACTGTCCAGGATGTGGAATTGAAAGAAAAAGGATTTGCCATTCATATTCACGAAGACTTTTTATTGGGACACCCGCTATTTACTGAAATCAGGAAATACAGCTACTTCGACTATGAAACAAATGAAGCACTGCATCTTTCTCCAAGGGAAGAAAAGATCATGTGGTCTTTATATAACAAAATGGAAACAGAATATCACAATAATCCAGATGAGTTTAGCAGGACCATTATCCTTTCACATCTGGACTCTATCCTGAAATATGCCCAAAGATTTTACAAAAGACAGTTTATAGACCGTAAGCCTTTATCAGGTATTATGGTTACAAAATTCAATGGGCTTCTGAATACCTATTTTGAAAAAGGAGAGGCAATTGAAAATGGATTTCCTACTGCTCATTATTTGGCTTCTAAGCTAAATCTATCCCCAAGATATTTAAGCGACTTATTGAAACAGGAAACAGGAAAAACTGCATTGGAGCTTATTCATCTTTTTGTTATAGCTGAAGCTAAAAACATGCTGACGGAAGGTGAAAAAACCATTTCGGAAATAGCATATCATCTCGGTTTCGAGAATGCACCTTATTTCTCTAGAATGTTCAAAAAAGAAGTAGGCTTAAGTCCAAAAGAATATAAAAATCGGATTCTGAATTAATTTAATTTTAGTAGAGGATTATTTGAAAAATGAAAAATGTTATCATACTTGGAGCCAGCGGTAATATAGCAAAGCACGTTATTGCTATATTATCCAGGAAAGAAGATATTAACCTAACCTTATTTTTGCGAAACAAAAATCGTTTAAGAGACAAAGAGATTTCCAAGAGCAGCATAATTGAAGGTGATGTCCTGAATTATGATCAGCTTAAAGAAGCCATAAAAGGGCAAGATATTGTTTATGCCAATCTTGCAGGCGATCTTGAAGCAATGGCTAAAAACATTGTTAAAGCAATGAAAGAAACAGGAGTTAAAAGAATTATCTTCATTTGTTCTATTGGCATCTATGATGATCCTGTTAGGTCAGTGTTAAAACCCTACAGAAAAGCCGCTGATGTGATTGAAGCTTCAGATCTTGAATACACTATTTTAAGGCCGACCTGGTTTACTAATGCAAATGAAGTGGATTATGAAATAACCAGAAAAGGAGAGCCTGAAAAGGGCTCGGTAATTTCTCAGAAAAGCCTTGCAGCGTTTATTTCGAAGATCATTGAATCGCCCAATAATTACGTTCGTGAGAACCTTGGGATAAATAAACCCAATTCCTAAACTATATTCTTAAACTTTTATGAATGAGCATTATGCCAGAATTTGCAAGATGGGATAGCTTTTATTCAATTGTTGGTACAGCAGCCGGTGCTCTTATCGGGTTGCAGTTTGTCGTCATGACACTGATAGCTAGCAATCCGCCTCTGCGCGCAGCTGATGCCGGGGCGGCATTTAGCAGTCCGACGGTTGTTCATTTCGGCACAGCTTTGTTTTTATCAGCACTCCAGCGCGTCCCATGGCCAGGAGTCATCTTTATTGCAGCTCATTGGGGAATTATAGGTGCAATCGGAGCAGTATACTCATTGATTGTTGTGCGGCGAATAAAGAAGCAAACTACTTATAGACCTGTGTTCGAAGACTGGCTGTTTCATGTTGTCCTGCCTTTAATTGCATATATAATACTTGTTTTCTCTTCAGTTACAGCTCTTTTCTACACACAAGAAACTCTTTTTGCCGTTGGAGGTGCCGTGATGCTATTTCTTTTTATTGGTATCCATAATGCATGGGACAGTGTCTCATACCATGTATTGTATAGAAGTAGTAACAATCCCACTAAACAGCATGAGGACGAAACTTCAGACGATGAAAAGCTGTGAAAAGCTCCGCAGACATTAGGAAACAATTGCCAAATATGGAAAAAGAAAATTATGATCAGATGCTCTAACCAAATCGTTTAATAACAATAAAGTGTCTTATGCCACAAATCTCATGGAGGGTATACTCTCCTGAGGTTTAGCATTTTTTACCAACTCAAGTATTTTATCAGTGACTTCTCTGGAAATAAGTGTATCTCCACAAATATTGCATACTTCAGCTGGTACATCCTTAATAAGTAAATAATTCCCTTTTGTGCGTGCAAGATGGGGGATTAGTTTCTTTTCATATTCACCTGGGCAG
>JAUZPB010000296.1 GCA_030706145.1 Bacteroidota bacterium
AAAGCTTTATTAAATATATCCATCTCTTTCTGGAATCCGGAATATGTCTCATCCCGCATTTCTCCGCCGATTATAACGCTCATATCAGCATAATACGATGGAACGGTCAGATCCAGTGTAATATTAGTAAATGGAGTCTGAAATCCAACGCGCGTAGGAATGTTTACATTGAACAAAAATTCCTGAATTGCCTGTTTAACTTCTGCATATCCAAGTTTATCGTAACGAATAAAAGGAGCAAGTAAAGTATCGAAATTTGAAAATGCCTGTGCCCCGGCTGATTCGCCCTGCAAAGTATAGAAGAAATTAACAACCTGTCCGAGTGCACTTCTGAAATGGCTGGCAGGTTTTGATTCAATTTTTCCCGATGCACCCTGAAAACCATTAACCAGAAGATCATACAGATCCCACCCCACACAGTAAACGCTAAGCAAACCAAGGTCGTGTATATGAAAATCACCTGATTGGTGTGCCTCTCTGATACCCTTTGGATAAATTTTATTAAGCCAATAAATTTTACTAACCTCTGAGGATATATAATTGTTAAGTCCCTGCAGTGAGTAACCCATATTGCTGTTCTCGTTTACCTGCCAGTCAGACTTACTAATATAGTTATCCATCAGGTCGACATGAGACTTCAGTGAAAGGTCCCTTAGCTGCGCATGCTGATCGCGGTAAATTATGTAAGCCTTTGCGGTCTTTCTGAATGGAGAATTAAGAAGGACTTCTTCTACGCAATCCTGAATAGCTTCAACAGTCGGTGTTTTGTCTGCGTATAATTGCTGAAGCAGGTTAACTGCCTTAATACAGATCATTCGTGCAACATCTTCACTAAACTCATTTACAGATTGTGCAGCTTTAAGTACAGCATTATAGATCTTTCGGCTGTTGAACTCTACAACCGAGCCATTTCGTTTTTTTACAGTTTTAATAGTAGCAGTTATTTGCTCCATTATCAGTCTCTCCAGAAAAAAAATAAAAGAAAAGTGGGTTGGGTATGTGCTTTCAGAGGAATACCAATAAAAAATCCAGCTTTTTATCCCGAAAGCTAATATCAATATACATCAGGCAGGTCTCCTGGCTCATTCCATCTCAAATGGCCTTCCCATAGCCATTAAAGCTACAGTGGCAGTTGTACTTGAGATTAAATGGAATTTACAGTTGCGGGTACAGCTCCGGATTATAAAACCGGATTCCCTTTTAATTTTAGAAAAACCTAATGCTAAAATATTGGTGCTAAATTAAAGAACCGGTTTTTAAAAAGCAAAAGTAAATTCTTCTGATAGAAATATTTGTGAAAGAAAGTTAGTTGCAATAAGAAGGCATCATAAAGCATACCAGTTTTTGAATTCACATGCGCGGTTTTTACTGACAAATATTTGCTCGGGAGTATCTATTACCATATTAACTAGCAGTCTGCTGTCGAACCATATTGTCACATCCTTAATTGCCCTTTTCGAAACAATATATTGCCTGTTTGCCCTTATAAACTGAGCCGGATCAAGCTTCATAATAATGGAATCAAGTGATTTATCTATCTTGTATTTTGTTTTATTTATATCAATAATTTCCATTATTCCATTTGTATTATAAAAATAAGCTATCTTGTCAGTATCTACTGAAAGTATTTTGTCCTTAACCGGTACAAGTATCCTTCTGTTATAATCCGTATTCCTGAAGTTAATACTAAACCTGTCAATGAGCTTTTCAAAACTAATTTGCTTAATACGGTTTAGTTTTTCTATGGCTTTTTTTGTGTTTTCCAGAGTAATTGGCTTAAGAAGATAATCAACACTGTTTACCTGAAATGCATCAATGGCATATTCATCGTATGCTGTTGTAAATATTACAGGAGCTTCAATATTTACACAATCAAAAATATTAAAAGATGAACCGTCTGCAAGCTGAATGTCCATAAAGATAAGATCAGGCATGGGGTTACTTCTAAACCAGAGAACGCTTTCCATTACTGTGTCAAAATTCGCCAGAATCTCTATTGTTGGATCAATCTGCTTCAGGATCTGCACCATATTATTGTATGCAGCAGCTTCATCTTCAATTATAATGACTTTCATCACTTTCCCGGATTAAAGGCAAATAAACATAAAAATCTTCGTGAGTCATTTTTATCTTTATTTCCTTATTTAACAATATCTTAAACCTATTGTTCAGATTCTTAAGGCCAATACCTTCTGATAAAACAGGATCAATTTTCTTTTTTATTTTATTCATAATTATCAGGTTATCATCATCTGTGCAAATATGAATGACCATCGGATTTGTACTGCTTATTTCATTATGCTTTGCCACATTTTCAATAATTGGCAGCAGTGTAAGTACAGGAAGCTTATATGAAAGATATCTTTCTTCGATCCTGCAGTCAAATATCAGCTTGTTGCCATATTTAACACTCATCATGCTTTTATATTCCTCCAGAAATGAAAGTTCTTCTTTAAGAGATATGACTGCTTTGGTTTCACTTCGAAGAATATACCTGAATACGTTGGATAGATTTGAAAGATAAGAAAGAGAGCTTTCTTTTTTATCCTCCATTATTAAAGAGTAAAGTGAATTAAGAGCATTAAAGAAGAAATGAGGATTTATCTGATTATTAAGAGCAGTCAGTTTACTTTGCAGGGATTCCGATCTTAATTTATCAAGAGACTTTTCTGCCTCGATCTTTTTCATGTACAGCTTATAGATCAGTCCGCCAAGGTATACTATAAGCAAAACAAAAAATGACCTTATGGCCAGAATATTTATCTTATGGTCGGGGCCATGGTGATGCCCTGATCTGAACATCCTGAAATATTCGTCAGAAATATCCTGATGAATAATTAAATTAGCCAAATAAAACAAAAATATAGTAGTTAGTAAACTTATGCTAAAAAGAAGAGCTTCCTTATTACTCCATCTTCCTTTCCATTCTATATTTATCCACAACAGGCTGAATATAAGCAGAATTGAATAAACAACATTACTAACTGTATTCAGTACAAAAGGCAGAATTTCTCTTGCTTCATACAAATTATACAGATCAAGGC
>JAUZPB010000297.1 GCA_030706145.1 Bacteroidota bacterium
CAGACAAGAATAACCATTAATGTTAAATGTCCGTCAAGGCTGAATTTATATATTTATAATATATTGGGTCAGCTAGTTAAAACGATAGCTGAAAACGAGGACTTAGTTTCTGGCAAGTCTTATGTATGGAATGGACGAGATTCATTTAATCAATCTGTCAGCAGCGGTATTTATTTTACAAGAGCAGAATTAAAAGAAAGAGATAGTAATAAAAACCAGACATTTACACGAAAACTTCTTCTGCTAAAATAAAGTCTTCTCAAAGGCCAATCATTTGCGATTGGCCTTTTATTGATTGTAAATTATGTAGACACCACCAAGTATGACTAAAACGCCGCATACTTTTTTTGTATAGAGCATAAGCTTGGAGCGGTCACTCCAGTTAAGATACTGCTGAACTACTCTGCTTAGTGTTCCTGCTCCTGCAATGACAAAACAATGCCCTAGTGCAAAAGAAGTGAGCAAACTTACTGGAAGTATAATGCCAGTCGTGGCAGTTTGGAACACAACACCTAACACTGGTGCCATAAAAGCAAATGTGCACGGGCCAAGGCCAATTCCAAAGAGGAGTCCAAGCACAAAAGCAGCCGGAAGTCCCTTAAATCTTGTTGAACTTAAACTTATTCCATTCCATGGCAATTTTATAAGGTCCAGCATATACAGCCCGATCACAAAAAATATAATAGCTACAAGGTAATTCCCGAGCGTTCCAACATCTCCCAGAAGACGCCCAAGTGAAAATGTAATAAATCCAATTAGTGCTATGGTAAGCAGTATACCAAAAGCAAAGGTCAGAGATATATTAAAAGTTTTCTTAACAGATATACTTCCCTGACTGCTTATATAACCAATCACAAGCGGGATGCTTGATAAGTGACAAGGACTCAGAAGAATGCTAAGAATGCCCCAGGTAAATGAAGCTAGAATAGCAATGTATATGTTTCCATATAGAGCTGAGTTTAATTGAGTAAAGACTTCATTCAGCATATTTAGACAGTAAAATGTTAATAAATTAATTCAGTATCTTCAATCCTTTTGATTGAAGGAATTTGTCTATTTCCTTTTCGGCATAGAATCCTTCGTGTCTCATTATTTCCTTTCCATTTTCATCAAGGAAAACCTGAGTCGGGATCAGCTTTATGCCATACTTTGAAGCATACTGTTTCTGATCCTGTTTCCAGACATCATGAAAGACAACTTTTATCTGATATCCATATTTCTTTTCGATAGACTTCATTACAGGCTGCATCTGCTTGCAGGGAATGCAGTTAACAGATCCAAGTTCTACAAATGTTATTTTAGCTTTTTCAACTGAGACTAATTTTTTATTTGAGTTTTGCGCAAATGCTGATGTGCAAATAATTATGAGGAGCAATAACAGGATTGATATCTTTTTCATGTTTTACTCCTTTATGCCTGTTTTAACCATTGGAGGATCTGTTCATCTTTTGGTACAATACCGCTGCTTACAACTTTTTCATTTACAACTAGTCCAGGAGTCATCATGATGCCGTATTTCATGATTTCCTGAATATCAGAAACTTTAATGAACTCAGCAGTAATGTTATTTTTAGAAGCAACTTCTTTAACTTTAGTCTCTAAAGTGTTGCATTTAGAACAGCATGAACCAAGAATTTTGACGACCATTTTAACCTCAAATATTTGTAAAAAATGAGAAATCTATAAATTATGTTTTCAAAAAGATCTTAGCTTAAGGAGAGATCAGTAGACAAGGTTAAATAGATAACCTACAATAACAATCCCTGCAGCAACTACACCTATAAAAACCATTATAAGGGGAAGCTTTAATACTTTTTTTAATATTATTGTTTCAGGAAGTGATAGCCCAATTACAGACATCATAAATGCAAGGACAGTCCCAAGTGAAGCTCCCTTTTCAAGTAATGCCTGAACAATAGGTATTATTCCTGCAGCATTTGAATACATAGGGACACCAATAAGTACGGAAATAGGGACAGACCACCAGGCACTTTTACCCATAAGTCCTGCCATAAAATTTTCAGGTACATAACCATGAATTCCCGCACCTACAGCAATACCTAAGATTATATAGAGCCATACTTTAGATACAATTTCTTTAACGGCATCAAATCCAGCAGAAATCCTTTCGACAAATGGAGTCTTTTCTTCAGAAATTTCCATGTGTCCTGCTTTTATCTGATAGACCCAGTCTTCAACATACCTTTCAAGCTTGAGCTTACCTATTACATAACCCGATATCATAGCTATTATTAAACCTGTAGACATGTAAAGAAGTGCTGTCTGCCAGCCGAACAAGCCGAATAAAAGTACAAGAGCAACTTCATTTATCATTGGAGCGGCAATCAGAAAAGAAAATGTAACGCCAAGAGGGACACCCGATTCAACAAAACCCAAGAAAAGCGGAATAGCCGAGCAGGAACAAAATGGAGTTACAATGCCGAGCAGGCTTGCAAGAACATTTCCGGTAAAGAGTGACTTACCTTCTAGTACTTTTCTTGTTCGTTCAGGAGAAAAGTATGTCCTGATTATACCCACAATAAAAACTATAAACACCAGCAGCAGTAAAACTTTCGGCACCTCATAAATAAAAAATCTGAATGCCTCTGTGAAAGAAGATGTCCTGCTCATTGAAAGAACATTGTATACAATAAAATTAGACAGATTTTCAAGAAAGAAATAAACAAAAGCCCACAGCGGAATGAGTACTAATATTGAAAGTAACTTATTTCTGCTTTCTTTCGATGCAACAATTTTTTCTGCAGTTTCCACTTTTATCACTCACACTTTAAGAATTTGCGTATAAAATATTATAATATTTCAGGTCAGGAATGGATCAGACAATCTATTCCTGACACAGAATTCTCGAATGCTTATTTCTTATAACCCACGACAGTTATGCTAAATATTCCCTTTTCACCAGATGCATAGACCGTGGCTTCTTCTTCCGACATATATTTTTTTAGTGTCTCAAGCGGAAGGTTAATTATCTTTGATTTTTTTATTTCAACATCTGTAAATCCGGCCTTA
>JAUZPB010000298.1 GCA_030706145.1 Bacteroidota bacterium
TCAACTGTGTTCATTTTATTTCCAAAATTATTTGTGCACAAAGATATTGCTTAAGGATCAAATGATCAAATTATGCTGCCCCTTAAGAAGGCTCTTTGCAATAAAATTAGCCTCACTTGTAATATTTTCAGGATAGCCCATGGGATTCTCTCTATATAATAGTTTTGGAAATGTCAGGTCAAAATTAGATATTTCCTTGCCTTATATCAAACAACTTTTATAGTGGGGTTAGACTACTCATGAGCTCAATAAATTACATATCAGCTGTCTTGTTCGTAAAGGATATCTCGGTTTCAAAGGATTTCTATATAAATATTTTCAAGCAGGAGATCCAGTACGATTTTGGAACAAATGTGATGTTTAAGAGCGGACTGACAATATGGGAATTAAGAAAAGATCATGAGATCTATAACTGTTATCCAAATGAGAATATGGAAAGGACAAATAAATTTGAGATCTATTTTGAAACAGATGATCTGGATGGTATAATCTCCTCAGTAGAAAGTAACTCTATAGAAAAGTTGCATGAAGTAAAAGAAGAGCCATGGGGACAAAGAACAATCCGCCTATTTGATCCTGATGGTCACATGGTTGAAATAGCGGAGTCAATGGTTTCATTTGTTAAAAGGTTATCTCTTTTAATGAGTCCAAAGGAGGTCTCTAGTAAGACAGGTCTTTCAATAGAGCAGATAGAGCAGCTAATAAGTTAAAAAGAAGCTGAAGGAGTCATTGATTAAATTGACTGTTTTAGCGGTAAAATTCCTGAACTTAAAATCCTTTTTTAGTTATGCACCTCTATACTTGCAGGCTTAGAGGCAATGGACTTATCGTTTAGCATCAAAGATAACTCAGACATTGTGCAGAATGTAAAGCCTAGACTCTTTGCCTTTTCGATTATCTTCACAAGCCTGTCAATACTTGTATAATAGCGCGGAATTGAAAAAGGGCGCGAACTTGGCGTATGCCCAAGTAAAATTACAAACTGTCTTTATATTTTCAAAATATTCATTATCTTATTTATCAGAAATTTCCTGTTAAATTTATTTCATATTATCGGAATTTACAGGTGAATCTATGAAAAAATATGCTGCACTACTGATCATCTTTTTACTTGAATTTCAGTATAATGTTTTTCCCAACCTTAATGAATAAAACAGTATGAAAATATTTTTTTGCCTGCTTTTTAGCTTACTTTTAAGCTCGATGTCGTTTGCCCAAAGAGCAGATTTCTTCAGGGAAGATATAACATTCAGCCTTAATAGGACAAATCTTGATGTGGATGGATATTACTGGTTCGCAAATCCTTCTGAAAGAATTGTTGAAAGCGAAATATTTTATCCATTTGCAAATTATTCTAATGAGAAGATAGACTCAATACGCCTTTTTAATATCTCAAAAGGAGAGAAGGTAAGGTTTACAAAAGATGAAAATAAGGGAATATACTTCAGGCTTAATATTGCCCCTCACGACACACTGTTGTTTCAGATAGGCTATAGACAAACTTTATCTGCCGACAGTGCAGTTTATATATTAAAGACAACTCAAGGCTGGGGAAAGCCAATAGATCTAGCCGAGTATAAACTTGTAGTTCCTTCTTCTCTTCCAATAAGGAAATTTACATACGAACCCGACAGATCCTACAAAATAGAAAACTCAACTGTATATTACTGGAAAAAAGAAAAGTTCATGCCTAAGGAAGATATGATCTTCTTTTTCTAAAAATCAATAAATGTCAAAAAAAACAAAGCTTGAATCAAATTAGAATCCATTTGTTAATTCATGAAGAAATATCTTGCCCTTTTTATTTTTCTCTTTGCTTTTCAGTCTCTTGCCTTTTCAAATCCGGTAGACTATGCTCCCATTGCAAAATTCTCCGAACTGGTTTTAGAGGCAAATGACAAATGGACAATGGAAGTATATTTCCCTCCTTTAATAAGCCATAATCTTGCAATAGATAGCATCGTAATTCAGGTCAAGGAAGTTAGGTCAAGACTTTTAACAAAAAGCGGTTTAACATTTCCAGCCACCATTATCAGCTCAGATAGCCTTTCCCGGCCCATTCATATAGACAACAATGGAGATAAGGTCCTTATTTTTACGTATTCAACAATCATAGGACCCCAGGAAAAATTAGTAAGGAAGGACAGCCTTATATTTGGTAATTATCCTGATGCTACGGTAGATAAACCTTCAAAGGGCTATTCTATTGCAAGAGTAAACCTTTGGAGGCCAAATAAACCAGGCACATATAACTATGTCATTTACATAGATCCTGAAAAAAGATTAAATGATTCGAACCTGGAAAATAATACTCTTCGGGGAACGCTGGCCTTTAAGTAGTAAAAAAATATGTACAGGAATTACATTTAGTGTTTTTCACTGTACATATTTAATAGGTGATCATTTTATGAGCATCATTTTCCTGCTTATGATCTGACTTGCAAATTCTATGCGGTAGAAGTATACGCCGCTTGATATACCGCTGAATCTGCTTGAATTGAAATCTACTTTGTGGATACCCTTTGACTGAACTGAATTTACAAGCTCAGCTACTTTTTCTCCAAGTACATTATATACATTCAGCCTTACAAAGCCATCACTTGGCAGCTGATAAAATATTGTAGTTGAAGGATTAAATGGATTAGGGTAGTTCTGTTCAAGAGCAAATCTGTCCGGAACTGTTTCTTTACTGCCATCTACAGACGTTACTATTTGCTGATATTTAGCTCTGCTTGATTTAATAGCACCCCTTAAGTCTTCAAGGTTATCACCTGCAGCAATTGCAAATGCTACGTCTGTAGTTTGTCCTGCATCGATCGAGTATGGACCGCCTGAAACAACCATAGAAATGTCAGTATTTAATGCCTGCTTTTTAGCTACTCCGCCCGAAAGAGCGTTGAATTTTTCGGCTTTTGTAAAGCCGTCCATCCTTTGTGAAGGCAGATAATATATTCCTATTCCGCCATCTGA
>JAUZPB010000299.1 GCA_030706145.1 Bacteroidota bacterium
GGCCGCAGGGTGGTATTATAAATATAATTACAAAGAAAACTCCTCCAGCCAAATACACAGCCTCAACTACTCTAGGCATGAATACTAATAATTACCTTCATTCAAATTCTTCCTTGCAATATGGAAAAGGAGGCATCTCCATAAATGGAAGATATAATAACGAGTATTCAAGTGAAAATAGTGGAAGCGACATATTTAAAACAATAACATTAAGTGGAGTTAACAGTTACCTGAATCAGACAACTGAATCTAAGAACAATTCAAATACAAATTCCTTTGGGGGTACCTTTAGATTAGCCAATGAAAAAGACATCTTTTTCTTTCAATCTAACTATAAGAAATTATACACTGATATAAAAAAGTCTGCCACAAACAGGCTTTCAAATTATCAGGATATACTAACTGAAAATGATATAAGCACAAATAATACATTTAACCGGCACCAGTTCTTTAACATGACTACATCTTATAACAGGCAATTTGAGCAAAAAGGAGAATCAATTGACCTTAGTTTTGGCTACTCCAGGAACTCAATGAATACTGCAAATGATATTGTTCAGGATAATTATCTTTTTGAACAGGCAATAGATGAGTATTCAGTTCTTCAGAAAAACTCATCATTCAATAAAAATAATTCAATGAATGGATCACTAAGGTATATGTTCCCTATTTCGCAAAATGAAAAAGCAATGATTGGGATAAGCAGCAACTATACTGCTTTGTCAATGGATAATGACTATATGCGTTTTGACCCCAAAACAGGAGTGTATATAGAGGATGAAAGTAAAAAGATAAGGCAGACTAATAATCAACTGAGAAATCGTCTCTATGGAAGTTTTTCTGGAATGTTATGGGACATTAATTATAGTTTAGGATTATCTCTTGAGAATAAATCCCAGGAAAATAAGGAGATGGTTTCTAGTGATAATTATAGCAGCAATTTTCTAACTTTATTGCCAGGTATTAATTTTTTAAAAAGGATAAATGAGAATCATAGCCTGTCATTTAGCTATTACCGATCCAGCAATTATCCTGAAAATAAGCAGTTAAATCCACATGCTGATTATTCCGACTCCACTAATATCGAAATAGGAAACCCTGACCTAAAGCCTTTCTATATGAATAACTATAATGTTTCATATTCTTACTCTTTTGGAGAACAGTTTATTAGTTTTGGGGCATATTATTTCAATAATACAGACATCATTGAGCAGATCACGACTCAGATAAATTCAAAGACTGCATTAACCACTTATAAAAATGTTTCATCGAACAAAGGTTTTGTACTTAATGTAAATGCAGGTCAAAAGTTTTCTGATTGGCTTTTTGTTCAGCCATTTATATCTTTATCGGAGTCAAAATATAATAGCCAATATTCAAATAATAATAAAAACCGCTCATGGAGCGGCAGCCTTTTAACAGCAGTTTCATTTGGCAATTTCAAATTCCAATTATCTCAGCGGTATTCTTCCAGTTCAATGTCTGCACAGGAAAAATCAAGGTCCCTATACTTTGCAAATGCTATGATGAAAGCTCTTTTCTTCAACAGGGCCCTTTCATTGTCCCTTAAAGTTGAAGATCTGTTTAATACAAGAAATCGTAATGTGGACAGGTATGGGACGGGATTTTATTCAGTAAATAATGTAAGACAAAAAACAAGAATTCTGTCTTTAGATATATCTTATTATTTCATGAGTAAGGCAAGTGACAACCTTGAAGATAGACCTGATGGTGATCAATATGGCGATGATTTTTAGAATGGTGATGATTTTTAGAAAGAGATAAACTCCGGGCTTTTGGGGCTGCCCGGAGCTTATAGAGTTTTTCTTGTCTGGTTAAATACCTTATTTCCTGCTATCCAGTATTAACCTGGGAACCATTTTATATAAGTGAGTATGGAGTGTTTCCCTGCCTTTTTTTACTACTATCTTAAGATTATCATATTCAGGGAATAATTTCAGTTCGTTTGCTTTCAAATCCAACATTGCTTTTTCTTTATGAGGGTCTATATCAATCAGCCACCGCATAGCAACAAGAACCTTTCTTGCCCCAAGCATCCTACTTCCTGTCCTTGCGATCATGTAAGAGATATTCCATGATTCATCTTCAAGAAGAAAGCTTTCAATATAACCTGCATTCCTATCAGTCCCTCTGATACCGTAGCCTATAAGATCACGGCTACTTCTTAAGTGGGGCTCTATATTGCTTTCCTGCTGCTTTGCAGATAACTTCAGTGTACCAAGTGTCGGAGTCAATCCAAATGGAGAAAGACCATAACTTGCGCTAGGTGTTACTCCAGGAAAACCGCCCCCTGTTCCGACCCAGTAATAAGGCCACGCATATCCTTCGTTCTGTCTTACAGAAGGACTGTGTGTCTCAATCGAAGGGCTATTTTGTATTTCTTCTACGGTTAAAAATACTGGCAGCTCTCGCTTTCCCATATCAAGCTTACCGGTTAAGCTGGGCTCTATAAGGACAAGGCTTGGGCTTATAGAGCTGCTTGTATTTACAACAACAAATCGTACGTTTCTAGTCTGTTCATCAAATAGAAGATCATAAACCATTCCTGCATTTCCGTTGAATGCACTTATCTTATATCCATATATATCTTTTACGTTCTTTAACATTTATTCCTCCTCTTAAAAGGTGGTATTTATCGTCTCTCATTCTTATCAATACTATCCGTATTCAGCGGATGTCATTTCTTATCGCTTCGTTATTAAATATTCAAATGCAGTGCCAAAAGGCTACACTATAGCTTAAGTATTTGTTATTAAGGGGATTATAAGGATAATGCTTGTTTTATGTGGGTTTTATAAGGGTGCCACTAAATGAAATGATGGCGCAAAACTGTTAAAAAATGTGGCACCCTTTTAAAAGGCTTAATTTCAAAATGAGTCTCAAGCGCTTTTATTTTCTTGACCTCTGCA
>JAUZPB010000003.1 GCA_030706145.1 Bacteroidota bacterium
TAGTAAATAATGCACTAAGGTTTAAGATTTCCCTGAAAGGAGCAAATTTATATGCAAACGCCATCTCAAAATGAATACACTTCCTATTACAAAGGTTACATCGAACTAGTTTCAGGTAAGGATATAATGAGAACTCTTGAAAAGCAGTATAATGAGATCGAGCAGTTCTTTAAATCAATCCCAAAAGATAAAGCAGGTTTTCGTTATAATGAGGGCAAATGGAGTATAAGAGAGATATTAGGGCATATGGCTGACACAGAAAGAATATTTGCATACAGAGCACTTAGAATAAGTAGAAAAGACAAGACCGCATTACCAGGTTTTGATGAAAATGAATATGTAAGATACTCTAACTTTGATAAGCAGGTCATGAGCGACCTGTTGGATCATTTTCTATTTATTAGAAAATCTACTATTGCAATGTTTAAGACAATGGATGAGGAAATGACAAAGCTAAGCGGAACTGTAAATAATAATCAGGTTTCAGTCAGAGCAATTGCGCATATTATAGCAGGGCATGCCCAACATCATATAAATATCATAAAAGAAAGATACTTGTAATATAAGAATAGTAGAAATAAATGATAGACACTTCAAATTTCCGGTTAATTGAGGCAAACGAAGAAGATATTCTTTGGGTAAGTAAACTGGAAACTTCTGTATATTCAATAAATGATGCCGTTCCGCTTAATATACTGCAAGGCTGGTACAGAACCAATCCCAAAGGGTTTTATATTGCCTTTGATGACCATAACAATAGAGTTGGCCATATCGATATTCTTCCAGTAAAACCTACTCCACTTGACAATTTTGTCGCAGGATATATCACCGAGCAGCAAATAAAACCAGAGGATATATATACTCCAGGTCAAAAAGAGTTTATTAGGAATCTATATATTGAAAGTTTGGCACTTAAAATACCAGGAAATGTCCTTAGAGCAAAAGCCTTGCTTTCTATAATATCTGAAATCCAGGGAGCTATAAGAGGCCTATGTGAAAAAGGAAGGATAAGCAGCCTTTACGCTATTTCTGCCTCAAAAGAAGGGCGTAAAATCCTGGAGCACCTAGGTTTTCAGATCTACAGCAAAAAGGAAGAAAGAATAGACAAGCATGATTTATTCAGGGCCACTTTTTCAACTTTTATGCTGAAGCTTAACGAAATAGTAAGATAATATCACTTTCTAATAGAGTAACCTCACACACTGACATTTCTATCGAGTTATTACAAAACCTTACTACCGAGCAGTTAAATAAGTGACTTTTTGCATTAAATTATTTAATTTTCCCAAGTTTCAATCCGATTATGGTAGTAGAAACTTTTTGAAATGTTATATTATTGCTCAAATTATTGGCTTTATTTAACTGAATTTAAGATAACCCTATAAAATAGGCGCACAATCCATCGCTTCCCAAAGAGATATACATGAAAACAAAAAGTATGCTTTCTCTGGCCCAATTCATACTGATAACTGTACTTTCTTTCCTGTTTTGGGGGAACTCTCCCTGCAATATTCACAAAAACAAAGATATAAATGAAAGCAAGGGGTTCTCTAGCGATCTAAAATTCAAACATATTACCATTCAGGATGGGTTGTCGCAGAACGTCGTCTACTGCATTTTGCATGACAGTCGTGGATTTTTATGGTTCGGAACACAAGACGGCTTAAACAGATTTGATGGTTACAGCTTCAAGGTCTACAAGTCAAAACCTTTTGATACCTCTTCGCTTTCTGATAGCTGGATACAATCAATAATTGAAGATAGAAAAGGGAACCTGTGGATTGGTACACACAATGGTGGAATATATAAGTTTGACAGAAGAAATGAGAGTTTTAAGAATTACAGGAATTATCCAGGAAAGCCAAACAGCCTCGTAAATAACCGTGTCTGGAGCATTTTAGAAGACAGAAAAGGTATAATCTGGATTGGAACGACAGGGGGCCTGGATAAATTCGATCCAAGCACAGAGACTTTTACACATTATTATAAAACTGAAAGCAATCCCAAAAGTCTTAGTAATAATGCAGTTAATGCCATTTATGAGGACAAATACGGAATACTTTGGTTAGGTACTTTTGGTGGTGGTTTGAACAGATTTGATAAAAACAATGAGAGTTTTTCCCATTTTACTTTTGACAATGGGAATCCACTACTTTCAGGGATTAACATGATAAAGGCTATCTATGAGGATAAAGATGGCTATTTATGGTTAGGGACTTATAATGGTTTAGTAAAATTTGACAAGAGCTCTACCCAAAGCAAGCGATTTCAAATAAGCACTGGAAGCAGCTCTACTACAAATAAGAACTCAATTCTATCTATTTTTGGAAATGACCAGGGAGAGCTATGGGTAGGGACGCATGATAATGGGCTTGTATTTTTCGATAAGGGCACTGGGAAATTCAGGGTATATGAAAATCTGCCGATTGATCCATCTAGTATAAGCGATAATTGGGTACAAGCAGTATATAAAGATCCATCTGGCATACTCTGGGTTGGTACAGGAAACGGCATCAGCAAATGTTTTCCTGGTGAAGGAAATTTTTCAGCGTTAAACAGGACATCATTTAACAGCAAAAGCCTTAGCGCCAACGATGTAACGGCAATATTCGAGGATCATGAAGGACAGATCTGGATTGGAACTTGGGATGGCGGATTAAATCTTTATAACAGGAAGGATAATAGTTTCAGGTATTTCAAGCACAACAGCTTAGATCCTAAGAGCCTTCCTGATAATAAAGTCTGGGCAATATATGAAGATAGAAATAAGGAGATTTGGATAGGGACATCTGCTGGTCTAAGTAAATTTGAGAGAAAGACTGGGAAATTTATTACACTAAAGAGTAATAGTTCAGATCCTAATACAATTAGTTATGATAATATTTCTGCAATATGCGAAGATTGTTTTAATAACCTCTGGGTCGGTACATGGGGTGGCGGGCTTAACAAGCTGAGCCCAGACAGGAAAACTATTACAAAGTATAATTTTAATTCTTCTGCCCCCCGTGGTTTAAGCAATGATCTGGTAAGTGTTATATTCCAGGATAGCAAAAAGAGGCTATGGATAGGAACTGATGGTGGCGGATTAAATCTTTACAACTATAAAGAAGATGACTTTCAGTGTTATAAATACAGCATAAAAGATCAAAATTCTTTGAGCTCTAATGCAGTTAAATCTATTTACGAAGACAAATATGGGACAATTTGGGTAGGCACGCGCGGAGGAGGATTAAGCAAATTCAATCCTGAAAAACAGAATTTTATACATTTTACAGAAAAGGAAGGTCTTTCAAATAATTCGATCTACGGAATATTAGGCGACAATAATGATTTCTTATGGATTAGTACTAATAAGGGTTTATCAAGATTTAATTTAAGGACGAATAAATTTATTAACTATGATACAGAAAATGGGCTAGCAAATGACCAGTTTGATTCAGGATTTTTAAGATGTAAAGACGGAACTATGTTCTTTGGCGGCATAGGAGGTCTAACACTCTTTGTCCCCGAAAAAATAGGCATTAACCAAAACAAGCCTAAAATCATCATAACATCATTTAAAAAGTTCAATGAAGAAATAAACTTCGAAAAACAGATCTCTTCAAAAGGAAGGGTTGAATTAAACTATACTGAAAACTACATTAGTGTTGAGTTTGCAGCACTCGACTTCACACATCCGGGAAAGAATCAGTATGCTTATAAATTAGAAGGGCTCGATAAGGATTGGATATATTCAGGGACCAGGCGAACAGCTTATTATACTAATCTTGATCCAGGTGAATATACTTTAAGGATAAAGGCATCAAACAGCGACAACATTTGGAATGAAGAAGGAATTAGTATTCCAATTAAGATCACTGCCCCATTTTGGAGGGCCACATGGTTCAAGGTCTTCATAATCATCTTGATAGTTTTAGCTATTTATTTCTATATCAATTTTAGGATCAGGCAATTAAAAAGCGAGCAAAAGAAGGAAATAGAAGGACTCACACTCCGAATCAAAAAAGAAGAAGAAAGTAATCTTACCATGTAACAAAGGAAATAATTATAGCAATGTATAAGAATAAATAATAGATCAAAAAGGCATAGACTTGCAAGTTATAAATTTCCCCGCCCCTGGATTTTAGCATTTCAACTTAGAGCATGCATTTTTATCATATTTCTATCAGGTTAAAAGAAAGCAAATAGCTTATTAGACCTGGAAAGAGATAAGAAATCGTATTTAATAACAAATCTTCATGGAGGAACTATGTCAGTAAAGGATAAGTATGGTCCGGTCATTAATCTTATGCAGGATTTTGGCATAAAAGATAACAATGTGCGTGAAGATAAGGATTCATTGATCGTTCAGGGCACAGCAAACACACAGTATGAAAAGAACCAGATCTGGGACAAGATCAAGGAAATTGGTGGAGAAAATCCAAAAGATATTAAAGCTGACATCAAGGTAAAGAATACGGATTTTTATGCTACACATAAAGTAAAGAGCGGCGAGAATTTGAGTCAGATTTCAAGAAAATACTATGGTGATCCGAACCGCTACAGGGATATTGCCAGCTACAATAATATCAATAATCCAGATAAGATTGAACCTGGACAAGAATTAAAGATACCGAATCCATAAAGAAATATGTTGTTTATAGGTCAATTAGTGGCAAATTTTTAGTAATTATTTTGAATAATGAAATAAATAACTTATAATTGTTAAAGAGAACGAGGCCAAGAAAGAAAGCGCAGAAGCTTCGTTCTCTATTTTTTTTGTAATTTTTCACAATTTAGTCACATTGCGCAAATACCTACAGCTTTACAATCTACCAGAGCCAAGGTGCCTGCCTGAATTCATTTACGTAGTGTGCGAGGAAACAAATTAACATTATAATTATTTTTTACCGGAGCTATTTATGCCTTTAAAACCAAATCAGGTAGTGACCGTCTACTATAATTTAAAAGATGAAAACGGAGAGACATTAGATTCGACAACAAAGGAGAGTCCATTTTCCTTTTTAAGCGGACAGAGCCAGATTTTGCCAAAGCTTGAAGAAGAGATAGGCTCAATGATAATTGGAAGCAAGAAAACTGTTGTCTTAGCCCCGGCAGATGCTTATGGTGAATACCAGCCAGAATCGATACAGGTAGTTAACCGTTCTAATTTTCCTGAAGGCACACAGTTAGAGGAAGGGATGGAATTCGTAGCAAACACACCTGACGGACAGCAAATGCCATTTATAATCACACAGATTGACGGTGACGACATAACGCTGGATTTCAATCATCCTCTGGCAGGAGAAACATTGACCTTTGAACTGGAACTAGTAAATATAAGAGATGCTTCTCCAGAAGAGCTATCGCATGGACATGTCCATGGCAATGGCGGACATCATCATTAAGAAATGATACAAAGTCATTTTGATGAAAGTCACTAAAACAGAGATATAAAAAAAGTGTGTATTAATAAACAAGAAGTCCCACAGCAATAACTGTGGGACTTCTTAGTTTGTACTATAAAGGCTCTTCAAATTGAGCAAGATCAGAAGAGTGCGAAAGAGGAACGAAGACTCATTTAGTCAAAGGACGTATCTTTCCGGTTTCTTCAATAACAACCGGATAGCCTTCAATTTCCTTTGGTATCTTTTTTTGATTTTCCTCTGTTTTTTTATCGACCATAACAGTGATACAAAGCTTAGTACTATCAAGTTCTCCCATATAAAAGCCCTGAACTCCAGGTACAGCCATTATTTCATCTGAATGGTCCTTCATTACCTGCTCAATAGGACGATTCTGCTGCATATTTTTCTTCTTGTTTTGCTGATTATCCTCAACTGCAGACTTACATCCAGCAAATAAGCAGAAGATAAATAAAGACAAAACTAATTGTTTCATGATAATATAAAGAATAATTGAAAAAACATGCGCTCTAAAAAAGAGCATACAGCATTAATATAGTAAATAATAACATGGATTCAATATTGTAATTATTTACCTACCATAGATACAGTTTTGCCCAGCTTTGAGCTATAGAAATTCAGAACGTCGTTAATTGGATTAGCAATTGCAGTAGTGCTGCTACCTGCGTAAAGTAATCCAATTGCTCTTGGGTTTGTACTAACATTTTCGACCATTAGTGAGCCCGAATCTCCAGCACCAAGGAAAGAGCTCTTTCTATTCTTGAGTACTATTTGACCAGTATAGGTCTTTGTAAAAGCAGTAGCGCCAGCGCATTCATTTTCATAGCTAACGCTTATAGTAGCATTAAGCCCTGAAACACTACTTGTAGTAAGACCAGTAGTTCTTCCGCTTTTCTTTACAGCCTGGCGTAATGAAGCTGCAACAGTTTTTGATGAAATGGTTCCAATTTCAAGGATTGAGCCAGAAGGATCTACCATTCCAGGAATTACTTTAGCAATACCAGCATCTACATTAGCAGCGGTATAATTATAAAGGCTGCCACCGATACTTGGGTCAAGAAGAGTAGCTACGTCCTGAGAATTAGCAGCATTGCAGGAAATATCTACCATTCCAGGTTGATTTACCGGATCACCAGCCTGAGCTACTCTGTTATTTCCGCCTGAAACTATATCAGAATAGAGCACGTGCCAGTTTGAGAGTATGTACTGGTATGTACCATCAGTAATTAATGCCCCCAGCGTTCCTGAGCAGCAATATCCATTTGCCAAGTCATATCTCCATCCTCCGGAAGTACCAAGCTTAATAGGAGGAGTTTGTTTTGCTGTATGGCTAACAGCAGTTGTTTTCTCAAGCGAAGGAGTATCCTTAAAGTGAACTATCTCTCCTGTTACCAAAATCTCAACTGGAATATTCTCAAGAATATCCGGGATTGGTGAAGCCTTTCCCTGTGCAAGAGCCGATGCCTTAATATCAGTTTTTGTAAGGACCAATATTGCAGGTCTACCATCTTCAGTCAGGCCAGTTGCAGTTCCAATTACATCTTGAATCTTCATTAAAGCCTTAGTATGCTTATCCTGAATCTTCATGACCTTTTGGATGTCTGGATTATCCTTGTTCAATACTGGTTGGCCAGAGTTCGGTTCCACAGTATTACTTTCAGGTTTTTGATTACAGCTAGTCCATAAAAAAGAAGTTAAAGCTAAAACAATTACAGCTACCAGGAGCCGCGACGAACGAGATAGAAGCGTAGTCTTAAACATAGTACCCTCTTTTTCTTAAGTTTTTATTTAATTGATGTGGAATGGTAAGTTGAGCCTTCGAAAAGAAGCTTAAGGATTTTTTTTTACTATTGCAAGGCAAGTGAATTAAAAGCCTGTAAAGAAAAAGGTAAAAGGTAATTGAAAAGCAATAAGCGGTTACTATATAATGAGAATTTAATATCTAATTTTATCTATCCAGCCATTGTCTAAAAGAGGAGGTTTTCTCCCTGCTTACAATAATATCTCCATCTGTTTTTATCTTCAATTTTACTTTCAGCTTACCGCTAAAAATGTAGCTTATAGTCTCAATTGAATTAATGTTGAGAATAAAACTTCTGTTAGCGCGAAAGAAATCTGTTGGGTCCAAAATTTCCTCAAGCTCTTCGAGTGAAAAGTCAATGATGTATTTTTTTGATAAGCGATTTACAAGATAAGTAATCTTATTATCGACATAAAAATAGGCTATATCATTTGCCTGAATTATAAGAAGATTTGTACCTATCTTAATCAAGAATCGTGATTTATATGCAGGTTGACTTGGAGTAAATGTCTTAAGGAGCTCGGCTATTTCGCCGGCCTTATAACTAACAGAATAAGAGTCCTTAATTTTCTTAAGCTTTTCCAGACTTGCGCAAAGTTCAGAGGAATCAATAGGTTTAAGAAGATAATCAATACTATTAACCTTAAAGGCCTGGATTGCATACTCATCATAAGCTGTTGTAAAAATGACAGGACTATCGACATTAATGCTCTTAAATATCTCGAAACTAAGAGCATCGGAGAGCTGAATATCCATAAATATTACATCGGGAGCAGGATTATTTTTCAGCCATCTTACTGATGACTCCACACTTTCAAGGCTTTCTATAATCTCAAGGGCCGGATCAATTTCTTTTAGTAATTTTTGCAGTCTGCGTGAAGCAGGTGCTTCGTCTTCAATTATTAATACTTTCATAATTTATTATGTTGAGCTATATATCGTATGTAAAAAAACTATCAGATCAAAGGTATTCTTACTAGGAATTGTTTGTTATCACTTATTACTTCTATTTCCTTTTGAACGAGCAGGCTGTAACGCTGCCTTATATTATCTAGCCCAATACCAGTTGAACTGTTTGTAATATTTTTTCTCTGGATATTATTACTTACCACGAGGTATTCATCCTCATCAATGAAGATATTAATAAACAGAGGTCTTTCAGAAGAAATAATATTATGTTTTATAGCATTTTCTATTAACATCTGCATTGTAAGCGGAGCTATTAGAAGTCCATTATACTTTGCAGGGATTTCGATAGTTTCTTTTATATTTTCACCAAATCTAATTTTCTGCAAAAACAGAAAAGCTCTTATAAAGTCGGCCTCTTCCTTTAAGCCGATGAGTTCTTTATCCTTACTCTGAAGGACATATCTATAGACATTTGCTATTTGTTGTACAAAATCCACGGCAAGTTTCTGATCTTCGTATATTAAAGTCGTAAGAGCATTAAGGCTGTTAAAGAGGAAGTGAGGGTTAACCTGACTTTTGAGGGCTTCGAATTGAGATTGCAGGTTTTGTCTTTTAAGTTCTTCTGATTCAAATCGTGAATTTTCCCATTGTCTGAAGAAATACATTCCCACGTAAATTGCCTGTATGAGAAGAAAGACAATAATTGCGACAAAGATTGTTAATTTAATAAATGGCCAGGCTGTATCAAAAGGACACTTTTCAATAAATTTGAGGTCAATAATAATAGCAGTTAAAATAACGAGTTTAGTATATATTGCATTAAAGAGGATCTGATAGAATATCCTTTTCAAAGGCTGCTTTTTCCACTCAAGATATCTATCGATTCTTTTATTAATCAGCAGGTTACCTTCCCAGACAGCAATAGAAATCACAATTGCAAGAGAAATATCATTTACCAGATGAGGGAATTTAAAGGCATTGAGTGCTTCTTTTGAAGGACTTATTACAATTATTATCAAATATACAATTATACCAATTACCGGGATTCCCAAAACCCGGAAACCTTTATCGTAAAGGAATGATTTTTCTTTTCCAGCTAAATCTTTAGTAACATTCATATGGTGGCTCTGTCTGCAATTGTCGTATTGTAATTCTATATTCATTTCTTTCTGCTTCAAATTAAAAGATATAAAGCAGAATGCAGAAAACTTTGGCTCCACAAAGTTCTGCATTCTCATAGACAAATTCTACAACAATTTATTTTCTTCCAGCCTGACCAAGTGTCTTTTCCATTTCAGCCTGCGCAACCAAATAATCATAAATAGCCTGAAGATAACTTGTTTTTGCCTGCGTCAAGGCAAGCTCTGCATCAAATATCTCATTTTGCCTGCTTAGACCTTTTAACCATCTGCTCCTGGTCAAGTCATAGCTTCTTTCAGCAGCCTGGACTGTTTTACTCTGTGATTCAATTCTTTTTTTTGATTCTGCCAGATTAGAGAGGTTAACCTTGACCTCTGTAGTAATCATCTGACGCGCATTTTCGAGTTGAATTTCAAGCTTCTTACCCTCTACAATTGCCTGATCTACTCTAGCCTCAGTTCTAAAGCCTGAAAAGATAGGGACAGAAAGTTGAAGGCCAACTAGTGCACTGGAAGGCCAGGTATACTTAGAAAGCCTGAAATTATCAGATTGAAGTTCCATCTTGAACTGACCAAAGAGCGCAAGTGCTGGCATATGGGCAGAATACTCATAATTAATTACCTCATCATTTGCCCTTATCTGCAAAGAAAGTAAGCTAAGCTCGGGGCGTCTGTTCAAGGCCTCTTCTTCTTTGTCAGAAAGATTATTATTATCTGAAGCATTTAAGCCTTTAACTGTCAAAGAATCTGTAAGTTCAATATTCTCATTATTAGGAAGTCCCAGCAAAACCACAAGATAGGACTTTGCGTTAGAAATGCCGTTTTCAGTTTTAATAAGCATAGGCTTCAAGTTTTCCACAGATACAAAAGCGCGCAGCGTATCGAGGTCAGAGGCCATTCCCTGCTCAAAAAGCAAGCGAACATCCTTTAGGGCCTGTTGTCCCCTTTTGAGACTTTGCTCTAAGAGCTTAAATTGCTCTTTAACTATCAATATGTTATAATAAGCTTTTTTAACTTCCGTAAGCGTAGTTGCTTTTTGGCTTATTACGTTCTCGTAGCTTATGTCCTCGACAATCTTTGCTGCTCTTATCCCTGCATAAATTGCTCCCTGGTAAAGGGGCATTTGGGCATCAATTGTTCCAGAAAAGTTATTTTTAAGACCTATCTCCATAGGACTACTTGGCCCAATAAAGAAATTCCCCTGCTGGTCAAACCCAAAGCTTGGCATATAAAAGACGGGAAGCTTAAGATTTCTTACGAACTGTCCTGTAGCTGTAATCTGAGGATAAGCTGTGCCATAGGCTTCTTTTACTTTCTGCTCATTTTTAGCCTTTTCCAAGAAAGCAACTTTAAGATCCCTGTTCTGCTCAAGAGCAATAGATACAGCCTCATTTAAGGACAACTTTCTACTACTCTGAGCAAAGAGTGAATTAGAGGCGACAAATAAAATCAGCACAAATATGCTAAACCTTTTGACAAGTTTCTTTAGGTTAAACAGTCCACCTCTAAAAAGGCCATTATTAAATAATTCTGTCTGTGCTTCAGAGCCTTGAGCAATAACATCCGGATTTTCATCTTCAGACGGAAGACTATCACCACTTTGCTTTCTAAACTTTTCAAGATACTTCATGACGCTGGATTTTAAGGATTCAACTTTTGTATAAACTACAGGGACAAGAACAAGTGTTAGTAAAAGAGAGCTTATAAGTCCGCCAACGAGTGCCGTAGCAAGTCCGGATTTTAGTTCAGAGCTTGCACCCATTGATATTGCTATAGGGAGCATACCAAAGACCATTGCAACAGTAGTCATCAATATTGGCCTTAGTCTGGTTTGAGCAGCTTCTTTAAGAGCATTTTTAACATCAAGTCCTTCAAGTCTCATTTGGTTAGTACGGTCAACAAGCAGAATTGCATTTTTACCGACTAAACCAACCAGCATAATGATACCAAGTATAGAAAACACGTTCAATGTCTTCATGGTCAAGGCTAAGGCCAAAAGGGCCCCTACAATTGCTACAGGTATTGAAAAGAGCACAATAAACGGATAGACAAAGGAATTGTAAAGAGCAACCATAATCAGATAGACAAACAATATACCTACCATGAGAGCAATTCCCAAACTTCCGAAGGATTCCTCCTGTGTCTCCAAGTCACCTTCATAAGTAATATTAACTCCCTGGGGTATTTTATGCTTTGCCAGTTCCTTCTTAATATCCTCACCAATATCGCCACTTGGACGCCCAACAGGTTGAGCCATTACAGTAATAGAGCTAAGTCTATTACGTCTTGAGAGTTCACTTGGTCCAATAGTTTCATAAATATTGGCGAACTGCTGGAGTTGAATTTTCTCACCTGAATTATTAATAAAGAGCATCTTACCTAGTTCAGAGGTTCTGTTTCTATCGAACTGATCGAAGATCACTCTTATATCATATTCATTACTACCCTGCCTGAACTTACTTTCATCATCGCCAGTAAAAGCAACCCTTAAAGTAGCTGCCACCTGATCGAGACTAAGTCCGAGAGAAGCCATTTTTTCTCTATCAATATCAACCTTCAGCTCTGGTTTTCCTTTTCCCGAACTAAGTCTAACATCTGCAGTACCAGGAATTTTCTTTACGACCTCTTCAATAACATCAGCAGCTTTTTGTACCTCTGAATAATCTGTTCCCGTTGCAACCACATCAATAGGAGCCATATCAGAGCTACCGAAGATACCGATAGGGCTAACTCTGACCTTAACACCGGGTATATTCATAAGAGTCTTTTTAATTTCGCGGCTCATTTGTATATCACTTTTGCTTCTCATATTTTTATCTACAAGAGAGACGTTTATCTCTGAAATATTATTTGATGTATATCCAATAAAGCCTTCAGAAGATGCGCCTGCATAGACAAACATGTTTTTTATCTCAGGGAATTTCGAGAGCATCTTTTCAGCCTGAAGTGTATAGTGGTTAGTTTCATCCAGCTTAATTCTTTCAGGGAACTCAAGTGTAACGGCTAATTCACCTCTATCTGGCGGAGTCATAAATTCAGAGCCAATAAAGCCAGCTGGTATAAGAGCAAAAGATAAGAAAAGCAAAACACCAGCAAGAGCAATTATCTTCCATCCATTTTCAAGGCTTGTATTTAGTATGTTTACATATTTCTTAGTAATTCCCGCAAAAAAATTCTCAAACCAAAGGCCAAAGCGCCCCATGAGTGTATCTTTGGTCAAATACTGGAGCTTTGAAAATCTGGAGGCCAGCATTGGTGTTATTGTAAAAGAGACAAACAAGCTTAAAAGAGTAGATACAACGACTACCATTGCGAACTGCCTGACAATATTTCCAATTAAGCCCTGGATTAAAGCCAGTGGCAAGAATACGACAACATCGACCAAAGTGATAGAAAGAGCAGAAAAGCCGATTTCATTTCTTCCATCTAGTGCGGCCACTTTCTTAGTTTTACCCATTTCCATATGTCTATAAATATTTTCAAGTACCACAATCGAGTCATCGACAAGAATACCAATGACAAGAGACAAAGCCAGCAAGCTCATAAGGTTAAGAGTAAAGCCAAGAATATACATTCCAATAAAAGTCGAGACTAGTGAGGCCGGGATAGCGATCATAACTATAACAGAGTTTCTTATGCTATGCAGGAAAATAAGCATTACAATAGCTACGAGAATAATTGCAAGTGTAAGATCCTTATTTACAGCTTGAGCGGCTTCAAGAGTAAAGACTGAACCATCCTGGGCAATATCAAACTTAAGACCCGACTGGGCATTTTCCCTTTCAAGTCTGTTAAGTTCATTTCTTACAAGCCGGCTTACCTCAACAGCATTAGCATCAGTTTGCTTCATTACATAGATACCAAGAGAGCTTTTGCCATTAAGTCTTGCATAAGCTTCTTTTTCCTTTTCTCCATCCTGGATATCAGCCACATCCATCAGCTTAATATTACCACCACTTTGAGATTTAGATATTATAAGATTTTTCAAAGCCTCAATGGAATCAAATTTGCCTGATATTCTTACAATATATTGTCCATCGGAATCCTGAACTTTACCTACGGGAAAATCAAAATTAGAGCTTTTGATCATCTGCAAAACCTGAAGGGCAGAAATCCCATAGGACTGAAGTTTATCCAGATTCAGATTAACCTTAATTTCTCTTTCATCGCCTCCAATAAAGGTCAGTTGTCCAACTCCTGCAAGTTTTGTAAGCTGCGGTTTTATTTTATCCTTCATAAATTGATAAAAATCCCTTGAAGGCATATTTGCAGTAGCTGCCATTCTTATAACAGGCAATTCCTGTAAGGAGAATTTTGTCATAATTGGAGTTTTTGCTCCACTTGGAAGGTTATTTGCAATTTCACCGACCTTTCTTTGTACATTCTGGAGAGCTATATCGGCATCAGCAGACTGGGTAAATTCCACGAAAACAAAAGAGACCCCTTCGGCAGAATTTGAAAAGACTCTTTTTATTTTATCGACAGAAGAGACCGCATCCTCGATTACCTTTGTAACAGAAGTTTCAACTTCATTTGGAGAACCCCCAGGATATAAAGTAGTTACTGTTACATAAGGTGGAGTAACATCTGGGATGAGTTCATATTTGAGCTGATTATAGCTAAAATATCCAAGTACTCCAAGCACAGTAAATATTACAATAATTAGTGGAGGTCTTTTTATTGATAACTCAGTAATTGTCATGTTTTACCTCTTTTGCATGCAGAAAGCCACTATGGAACACTTAGAAAAGTTAAGTCTTGTGGAGAAGTCCCATAGATTCAGTGCACATATAATTTCTGGAAATTAGTTTATCTTTACTTTTAGATTATCGCTTAAGTTGCTCTGCCCATTGCTAACGACTTTATCACCTACTTTTAAGCCGCTAATTACCTCTATTCTGTAATTAGCTTCTTTACCGACGACTATATCTCTTAGTTTTGCATATCCGTTTTCAACTACAAAGACCTGAGGATTTTTAATTCCATTTAAGATAGAAGCCCTTGGGATTGTTAAAGTTTGTCTTTTTCCAATTAAAGGGAATTCAACCTGAACAAACATACCTGCCTTAAGGGGTGTCCTTGAGTTATTTGGCAGGGAAATCTCGACCGGATAATTATGTCCATTATCTGCCTTAGAGCTAATTGTCTCAACTTTTCCGGAAAATGACAGAGCCGGATAGACATCACTCTTAAGTGTGACAGTTTGGCCTGTCTTTAGCTTAAAGACTTCTTTTTCCGGAACACTTATCTTAACCTTTAATTTTGAGATATCGATTATATTAGCTACAGGAGTTCCCGGGGCAAGCATAGTGCCTTTGTCAACAAATCTATCGGCGATTGTACCAGAAATAGGAGCTTTGATCTTAGTATCATTTAACAGGCGATTTGCAGCAATAAACTGTGCTTCGGCTGCTGAGGCAGCGAGTCTTGAACCTTCGAGATCAGAATCAGAAACATTTTTCTCTTTATAGAGAGCTTCCATTCTCTTCAGGTCCTTTTTTGCTTTTTCGAGATTTACTTTAGCCGTCATATAAGAAGCCTGCTTAAGTTCGTCATCAACAGTTGCAATAATAGATCCTTCTGAAACATGGTCTCCTGTTTTTACGAATACTTTTAATACTTTTCCCTGTGTTTCGGAAACGACAGCCACATCGTTATTTGCATTAACTGTACCTACTATAGATAAATTTTCCGAGAACTCCTCCTCAGATACAGGAGTAACTGAAACTGTAATATTCTCATAGGAAGATCTTTCAATCTGAGCTTCTCTGGATGACTTATTAAAGACCAGTATGCTAATGATCACGCCTATAGTTAAAAGAAAACCTAAAGTAATTCTAATTTTTTTCTTCATTGCCTTGCCTCTTCTTTTGCTTTTTCACTCTCTAATTCTCTCTGGGATCTCTTTATTTACAGAGTAAAGAGATAACATATTTAGTTTGGAGATAGCTAATTGTATTTTAGTTTTTGTCCTAAAATTTTCAAGCTTGTAGTCCAAGCTATAAAGAAACACTAAGGCTAGAAAGCTCAATTCCGCCGAACCGGAGAATTTTGAGGATGAACCGAAGAATTCCGGGGGTGAATGGAGAGAAAAAACAAGGGATAATTTTAATGTGTTTTAATAGGGTAGTTTAAGAAATGTGCCCTCGACCTCAAAAGGAGAAGAAACTTTGTGTATAAAAACTTTGAGTATTTGTTTTCTGAGATCTAATGGGCACAAATGGTTTAAGGGAAAAGTAGTAGAAGTTTGTTAACTCTATATCAGCCCCTTTCTTAAAGCTTTAGCTACGGCTTCAGACTGTGAGTGGACATGAAGTTTTCTATAAATATTTCTAATATGATGTCTAACAGTATCAATACTAATAAATAGACCTCCTGCTATATCATGGTAACTACTTCCTTCGGCCAGGCCTGTTAAGACTTCCTTTTCTCTGGAAGTAAGGTCGAACTGGGAATCAGGCAGAAAGGGGCTGCCGCTTTGCTGGAAGACAGCTACGATCTTTCTAGCAATATGCGAACTCATAGGAGAGCCACCTTCGTAGGCATCTTTAATAGCTTCAAGCAGCCTTGAAGGAGGAGTTTTCTTTACCAGGTAACCGCAAGCTCCTGCACAAAGAGCTTCAAAAATAAGTTTACTTTCCTCATAGACAGTCAATATGAGAATGTTAAGATCAGGGTTAATCTTTTTTGCCTTAGTAACCCCATCTATACCAGACATTCCCGGAAGTCCAATATCCATCAGAACCACATCAACGTTCATGCATTCCAGGTTTCTTAAAAAGCTTTCGCAATCGCCATAAGAAGCAATGCAAGAAAAACCATCAGTCCCGTTGATAAGGGCAGCAAGGCCCTCACGAATAATTTTGTTATCTTCAACTATCACAACTGTAATCATTTTAGTTACCTGATCACCTTATAAAAATATTAATTATAAATTGCGCGACTTCTAATTCTTTTCAAGCCTAATCTTTTTAAGGCTAATCTTTTTAAGCCGTATGTTTCAGAATAAATGAGCTTAACCTAGGTATATTCCCAATAAACTTGATCAAGGTCCCGTTTTCAGCAGAAGATTCTATAATAAGGTGACCGCCAATATTTTTAGCTCTTTTCTTCATATTGTTAAGCCCGTTACCTAAAGAGACAGACTTTAAGTTAAAGCCCCTGCCATTATCCTTAAGAGCAAGCTCAAGTTTTTGGCCATGTAGTTTAGTATCCAGCAAAAGACTTTTACACCCTGAGTGTTTAAGACAATTGTTGATTCCCTCCTTAAAGATCAGATAAAGGTTTTGTTTATGCTCCATTGGAAGTCTTATGTTTCTTAAGAGCTCCATATTATTTACCTTAAAGGAGATCCCAAGCGAAGAAAAAATATCCGAATAATTATCCTTTAGGCGAAGTATGAGGTCATATAGTGTATCGCGATTTGGATTTACGACCCATACAATATCACTCATATTATCAATAAGAAAGCCCGAGGTTTCATTAATTGTGTGGAGTTTTTCCTTAATATCATCAGAAGCATCACAAAGTTTACTTGAAATAACCTCGCTGAGGATTGAAATTTCAGTTAATCCTGATCCAACGCTGTCATGAAGATCGGCCGAGAGTTTTCCCTTTAACCTTTCTATAGCGAGCAAATATTTAATCTGGCCAGCTACAAAATAAGCGATCGTACCACCAACAATAATAACAGCAAAAAGAATAAACCACCATGTTCTATAAAATGGGGGCAGAATCACAATTGAGACAGCAATTCCCCGCTGATTCCAGATGCCGTCATTATTTGAGGCACGGACACGGAAGATATATTTCCCAGGGTCAAGATTTGTATAGCTTGCAAATCGTCTTGAAGCATCAGTATAGTGCCAATCATTATCAAAACCTTCGAGTTTATAGGCATAGCGGTTTTGTTCAGAGTTGGTAAAGTCAAGGGAGGAGAACTCAAAAGTAAAGAAGTTATGCTTGCTCTCAAGAATAATTGTATCTTTTTGTCCTTCAACCTCTTTATTAAATATCTTAAATGAGCTAATAACTACAGGGGGGACATGATTGTTCTCATTAATAATATCGGGGTAGAAACAGTTAAATCCATTAATTCCACCAAAATACATTTGGCCATCATGCGTCTTTAAGTAAGCGCCTCCAGAGAACTCCATAGATTGCAAGCCGTCATGCATGTCATAGTTGACAATATGTCCATCTCTGATATGCAGTTTTGAGAGTCCATTATCCGAGCTAAGCCAAAGGTAACTATTTGCATCTTCGAGTATACCATAAATAACGCTATTTGGAGAACCATCCTGAATATATCTTGTAAACTTTCCAGTCTTAGGGTCAAACCTGTTTAGTCCCCCTCCATATGTGCCAACCCAAAGCTGGTCAGTTTTGTCCTCATAAATTGTAATGACGCGGTTCTCACTAAGGCTTGACTGATCTTTAGGATTATACTTATAGTTTTGAAAACTACCAGAATTCGGGTCAAATCTAGATAATCCGCCGCCAAAAGTTCCGACCCAGAAATTTTCTTTTCTATCGATAAAGAGTTTATATATTCTGTTATCACTCAGGCTTTTGGGATTATTGGGAATATTTATATAATGTTCAAAACTATAATGTTTAGTCTGGTTGTTGTAAACAAGTTTATTTAGTCCGCCGCCGAAAGTACCGATCCAGATAGTTCCATTTTTGTCTTCAATAATTGAGAGCACCTGATTTTCACTTAAGCTATAAGGGTCAGCACTATTATGCTGGAAGTTGATAAATTTTCCAGTTCTTTTGTCATAAAGGTTCAGACCGGAGCTATATGTTCCAATCCAAATTCTATCATTTCTATCGATAAAGACCGTACGGATGTGATTACTGCTAATGCTATTTGGATTAAGTGGGTCATGTTTGAAGCTAATAAACTTCTTCGTTTTTCTATCGAACCTGTTAAGGCCTCCCCTATAGGTTCCTATCCAAATAAATCCCTCCTTATCCTCGGCAAAAGACCAGATGACATTATCGCTAAGGCTATTGGGATCGTGTGGAATGCTGCAAAAATGATTAAATTTGTCACGGCTTTTATCGAACCTGTTAATGCCCTTTCCAAGATGAGTTCCTATCCAAATAATACCTGTTCTATCTTCAAAAAGAGAAATAATATCATTATCGCTTATGCTATTTGGGTCAAGTGGATCATGCTTAAAGACTGTAAATTTCTGAGTAATGGGATTAAATCTGTTTAATCCACCTCCAAAAGTAGCCACCCAGATCTGTCCGCTTTGATCCTGAATCATCTTCATAATCCTGTTACTGCTTAAGTGGCCTATTTTATTATCGCGGCTATAGCGAGTAATCTTTACATCCTGAAGATTTTCGCCAGGGATAAAGGCATGTGCATAAGAGAGAGCAATTTTGTTAAGACCGCCACCGAAAGTTCCTGCCCAGATAAAACCGTCTTTATCCTCTATAAGAGAAATAACGCGGTTATCACTAAGAGTATTAGGATCATTTTCAACATTCACATAGTGAATATAATCAAGTCTTTCCTTAACTTTTCCAGTCAGAAAGATCCTTGTAATTTTATTTAGTCCGCCTCCAAAGGTTCCGACCCAAAGGTTTTTATTTCTATCTTCAAGAATTGATAAAACCCTGTTACTACTAAGGCTGTTTTTGTTATGTTCCTGGTGGGAATAACAGATATAGTCATTTGTTCTTGGATTATATTTAAATAGTCCCTTACCCCAGGTACCTATCCATAATGAGCCTTCTTTATCTCCAAAGATTGTTGTAATAGAATTGCTATTGTATCTGGAAAAAGTAAGTGGATATTCGGCCAGATTTCCCATATTAGCCCCGGAAGAAGAAGTATCCTGAGACAAAAGATACCTTGTAAACCCTTCGGTTTTCCGGTTATATTTATTCAAATATCCAAGTATAGTTCCAACCCAGAGATTGCCCTCTTTGTCCTCATATATGGAAGTCACTCCATTATCTGAAATAGATTGAGTGTTAAGCGGGTTATTTCTAAATACCTTAAAGCTATAACCATCGTACCTGTTTAATCCATCTGCAGTACCAATCCAGATAAAGCCATTTTTGTCTTGAAGTATACAATTAACAGAACTTTGAGAAAGTCCCTGTTCAATTGAGACATGCTCAAAATTAAACTGGCCAGCAGACTGAGGAAGTAATTCTTTGCTGAGAATCATAATAGAGAGCATGCTTAACAATAGCGCAGGCAACATTTTGGGGGATTTTACTTTTAAGTACATTCCTATTATAACACTTTATTTATTGATTAATGTTCAAAATGATGACAATCTGATAGAAAAGTATCTAATACATCAAGTATGAACAACGTAAATTACAGCCAAAAATGATATTCAAAAATATGGCACTTCGCCAATTATTGAGGAAGTGCCAATTAAAATTATTTTAAGACAAAATAGCACAAAATAAACGAAGGGTATAATAATCATATTTAGCTAATCTATCAAATACATTCAGCGAAATACATTCTCAGAGCAGCTAAAATTAACAGTGACTAATGTTTTACTGGAGTCTGAACAAAAAAGGCATAACCATTTTTACTCTTACTGCCTTTCCATTTTGTTGTCCAGGATGCCAGAGGCCCATTAACTTGCAAACTCTCATGGCTTCTTCATCACATCCGGCTCCAATGCTCTTAAGTATATGAAGGTTGCTTAAAGAGCCATCTTTTTCTACGACGAATTCAATAAGGACTTTGCCCTCGACGCATGCTTTTTTAGCTATTTCAGGATACCTTACATTCTGACTAATGAAAGAAAGCAGTTCAGATTCTCCACCAGGGTAAGCTGGCATAACCTCGGCAAAAGTTATTGGTTCATCACGCACAGGTGTATTTTCAACAATAGTTGAATTAACTGAAGTTTTTGGAACATCAGGAGTAATTATAAAATCAGAACCATTAATATCGCCTTGCCGGTTTTCAAAGCCTGGAAGCGCCTTTAAAAGCTGGTCAGTTGTAGGCATCATCTTATCTTCAGATGGATCATAATCGACTAATTTAGGCACCATAAACTTTACCATTGGCTTAAGTAAAGCAGGAGAATTTTCGACAGATCTAGCAATTGGCTTTTGTGCATCGTCTTTGACTGCCGAAAAGATCTGGATATCTATTGGCACCGAAACTGATTTTCCACCTATTTTGCCCGGATCGGTGTGATTAAGAACAATTGAAGAAACAGAGAAAACTGTAAAAATCAATACAGAGAGAAATAAGGCAAATGAAATATGCCTTGTATAGTGCTTTCTGAGAAGATAAGCGCCATAGTCTCTGTTCTTATTAGCAAAAACAATGTCGTCCAGGTTAACTGCGACAACTACCGGGTTATGTTGAGCTTTCATGATCCGATCCTCCATTTTAGGCTTATCCGAACTGACTATTTCTACAGAGGTCAATGACTTCTATAATAATTGAATCCCGAAGTAATGTTTTCTAGAACAATGGCTTCCTGTTTCTTTGGGGATGATAAACGATCTTTTTAATTGTATCAAACTGAAGGTTAGGAAATTCCTGCATTATGATCTCAACGGCCTCGTTAGTCCTTGTATTATTATCCTTCAGTTGTCTGAATTTCTTTCTGATCAGGTAGTCTCTTACAGATACCTCGTCGATCAGATACAGACTGCTTAGAAGAGAATAGATCTCATCGCTAATTAAGTCAGCAAGTGGGTTGTAGTAATTTGCGTTAAATGCGTTCATTGTGCTTCTCCCGTTTTGTGTAAGTTAAAATATTTGGAAATCCTTTTTTGTCTGAGTTTTGCTTAACTGGTACAGACTGTCAGCTCCCAAACTGACATGTATACCGTTTTCCCAAAGACTTTAATTTTCTACTAGTAGATAAGGAGAATGGCAAAATGATACAATTGCATGAGTATGTCGTTTTTTTTAAGAATTCACGCAGATGTCCTTAGAACCTGCATAAATATGCGGGTTAGGCAAAATGTAGGGACAAACCGGTCAGATCTTAGGCGTTAAAACTTCAACAATCTTGTAATATTAAAACCAATCCGCCAATCGCGGCTATTATTAAAGGAATAGTCACCTTCGCCTGCCAGAAACTGCGATGGGTTTAGCCGTGCAGAGTTTGTTAGTAATATCTTAAAGAAATGCCCACCTGTATTAAGTTCAATTCCGAAGGCCACAGGATTATATGCGGTTCTAAAGCCCGTAATAGTAGGGTTCCATTCGAAAATAACGCCAAGTAATTTTGAAAAATAATATTCGATGTTTGTGCCCAGAGTAAAAGAATACTTTTTTTCGTCTGTATAGATATAACTGTTATAAAGGTAAGAAGGGACAATGCCTATTCCAAGTTTTTTTTCTATCATGCCATTAACAATAAATTGTCCATAATACTGAAAATTTCTCGAATCGCTGCTTGAGCGTTCACTTCCGTTGCTCTGTTCAAAGACGAGTGTATTCCATGCAGCCCCGACTCTTAGGGCAGCTACTACAGGTATCACATCGTTTGGAAACTGAAGCAGCTTATACTTAGCCCACAGGTCAACATTGTCATTTACATTGCTTCTACCAAGTGTAACAACGAGTTTATTACTGAGTGCATAACCCAATGCCAGACGCATATTTACAGGTCCATCAATTCCATAGAGCCTTCTTATTCCTGTATTTATGCTTGGAATAAAGCGGTGAGATATCTCAAATTCAAAATCACCTTTTTGAAGTGTTTCCGCCGTCGGAAGATTGAATGATTGTGTAGATTTGAAAAGATAAAGTTCTTGAGGCTGATTAGCCTCATCACTTCTATTCCATGAGATATTTTCCTGTGCTAATAAAGAAGAAGCAAAAGAAATAAAAAGCAGACTGATAGCAAAACGTAATTTATTCATTTGGTTTTCCCGGCAAATATTTTTCAGCAATTATTAATTTAGTTTATTTCTAACCATCTGTTCATTTTACTTTTTTTGTAAAGAAGTCCAACTGAAGCTTCATTATTTCATTTATCTTTAAGAACATAAGTTGCGGTATGGGTATTTTATAGTCGGATAACTTAACTTCAAAGTTGCTTTTTATCCTAAAGCCATTGCCAGAGGGAGTCATTGTTGCGTTTATAGTCAAAGGTCTTGTCACACCATGAATAAACATATTGCCCTCGGCTGTAACATTATAACCTCCAGAGGGAGCTTTGTCAGCTTTTATTAATTTCCCTTTAAAGTTAGTCATCGGATATTTATCTGTCTCAAGATAATCTTCCCGCATATGTCTGTTTCTAAGTCCAATACCAGTATCAATAGTTCTTAGATCAACTTCAAAATAAATCTGGCTTTTTGATAAGATATCATCTCCATCCCAATACATGTAGCCATCGATTTTATCTGTTGTTCCATCAAAGCTTTCAATCTTAGCATCAGAAGTAAATTTAACAAGGTTTTTCTGTGACTTATCAACGTTATGCTCTGTTGAAAAACCCGTAATAATAAGATATAGGAAAAGCAGTACTACAGATGTGATCTTTCCCTCAGTGTATATTTTTCTGCCCGAAAGAGAAAAGTTCATGATTTACAACTCCTTTAAATATCTAAAGCAATATTTTCTTTATCTATACATTATTGCCGAGGTTCAGCTATCTCGTACCATTATTGTATATAAAATAAAATGTACCTTACAAATAATAGTAATCTACACTTTAAAAGTGGGACATTGCAGCTTATTATAAAGGTTTGAAAGCAAGGTTTAGGGAAATAGGAGAAAAGAGAACACTTCATTCCCAAAAGTTGAGAGTTGAAAGAAGTATGTCCAAAAGAATTGAGGAACAAAAGGAATTAAGCGTTGAAAAAGTAAGGTGAGAAGAATTATGGTGTGAAGGAATTACGCTTTGAAGAAATTTAAGCTAGAAAAAGCTGAGCCCGGGACGGGCAACAATAAGAAGAAGCATGTCCCGGGCTCATTTGATTTTAGAATAGTTAAAAATCCAGCATTAGATTATTTTTTTGGATTTGATTTAGAAACATCCTGCTGAACCTGTTTATTAAGCTTAACAAGGTTGATGAAAAGGTCCTTTTCAGATTGAATCTTTTCTTCGTTGCCATAAACACAATAGATCTTCTGACTTAAAATATCACCAACCAATTTTTTCATAGCTTTGATATCTTCAAGGTTTGTACTTAGAACCTCATCGCGTTCTTTTTGAAGTATATTGTTAGTCACTTTTTCAAAATAGCGTCTAACTGCGACATTACCCTTATCAGAAGGAGTAAGAGGGCTGTCCATTGAAGCGATAGTGCCAATAATAAATCTTGTCATTGTTTTTTCGTCTGCAGAAAGTTTATCCAGAAATTCCGGACTACCGGCAAAATTATCAAGAGTTTCTTTTAAGTTTGGATCTCTGTAAGAAGCAAAGTAAACAGTGCCCATAGGAGAGAAACTGCAAAAGCCACCATATGCTCCACCAATTACTCTGACTCTAGTCTGCAGCCAGTCTGTTGAGAGGATTTGTTCTAAGACACGCATTTTGCCATTCCACTGATAGCCAAGTTTCTTAAAGTTAAAACCCTGTAGAACATACTGGACTTTTGAAGCAGTTTGAATTCCTTCATTTTTCTTTTTGGGATCAAGCTTCCAACTCTTTAGTTCAATCTTGTTTTCAGGCAGAGTAGAAACAAATTTTTCCAGCTGCTTTTTATACCCATCAAGATCATTCTTTCCAGAAGTAAGTGCGGCAACAAGGTTGTTTCTGTTGAAAAGAAGAGAAGCCGTTTTTTGAAGATTCTCACTAATATCTTTTGCTTTTTGATCAAAATTATTTGCCAGATCAGTAATAAACCAGTAATATTCTATGCCGCGAGTAGATTCATTGAACATACCAGATTTGGAGAAATATGAGGCAAGGCGCATCTGCGTATAGTTATATCCATTCTGTTTTACCTGAGATTCAAGTCTGGATTGAAATCTTGTAAGTATTGTTTTAAGGCGTTCAATATCTGAGAACTTAGTTTTGCTTATAATTTCGTCAACAAGTTCAAACATCTTGTCAACTTTTGTATTCATGACCTTAGAGTCGACTACAAATTTAGGCAACATGTTCTCATCCTGACGGTTTTCAAGGAACACGTTTAAATAAGTATTAAATCCGCCAGTGTGCAGATTAAGTTCTTTGTCAAGTTCACCATAAGAATAATGTTCAGTATTCTGGCTTCCTAGCACTTCAGAAAGCAGAGCTGCATAAGGAATAAGTTCCTCAGGAAGAGTTCTCAGATCGAACATGAATTTTGAATAGACCACATCGTTTGTAAAGTCCTCATGGAATAGTAGTGGAATATCTGAGACTTTTTCTTCCTTTATATCATACCACTCAGCCTTAGGGTTGATATCTTTTCTTTCAAGCATTGGAATAGTAGCAAGAGCCTCTGGGGTATCTTCGCTTTTTTGATAATTGATCAGATCCTTAGTTTGTTTTGACAAAGCTTCCAAATCGTTCTTTGATAAAGAATTTTTGTACTCTTTAAGCTCTGAGTCAATCTTTGCGTTATTTTCCTTTTCGAGTCCGGCCTTGGGTTCAAGTACCAAAAGAAGCGAATGAGGATTTTCGATCATATATTTTTTTATTGTCTCTTCGAGAAAGCGGTTACCAATTCCAGACTTCAGAGCAGATAGAGTCTTTTCATACTCAAGTCCTATAAAGGGATTTGCAGCAAAGAACCATGTAGTTACAGCCTGGAAATTGTATGTAAGCCCCTTCTGGGCATCGTCTCCTTCACGAAGATGGAATTCAGTTCTATTAAGACTTCCTTCAACGGCCTTTTTATCCAGCCCTTTATCTGCAACATTCTTAAGTGTATTCATAACGATCTGGAGGAATTTCTCCTTATCGGCCGGATTTGCATTCTGAACTTTTATCTGGAAAACATTCTGCTGAATGTCATCAACCCAAGCGCTAACATCCTGTCCAATTCCGGCTTCTTTTAGAGCCAGTCTTATTGGAGCTGCTTCCTGATTTACAAGAACATCGCTTAATGTATTAAGAGCAAGGACAAGTGTGCGGTCGGTGTTTAGTCCAGCAACAAAACTTAAAGTTAAAAAGGTCTGATCTTCTGTTTTGTCTGTCTCAGCAACAGGATAAAAGGCCTTTACTTCTTTCATTTTGTCAAAAGGTTTCTGTAGAGGGATCTTAGCCAATACATCTTCTTTTGTATAATTTGAGAGGTATTCCTTATCAATAAATTCCAGTTCCTTATCTAAGTCATAATCCCCATAAAGGTAAATATAGCTATTCGACGGGTGATAGTATTTTTTATGGAAATTCAGGAAGTCCTGATATCTAAGCTTTGGGATAGAGGTTGGATAACCGCCAGAGGAAAATTTATAGGCATTATCCGGGAAAAGATTCTTTTGTGTCTGGTAGCCAAGTTCACGTTCCGGGCTTGAGTAAGCACCTTTCATCTCATTATATACTACACCTTTATACGATATTTCACCGGTTGAATCATCTGTCTCGTAATGCCAGCCTTCTTGCTGAAATATTCTTGGATTTTTATATATAAGTGGATTAAAAACTGCATCTAAATATATATGCATAAGGTTAAAATAGTCCTTATCGTTCATACTAGCTACAGGATAAATAGTTATATCACTTCCTGTCATTGCATTAAGAAAGGTGTTCAATGATCCTTTTGAAAGGACGTCAAAAGGGCTTTTTACAGGAAAATGTGTTGAACCATTTAAGACAGAATGTTCGATGATGTGAGGGGTACCTCCATCTGATTCAGGGATTGTCTTAAAAGCCACAGAGAATGTTTTATTTGGATCCTTTGCATTTATTTTGAGAAGTCTTGCACCGCTTTTAATGTGTTCAAAGAGCAAACATTCGGCATTAACCTCTTTGACAAATTTCTTTTCCAGAAGTTTAAAGCCATGATAAGTTTCACCTTTTTTATAGTCCTCACCCCCCATGGGAAGGACTATGCTCCAGGCAATAGCCAAAACAGAAGCTAATGATAGGATTAGTTTTAGAGCATTCATTTTGTCTCCGCTTAAAAATTTGAAAGAAAACAATAACATCAAATTTATAGTTAATGTTCTAATATATTAAAGTTTATCGTTATTTGTAAGCAATCGTGTATAAAAGTCAGTATGGAATTATTTGAGTATATTCATTGGGTGGGCAAAAAAAATGGGGAAGTTAATAGTTTAACATTCCCCATTTTGGAGTTGTTCTTTCAAAAGAAAGAGGTCAGTAATTTTGCATTATCTTTCAACCCTGCCCGAAGAATATCCTTTTGCTAGTTTTTCAACCTCATCGATACTAAAATGGTTAAAATCACCTGGAATGGTTTGTTTGAGGCATGAAGCTGCTACGGCAAATTCGAGGGCGTCTTTTGTATTTTCCATTTTCATAAGTCCATAGATCAAGCCACCAGCAAATGAATCTCCCCCACCAACGCGGTCCACAATTTGAATCTCATAGCGTTTTGATCTTTGCGCCTTCAGGCAGTCTTTTTCATCTAACATTACAGCGCTCCAGCCGTTTCTAGAGGCCGAATAACTTTCTCTAAGTGTTATTGCAACGGTAGAAAAAGAAAACCTTCTTTTCATTTCACTCATTAGTTCAAAGTACCCCAGTTCATCAAGTCTTGCATCTTCTATACTAGATTTTTCAGGTTTCATACCTAGTGATTTTTCTGCATCTTCTTCATTAGCGATACAAACATCAACATACTCCATCAATGGAATCATTGTAGATTGGGCCTTGTGCTCAGTCCACATTTTTTTCCTAAAATTAAGGTCACAGCTTACCACAAGTCCCTTCTTTTTTGCTGTTTTAACTGCGCTAAGCAGGCTTTCGCTGGCATTTTCACCTAAGGCAGGTGTTATTCCTGTAAAATGGAACCAGTCTTTATCATCAAAAATTTCCTCCCAATTAATTTCAGATGGCATCATAAGGCTAATTGCCGAATTAGCTCTATCATATATTACTTTAGATGGTCTCTGACTTACACCTGGTTCCAGGAAATAAATACCTAGTCTGTCGCCCCCGCGTAAAATATATTCGGTATGCACACCAAATTGTCTTAAGTGGTTAAGAGCGCTTTGGCCAAGCTCGTGTATGGGAAGCTTGGTTACGAAATAACTTTCAAGGCCATAGTTAGCAAGACTTACAGCAACGTTTGCTTCGCCGCCGCCGTATGTAACTTCAAATCTTCCAGCCTGTAAGAAACGTCCGAAAGCTTCAGTTGAAAGTCTAAGCATTATTTCACCAAATGTTACAACTTTGTTCTTCATTTTATTCACTCTTAGTTGTATGTTTTGTCTTTACCTTCCCATCCAGCCACCATCGACAGTAATTAAGCTACCATTAATGTAATCTGAAGCTTCAGAGCATAAAAAGACTACAGTTCCCATAAGGTCCTCTGGAGTTCCCCATCTGCCAGCAGGTATACGTTCCAGAATTGCTTTGTTTCTTAGCTCGTCTTCCCTAAGGGCTTTTGTATTATCTGTGGCAATATAGCCTGGAGCAATTGCATTAATGTTTACACCTTTTTGTGCCCACTCATTTGAAAATGCCATACAAAGCTGCTTTACTGCCCCCTTACTAGCAGCATAACCAGGGACCCAAATGCCGCCTTGAAAGGATAGAAGTGAAGCGATAAAGACAATTTTACCATTTCCTCTTTCAACCATACATTTACCAAATTCACGAGTTAAGATAAACTGTGCATTTAAGTTTACTTCAATTACCTTGTCCCAGTACTCATCAGGGTGTTCTGAGATTGGTTTTCTTAAGATCATTCCCGCATTATTGACTAATATATCTATCTTTGGAATAAGCTTTTGTACCTCGTAGATAAAGCTGTAGAGCTCATTGCGTTTGGAAAAATCACATGTAAAGCCATATGCTTTTCTTCCAAAGGATCTGAACTCATTTAATACATCCTCATCCATTCCCTCTAAGGCTACGCCAACAATGTCAGCCCCAGCCTCTGCCAAAGCTTTAGCATACATTCTGCCAATTCCTTTATTACAGCCTGTAACGAGAGCTGTTTTTCCATCTAACCTGAATTTATCCAGGATCATACTATTTACTCCTATTGTTAATTACAATTTAGAATAATTCTTCCATTTTAACCCAGTCCATATCATCAAAGTCCTGATTTTCTCCACCCATAGCCCAAATAAACGAATAGTTTTTCGTTGCTACGCCAGAATGAATTGACCAGCTAGGAGAAATGACAGCTTGTCTGTTTCGAAGGACAATGTGACGTGTATTACCGGGCTCACCCATCAAATGGAAGACAACAGAATCTTTGTCCAGGTTAAAATACATATAGATCTCAGAGCGTCTTGGGTGTGTATGGACAGGCATTGTATTCCAAACGCTACCTTCTTCAAGTTCTGTAAGACCCATTACAAGCTGGCAGCTCTTTATTCCATTTGGATATATATACTTGTTGATTGTCCTCTTATTTGAGTCCTTAAGACTGCCAATTTTTGTACCTCGAACATCTGAAGCCTTTAAGAGAGCAGTGGGGAAAGTAGTATGAGAAGGAAAACTAGCAAAGTAAAAAAGCGCAGGATCGTCTTTATCCAGGCTTGAAAACTCAATTTGCTTTGTCCCCTTTCCAATATAAAGTGCGTCTTTAAAATCTAGCTGAAAAATCTTCCCATCTGCAATTACTATACCTTTTGCACCTATATTTATAATTCCCAACTCACGCCTTTCAGTAAAATATTCTGAAGCCATTTCTTTCTTACTGCTTAGAAGAGGCAGTGGATTACTTACTGGTACAGCTGAGCCAATTATTGCCCTATCTGTATCTAAATAAACCATCTGAACCTTATCAAAAGCAAAAAGGTCATCAATTAAAAACGTATTCCTTAATTCTTCCGTATCTGCCATAAGACAGTTTCCTGGATCCATCGAATATCTAATTTCCATTTTATTAAACCTCGCTATTAGTTTTTATTGAGTCCAATTAGGTACTTTTTACTTTTAAGCGTTTTTCTATCGAATTTACAAACAAACTGCAACTAATTATTTTTTAATATTTTATTTAGAAAATTGAGGATGTAAGTAGATGTTTTATCGAACCAAGGATAAAATAGCCAGAATGGGTGAGGAGAATCAGAAATCGTATAAACCTCGTAGTAAATATTAAAGGACCTAAGAATTTTTATCATATTATCACGCCCTGCGTGAAATCTCTCCAGAGAACTATTAATGAAAATTACCGGAGGAGTACTTGGGCTTACATAAAAAATGGGGGAAGCCTCCTTCCATAAGTCCGGCTTTTCTTCAAATGTACCTCCAAGCCAAAGAGCAGCTGAAGATGGTTTTATAGGATCATGGCTGTTTTCTTTTGACTCACTGTTTGTAAAGTCTACAATTCCATCAATATTAATGATTGCACTTACCGAATCAGAATATTCATTATAGTCCAAAGTATCCGTTAATTTTTTAACACCAGATGTAGTTCCAACAAGTGTAGAGAGATGGCCTCCTGATGAACATCCAAGTATTGCTATTTTATTTGGGTCGATATTATACCTATTTGCATTAGCCCGAATCCATCTTATAGCTTTTTTTAAGTCAAGGACAGCAGCTGGATACAATGCTTCAGTTGAGAGTCTATAATCAACAAGAAGACTAACATAACCTTTAAGAGAGATTCTTTGAGCAAGTGCCCGTTCCTGGCTTTTGTTACCCGAACGCCATCCACCGCCGTGGACAAAAATCACAGCCGGAAAGAGCTTAAGATAATTTGTATCTACAGGTGAAATAATATCAAGTTTAAGTATTCTTTTGCCATAGGAAGCATATGTAATGTCACTTAGGAAAATTAGGCTATCAGAAAACAGGATTTCTGCGACTCTGGCCTCAGGATAAGTCTTATTTACCTTTAATGCAGCACTATAGTTTGTAAAAGATGTATCCTCATTTTGCAGCCCTGAAGTATTGCATTGCTGTGCAAATACAATTTGGCTAATAATAAAACACAGAATAAATAGTCTATTCATTTTTCATCAATAGAGAAATCCTCCAAGTATAACCTATGAGGCAGCTTTTTTTTATAGCCCAATTAAAAATTAGACTGAATAGACAGTAGAAGCAGTTTCTCCTCCATGTCCTGTCCAATTTGTATGGAAATACTCACCTCCCCTGCGGTCAACTCTTTCATACTGATGAGCGCCAAAGTAATCTCTTTGTGCCTGCAGAAGATTAGCCGGAAGGCATTCAGTTCTATAGCCATCAAAATATGATAAAGCAGAAGACAGAGCAGGGACAGGGATGCCATTTAAGACGGCCTGCGAGACAACATTTCTAAAAGATTGCTGACAAGAAGATATCTTCTCATTAAAAAAAGGATCCAAAAGAAGATTGCTTAGCTGAGGATTATTATCAAAGGCTTCCTTTATTTTTCCAAGGAAAACAGAGCGAATAATGCAGCCTCCTCTCCACATCAAAGCTATACCGCCATAGTTCAAGTTCCAGCAATACTGCTTTGCAGCAGCACTCATTAGCTGATAGCCTTGAGTATAGGAAATTATCTTAGCAGCATACAGTGCTTTGCCCAGATCCTGAAGAAACTCTTTTTTGTCACCCATAAACTCAGTCTTAGGGCCTAAAAGGACCTTTGAAGCAGCAGTCCTTTCTTCTTTAAGTGAGGAGAGAATTCTTGCAAAGACAGATTCAGTAATTAGAGTAAGAGGCACTCCGCTATCCAAAGAAGAAATAACAGTCCATTTACCAGTACCTTTTTGTCCAGCCTTATCAAGTATCTTATCTATAAGAGGCAAACCATCTTCATCTTTAAAGGCAAGAATATCTCGAGTAATTTCAATAAGGTAACTTTTTAATTCTCCCTGGCTCCATTCTTTGAATACCAGGTGCATTTCGTCAGGGCTCATAGCAAGGAGATCCTTCATAAGATGATAAGCTTCACATATAAGCTGCATATCGCCATATTCAATTCCATTGTGGACCATTTTGACAAAATGTCCTGCTCCATCTTCACCAATCCAGTCGCAGCATGGGGTACCATCCTCGACCTTGGCTGCTATTGCCTGCAAGATTGGTTTTACACTTTCCCATGCTGCCTTTGATCCGCCAGGCATAATAGAAGGTCCTTTTAATGCCCCTTCTTCTCCACCAGAGATGCCTGTACCTATATAGAGCAGACCCTTACTCTCTAGATACTTTGTTCTTCTTGTCGTATCAGGGAAATGAGTATTACCTCCGTCAATAATAATATCTCCTTTATTTAGCAAAGGGATCAGTGTTTCAATTATATCATCTACTGTTTTGCCAGCCTGCACCATAAGCATTATTTTACGTGGAGTTTTAAGAGAATCGACAAGATCTTTTGCAGAGCATAAGCCTTCGATATTTTTCTTCTTAGCTCTTCCCGAGATGAATTTATTAATTTTCTCACTAGAAATGTCATAAACAGAAACAGAGACCCCCTTGCTTTCCATGTTCAGGGCAAGGTTCTCCCCCATTACACCAATTCCGATTAGTCCAATATCAGATTTCATTTATTTCCCCAAATTATGTTTTATTTGTTAAATCTATCTTTGCAGGCCCAGAGGCCAAGAGCTGGATTTGAGATAAAGAATATCTCCTCGCCATCTGGCATAGTATTAAATCCATCAGTAAGCTTAGCAGGGTCATAGCGTTTCAACATTAAATTGATATCCTCATATTTGAAATTAACACCTATGATTTCCTCTTTTGTAAGTTTACCAGGGCAATATGTAATAGTAAAGCGATTTTCAGAAGAGCCATGAATAAGATGGGCAGCAGCACTGAGGTTATTCTTAAGGTCATCTTCTTTTTTGACATAGCTTAAGACTTCGGGAGTCGTGACATATCCATATTTTCTTATCAAGCTGTCAATTGTCTTATCCTCCCCGAATTCTTTTAATCCAGGGGCAAGAACAACAAGCTCTCCTCCATCATCAATTGCCATTCGTGTCCTGTAAATACTTTTGTTACCGAGCCATGTGCTCTTAAACTCCAAGGGGTCCAAATAGACCACTACTTTTTTTAGAGGACGTTCGAGCATTTGGAAATTTACTTTAAGAGATAATTCGGCGGCCATCCTAAATGTATCATAGTCATCGCCAATAAAAAGGCCTTTAACAGCAAGTCTTCCGCTATGTTCATCTTTCCCTACAACTGTAAGTACATAGACAATTGGAAGGTGATTAGCAAAGTTATCAGAAGCATAATTAAGCACGCGTCTTACGGGAGAATCTGCGCGCCCCATGATTCTTTCCATTCCATATACAGCACCCAGGAAATGACTTTTGTTTATGCCTTCTTTTCCTCCGGTGCCAACAAAAATATTTTTGTTGTAGTTAGCCATACCAATAACCTCATGTGGCACAACCTGTCCCACAGAAATTATAAGGTCATGACCACCTTGAGCAAGGAGCTTATTTACCTGAGCAGGCCATTTATAGTCAAGTTTTCCTTCCGAGACCTCCAGCATATATTCAGAAGGCACTTCACCTAGAGTACATAGGTCGCTTCTCCAGTTATGTACCCTGAACAAATTTTTCGGAATCCCTGGGTACATCTCAGAGATCTCCTTTTCAGTCATAGGCGCATGTGTACCTAAAGCAGGAAGGACATCACTAAGAGCATCATTATAATAATCATATATAAAACCGGTCAGAAGTCCGGCATGCGAATGGAACCTTGTAAAGTCAGGCGGCAGGGCAAGTACTTTTTTCCTTGTGCCTAGCTTATCAAATGCAGAAAAAAGTCCATCACGCATTTCAGAATAACTAAGGGAATCGTTCTGATCCCCTCTTGCAAAGTAAAGCATTTGTATTAGGTCCTGATAATTACATAAAAATAAATTTTTCTGATTAGACTCCGCTATATGCGTTAAAGCCACCGTCGACAGGAATAACAACGCCAGTTACAAATTTTGAAAGGTCGCTTAAAAGGTAAAGAAGTGTTCCCTGAAGGTCCTCGGGTTCACCAAATTTTCCCATAGGTGTATTATCTATGATCTTAATGCCTCGCGGGGTTAATGTACCTGATTTTTCATCAATAAGAAGAAATCTATTTTGGGCAGTAAGGAAGAACCCGGGAGCAATAGCATTAACTCTTATATTGACCTTAGCAAAATGTACTGCGAGCCATTCTGTAAGATTGTTAATAGAAGCCTTTGCAGCTGAATAAGCAGGTATCTTAGTAAGAGGGCGGTAAGAGTTCATAGAAGAAATATTTATAATTGATCCGCCAGAATTTTCAACCATATCTCGCGAAAATACCATTGTAGGTAGCACAGTACCCAAAAAATTAAGATCGAATACCCTTCTGAATCCCTCAATATCAAGTCCGAAGAAAGTTTTATCAAGTTCGTTTAAATTATCCTTTGAAACAAATTCATTAGCAGTTGTTGCCTTGGGAGAATTACCGCCAGCACAATTAATAAGAATATCAATTTTGCCGAAGGCCGAATTAATTTCATCTTTAGCTTTTTCAAGTGACGGCTTATCAAGGACATTAGCTTCAACACCAATGACATTACTGTCGGGAAAGCATTTTAGCTTGGCTGCAGCATTTTGAGCAGCTTCAATATTAATATCAAGGATTGCAGTTTTTATTCCCGATAGGACCAAGGCTTTAGAGAGTGCAGTTCCAATTATACCTGCACCACCTGTAATAGCACAAACCTTACCATGCAAACCCTTAAAGGAATACTCTGACATTATAAAACTCCGTTTTTAATATTTATACTTAATATGAAAGTCGATTGTAAAGAATTATCTTTGTATACGGGCAGAGGCACCGTTAGCCAAGGCTCTTACTTCAGCAATTGTAGACATTGTAGTATCTCCAGGATAGGTAGTCAGAAGAGCCCCATGTGCCCAGCCAAGTTTGACAGCTTCCTCTGGAGTCTCATTTGTAAGCAGGCCATAAATAAATCCGCTAGCAAATCCATCGCCTCCGCCTACGCGGTCATATATTTCAAGTTCACATACGGGAGCTTTATAGGATTCACCATTAATCCATGCTACTGCACTCCAGTTGTGGCGGAAAGTAGATTTAACTTCTCTTAATGTAGTAGCAACACATTTGACATTGGGATATTTATCTACAACTTTGTTTATCATTGCAAAAAATGCAGACGGGTCAAGTTTTGATTTTGCAGCGACCTCGGGGCCTGCAACGCCGAGGCCTTTTTGAAGGTCCTCTTCATTACCTAAAAGGAAATCAACATGACGAACAATTCTGTCAAGAATTTCAGAAGCTTTTTTCTCGCCACCCCATATATTCCAAAGTTTGGCTCTATAGTTAAGATCAAAACTCGTTATTGCTCCATGATCTTTTGCAGCTTTCATAGCTTCAATAATCAGCTCACCTGTAGTTTCAGATAAAGAAGCAAAAATACCACCGCTATGGAACCAACGTACTCCACCAGAAAAGATTTCATTCCAATTAAAATCGCCAGGTTTAAGTTGAGCAGCAGCTTCATTGCAGCGGTTATAGAAAACAACCGGGGCACGCATTCCAAAACCTCTGTCGCTATAAACAGTGGCCATATTAGGGCCATTGACGCCATTATGCTTAAATGATTTCAGGTAAGCTTTTACGCCCATAGCCTTAACCCTCTCTTCTATCAAAGCCCCTATTGGATAATCTACAATTGCAGAAACAATACCAGTGTTCATTTTGAAACAATCAGATAGATTAGCAGCAACGTTAAATTCACCGCCACTTACATGTATTTTGCATTCAGTAGCCTTTCGAAATGGAATTATACCTGGATCTAGCCTGTGCACCATGGCACCCAAAGAAATAAAGTCCATGGCTGCTTTAGTTTTAATATTTAATCCATTATTCATTACTTATTCCCTTGTTTAATAAAGAATTTTTTTAATGTGACGTTCAAAAAGATTTTCTATTACATTCTTTGCTATTAGATTTTCATTCTTCTCTAATGCATCCAAATATTTTCTGTTAAATTCAGAAGCGATTTTATATCCAACATGAAGGAGCTGCCTAAAGTGCAAGTTATATTCTGAATTTGAAAGGTCATGACGAAGGGCTGAAGCAAATTTTTCACCCGACCAGTTATCGACATGAAATGGATGAGGAAGGTTTGCTCCTTCTATATCAATAACAGTTCTGTAAGGTTCACAGAGCTCTTCGAATCTGCAGAAAGCCTTTTTATATATTTCTTTTGTAAGCCTTAGAGCTTCACCTTCAGACAAAGCAAGTCCTGTTAATTCTTCAAGCCAAGTTGTTCCAGCTGTCTTTAAATGAATGCCTGCATTGAACTTCTTTAATGCTTTATTAATAGCAGGGTAAATTGAAAATTTGTCGCTCCCGGAATGTATGCTTAGTTTCAGTCCTGCCGGCAAAGAAAATTCTTTTACTGCAAAGTTTAGCACAGCAAGATCAGCTTCAAATTCCATTGTAAACTTGCCTACATCACCCACATAATCAACCCCCTTGTTGAACCTTCCTGAAAATTTGGGGGCTATGGTCTGAGCAGGGATATTCTCAAAGGAAATTGCAGCCAGAATAAGCAGGAGTTCAACAGGACTCTGAGCTAAGTCTGTCTCGTCCATAGATACTTCAACTATGAAGTTATCACTTCCTTTTTTCTCTAATATATACCTGTATATTTTTCCAGCTTCACCAACAGCAAATAAAAATTTCTCAGCCACACTCTTAATTACTTCTTCTGTAATGCAAAGCGGTTCATCTACACCTTGAAGAGATAATCTGCCCAAGTATTGTTTGCACCTTCTGATAAAAGATTTTATTATATTTTCATCTGCCTGTTTTCCAATATAGTCTGCAACATCGAGAGTAAAGAAATCGCATGAGTCCAAAAAATAGTCGACTGATCTCAGGCCTATGTGGTCTGCATCAACAAAATATGGGTGTTCCCATTTTAAGTCCTTTACCGCCATATCAGCTTCTTTGCGTGTATCGGATGGATTACTTTTTATTATCTGATGTTCACGGAAAGATTTATTCCAGACAGGAGTAATTATTAGGCCATCTTTTTCCGCATACTTTAGAGAAGTCAGTTGGGCTTTACCCTGGTGATGAAACCTGTCACCAATACCCATTGAATACTTACCTAACTCCATTTATCTTGTCCTTTTATTTAATAGTTAAATTTTCAATTACCTATTCTAGTTGAAGTACTTTGGATTATGTTCTGATAAAAAGAAAGGATTGTTTTATCCGGATCCCATCTATGACCAAAAGTCCAGGCAGCTGTAATTTCTTCAGGCTGTAGGTTTTTATTAGGGGCTTTATCCAGATTATTCATAAACCAATCATAATTTCCACCGGAGCGATGACAATTATGATAGTAATAATGTTTTCCCCATTTATAGAGAGAATCATTTGAAGTCCTGTAAATTGGTTTATTTGCCATATTTGAGGAGAATGCGCAGTCAATGAGATAGAACTGAGCATCTCTATGATTGCGACCGAGAGAAAATCCTTTAACTCCGTCGAATGAAGAATTTCTTATCACAATTTTCTGATCCGGATCTGTACTCCCATCATGCCAGATACTTGCAGTAAGATTATGTCCAAAGAATCTGCAATCAGTAATATAGCACCACCCTCTAGGACACACATAATCGACCCAGCCTTCAAAATAGCAATAGGCCATATAATACATTCCATCAAAAGTATTCCAAAGACTTACTGTATCGCCACCATCTGCTTTCAATTTACAGTTAAAAATAATTAATCGTGAACCACCCCCTCGCAGTGCAAACTGGTGATCCGTATTTCCATAGAGTGAGCCATAGTTATTATATACAGTAAGATTTGCTATAGTAAGATCAGTTACTTTATTTCCAATATTTATAACAGCTGAGCCCCAGTCATTACCCGGATGAAATTTTCGCCAATTGGCGCGGAGTTCAGGATAAATGATCTGGGTACTATCGCTGTCTTCGCCAAGGAGTGTTATGAAGCTCTTTTCAATAAATAGCTTTTCGTTATATGTGCCTTTTTTGATAAAAATGATATAAGGTTTAACTGCATTATCTGGAGCATCATCAATTGCTTTTTGAATTGATCTGTAGTCTCCTTGGCCGTCTTTTGATACAATAGCATCAATAACATCTGCATAAGTTGAACAGTTAAAGAGTAATAATGCAAAAAATACCCAAACAGACATGTAGTACTTAATGAAGAAGTCCATTTTATTTAACAATAAGTATGGAAGTTTGTTCTTGCTTTAGGGAATAAGAGCTTGTTTTTTAATAGATGACTTTTCAAGAAGCCAGGTAAACAAGTTTAGAGCTGCTTTATAGTTTTCATATTCTTCAGGCAACTTCCTGTTATCAATATATTCGTTATAAAGCCATGGATCGCCTACAGCAATAATGGCACCTTTACCAAGTGGTGAAAATGCAATTATTATATCACCTCCGTCTTCCAGTACAGGAGTTGCAGGAGGTTTTAGTGTAAAAGTGGAAATTTCTTTCATATAGATCTTTTTTACACCTGCAAATATTGGATGAGCAGGCAAGTGGTCAAATTTACCCATATTAAAATTAGTACCTACTACTTTGTTTCTGCTTACCTCATTAAAATGAATACCAAACCTTTCAGACAAAGCGTTCAAGTGTTCAAATTCGCAATTACCTTTGTCATTACCCATTAGAAGAAGAATGCCACCATTATTTACCCATTCTGAAATAGCTATAGCTGAGGAATCAGTGATATAATTTGGAGATGGATTTTCTTGTGGAGTATCGGGATCAACTATAATATATATACTACTATTTTTAAGTATATCTTTAGAAGGTGCGCTCTGAATTTCACTTAGAGTAGCACCTAGATTTTCAATTATATCGCCCAGAATATAAAAGCCTGAATTATCCTTGTCTTCCCATGTATAATGAAACTGTAAAGACTTTCCATCTGTGTCTGTCTTAATTTCGTGATTAAAATAATAATCCAGGCTTACTACTTTCCCTTTCCCAACAGTTGAATTTACAGGACGGTCCTTAAGCATTTTAGAAATTGGAAGTTTGAGTTCTTTAATGCCCTCAATGACCAATTCAGCAATTTTTATTGCACCTTCCCTGCTGAAATGGCTATTATCTTCTTTTCCCTTGGGGCATGCCTTATATGTACTGGGCGGGATATGGAGGAACAGCTTTTTCGTCTCCTCTGGGCCCATTTTACGAAAGAGATTAAGGCTTTTTGCATGCAGATCGATCAATGGGACATTAAACTCCTTAGATACCTCTCTAACAACATTGGGATAGTCTGCATGCTGATCAACAAAGTTACCTTCTTTATCAAATTTCCTTCTGTTAACCGGAGTAATTAGTACAGGAACAGCACCTTTGCTTCTGGATTCATTTACAAATTTTATCAAGTTTTTTTTGAAGGAAGTATGGGCTTCAGCATAGCGGCTTGTATCTGATATTTTCGAATCATTATGCCCAAACTGAATAAATACATAATCGCCATTATTTAATTTACTAAGCACATTTGCCCATAGCCCCTGATGAATGAAGCTCTTTGAACTACGGCCATTTACGGCATGATTTTCCAGAAGGATATCGCTCTTTAAGAACCCACGGAATAGTTGCCCCCATCCCCTTTCCGGATTATCGTCCAGGGGTTTATCAGCTAATGTTGAATCACCGATTAAAAATATTGTCACTTTAGATGGAATTAGAAAATTTAATAATAATACTGAGGATAGGAGTATTACTAGGCAAGAAATATTTCTTGTTAATAATCTCATAAAATTTTGTCCGAAATTTGTTTATTGACTTTAAGCGACTGAAGTAATAAGTAGTTTTGAGACCAAGCTATTTACACAGTCAGTATGGCCTTTCTTTATATAGCCTTCCCTTTTTCAAGTTCAACGGCCAGCATAATAAAAGGGCCCATTCCTTTCAGATCATTTGTTTTTTTCTGTTCAGAGATGTAATATTCAAAGCTACCATCACGATAAGGATTACCACCAAGACCTGCTCCTTTGCATATATAGTGAAGGTCAACAAAGCCATTTTCCTCAACTGTCGTTAAATTATTTATTACACCATCAAAAGTTTCTTTTGCATATTTTAGGTAAGATTTATCGAGATATCCCATGTTAGCTCCTTTTGCAAATGCATATGCAAACATGCAAGATGCAGAAGCCTCATGATAGTTTCCCGTACGATCTGCCATATTAGTTACCTGGTACCAGAGTGCGCTATTTTTATCTCTGACTTTAAGAAGAGCTACCGAAAGATCTTTCAATATATCAATAAGCTCCATTCTCTTTGGATTATCTTTAGGGAAGAAGTCAAGCACATCGACTATTGCCATTATATACCATCCCATAGATCTAGACCAAAAATTAGGTGAGCGGCCTGTAAGCGGATCGGCCCATTTTTGATTTAAACTTTCGTCCCATGCATGATAGAACAAGCCAGTAAGACTATCGCGAGTTTTGTCTCTTATCAATGTAAACTGGTAGGCTATGTCGTCATAGTTCTTTACTTCATTGAACAATTTCGAATACCAAGTATAAAAGGGTTCAGCCATATACAGTCCATCAAGCCACATCTGATATGGATAAATTTTCTTATGCCAGAAGCCTCCGCTTTTTGTTCTTGGCTGATTTTTAATCTGACCTCGTAAAGTATCTGCAGCTGTCTTATATCTTTTATCATTAGTAACTAAATAAAGCCAAAGAAGCATACGTCCTGTATTAATATTGTCAATATTGAAATCTGTATACTTGTACGTCTTAATTGTGCCCTGATTATCGACAAACATATCGATATTAGTTTTTATATAGTTCAGATACTTCTTATTGTTTGTTTTAATATATAGTTGTCGGAGCCCCTCAAGAAAAACACCCTGGTCGTATGTCCATTTACCATTATAAACGCTATCATCAATTACGTTTGCCGGGTGACGCATAATGAAAGACTCAGCAATACGCACTGACCAAGGTTTATTTGCTTTGATAAACTGAGCTGACCGTTTATTACTTTTCAGTTTAGCATTTGTTTTTACAGATGCAACTTTAGAGGAAGTTTGCGCCAAAATAGGGTTCAGGCAAAGTGAAGCAGAAAATGCTAATAAACAAAGTACAATTACTTTTCTTTTCAATATTTCACCTTTTTCTTTATTAAAGGGGAACAACATTCTGGCTCTTGGAAGTGTTTTAGAATATTTCCTCAGCTTCAACTAATAATGGATTAGATAGCTTGAGTGACTCTTCTTCAAGATATTTTAGGAATTCGATTTTTGATCTAATTCCATTTAACTCCTTGTCCCATGCTGCGCCGAAGTAATAATACAGTTTTCCACTTTGTGGCTTTAGTGAAACAATAAAACTTGACTCGTCCTCTGTCAACTTGATCAAATCTTCTTTTCTGTAAAAAATAACCAGACCTAAACTATCATCATTAAGACTCTGCTTTCCATAAGAGGCTATATAGCCATAGGGATAATTAGTAGTATCTTTAATAAATGCACAACCACTATGCTTTGCAAAGCCAGTACAAATATTATCCGGATTTCCACTAATTTTAATGTCCGTTCTTGTAAGTCTGCTTCCAGCCTGAATAGAAAGAAGTGAGGCAAGATCAAACTTTTTTGAACTATCGACCAACCAGTTAGAGTATTTAGTAAAAACACTAGATTTAATGGGGCCATCTGTTGGAATATGACATGAAATATTGTCTGTTTTTGATACCGGAAAAACTTTTCCATCTGATATCATTCCAATTGATCCAATCCCCAAGGACTCACCCACCTTAAAAATATCCATACCCCAGTTGCACATTTTCGTATAGGATTCTTTGCTATCAGAGACAAGGTCATCTTTACCAACTTCATGCAGAACCATTTTGTCAGTTTTTTTTCCAAAGATATCATTGCGGTTTCTTGAATCCAGATAAAACCTGTAGGCTACTTTATCTGATTCCCAGCCCGGCCCCTCATACTTATATAGAGCATCGTGTGCAAAATGATCTTTAGGTATTTTAACGCTATCCTGACTTACGAATCTGCCTCCTATGTAGATGCCATTTTCAGATTTATAATCTATTTTTGCCGAAACCTCAGCATGAGTCCTTTTTTTGTATTCGCTTTTTAGGACTGCAATTTTATCTGATTCTATAGTTAAAGTTTTTGTTTCACCTGCTTTTATGTCCAAAAGAACAAGAATATTATCTGCCTTCCCATCACCATTAACATCGTCAGTTTGACTTGGAAGCTGCAATTTGTCGTCAAAGACTACAAAGGCAACTTCGTTGAACTCCGGATTCAAAGCTTTCAGTTTTTCAATTTCTAAGGAAATTATTTCATCTTTTCTATCAATTAAAAGCGGATTTGAAACCATTAGTTTTGTTATTCTTCCCCTTCTTTCGGACTTATTAAGCTTTTGCCCATTTACATAGACATCCTTTAACTTTAGATTCTCAACATTTATTATTACAGACCTGGTATTTACGCCATCAAACTTACAATTTGAGATTATGATATCCCTAATCTTGGCATTATCCAATCCTTCCATAAAAAAGGCTCTATCGCTTTTTTTACTTTCTATATTCTCAATATTTACATTTTTAAGCTGAGGCAAATAACCTCCATTACTTCCTTCCTGGGGTTCATAGTTCAACTCAAATCTGATAACGGCATCCCGAAGCTGACCAACTTTAATATTTCTTACAAAAATGTTATCAATCATTCCACCGCGGAAAGAATTAGATTTTACTCTTATAGCCCTATCCAAGTTTGGACTGTCCATCTGACAATTTTCGGCAAATACATTTCTGCATCCTCCGGAAATTTCGCTACCGATTGTAATTCCGCCATGACCATCATTCATTTTGCAGTCTTGAATAATAATATTTTCACTTGCCTTAGCAATTCTTCTTCCGTCATTATTTCTGCCCGATTTAATTGCTATACAATCATCTCCATTTTTAAAGAAGCAATTCTTTATTAGGACATCTTTGCACGATTCAGGATCGCATCCATCTGTATTAGGCCCATTTCCAGTTATAGAGACATTCTGAATTGTGATATTTTCAGATAGCAATGGGTGCAGAACCCACATAGGAGAGCTAATAAATGTCACACCATCTATGAGTACATTTTTGCAATTAATGATTTGGAAGAAATTAGGACGAAGATACCCACCTGGTCCAAACACCCTTTTTTCTACTGGAATTTGCCCGGAATTCATCTTTACAAGTCTTGGTCGCCCATTTTCATCCCTCTGCGATGGCATTCCTTTTTCCCATCCAAATTCAGTTTTACCATTCCACTTCCACCAATTTTCATTAGATGCCTGTCCATTAAAAGTACCTTTGCCGGTAATAGCCATATTCATTTCATCTTTTGCATATATTAGTGAAGAATAATTATAGCATTCAATTCCTTCCCATCTTGTAAAGACCACGGGCAGATAATCATCAGGATTCGTACTGAAATAAAGTATGCTTCCATCTTCGGTGTATAGGTTAACATTACTTTTAAGTAATATGGGACCTTTGACGAAATAATGTCCTTTTGGAACAAATACAATGCCCCCACCCTGCTCGCTGCATTTTCGTATAGCTTTATTTATAGCAGCACGGCTATCATATTCTATTTTTGGTTTAGCACCAAAAGAAGTAATATCATATTTCCTATCTTGAAATACAGGAGCTTTAATGTTATTTAATATCTCAGGTAATTTATTCCATCCCGCACTATCAGATTGGCATTTAGCATTTGTTCTACAAAGGGCAGGCTGAGATAAAAAGGTAAAGATAACTATGATTAGCAAAATGCTTCTTAAGAGTTCTTGAAGAAAATAAGACGGATATGGTCTCTTCATGCTAATATCCCCGGAGGAATTATCCTAAAAAAAGAATTGCTTTAACTTCATTTTGCTTTAAAAAAAAGCAATTGCATTACAAAGGGTTAAAAAAGAGGAAATAAACTAATAGAAAAACATCCTGTAGAGTATTGGTATACTTTAACAATCTAAATGTTTTAATAATATTATTAACTAGTAAGCTTAGCCTTTCTACTGTTAGTTTTACTTAAGTTACCTATACATGTACCTCTAAGTATAAGGTTTGTATCGATTACAATTTCTTTTGCTTGAAAATCTTCTTTGTTGTGAATATTATCCAGCAATACCTGCATTGAATTATCAGCAATTTCCTTAGTCGGCTGATTAATACAGCTTAGAGGTGGTGAAAGGAAGGATTGTGTCATTGCATCGCCAAAACAAATGACGTCAATATCATCAGGGATTCTCATACCGACTTCCTGTGCGGCAGCATAAACTCCAAGAGCAACGGGATAAGTAACTGTAAAGATGAGATCTGGCAATTTATTCTCATGATATAATTTCATAAAGGAATCATAACCACTTTTTTCGCCAAAATCTCCTTTTACTATCCAATCAGGATTAATTTTTATTCCATTATCCTTAAGAGCAGCTTTATATCCATTAAGTCTTTCTCTACCAATGTTAATATCGAGGTTACCTGAGAAATGGGCAATATTTTTGTAGCCTATTTTAATAGCATGTTCAATTGCTTTATAAGCGCCACCATAGTCATCTACTCGAACCTTATTAACTCCATCAATATCGGGTATGCGATCCATAAATACTAAGGGTATCTGTCTGCTCTTTACGATTTCAAAGATTTCAAGATCTTTTGTATCCTGAGAAATTGAAATTATCATCCCATCAACGCGCATAGAAAGTAGAGTTTGCACGTGCTTAACTTGTCGTTCGGCATTTTCTTGAGAGACAGTTAAAATGATCTCATAGTTGTTAGCAAAAGCAAAATCATAGATGTGCTCAATAATTGAACTAAAGAAGTGCTGCGCGATTTTTGGAAGAACTACACCGATCATATTTGACTTTCTGGAAGAAAGATTCCTTGCCATAAAGTTTGGAGAATAGCCAAGTTCCTCAGAGATCTTCTTAACAGCCTTTTTAGTTTCCGGAGATATATCCGGATGGTCGCGAAGAGCCTTTGATACTGTGACGGTTGAGACATTTAACTTTTGAGCAATATCGCTAAGTGTAATTTGTTTAGGGCGCATATAAAAATTATTTTTATGGAGATCAGTAATTATCAAATATAATAAAATTAGAGACGAATTAAAATTTTGCAGCAACCCATTTATAGAGCATTTCATTTACTGAGCATTATTCCTTAAGTACAGCTCCGCCAGCTTAGTCACATATCAGAAAAAGAAGGATTGCACCAAGAGGCAAAGTTTATGTTGTTTTATCATATATTGGGAGTATTAACATATTTCCAAGGCTCCCAATATTTTGCATATAGTTATCTTAGCTTTCGCAAAAGATTTTAGTTTTCAAAACAGAAATATCTTTTTGCATTTCTATAACATATATCTTTTACAATATTACCAACGAGCTCAATATCATCGGGGACCGTACCATTTTCAATTTCTCCACCCAGAATATTGCATAATATTCGTCTAAAGTATTCATGGCGCGGATAGGAGAGGAAACTCCTTGAATCTGTTAGCATACCTATAAAACGGCTAAGCAATCCCATATTTGACAAAGCATCAATTTGCTTTTCAATACCGCTCTTCTGGTCCAAAAACCACCAGCCACTACCATACTGTATTTTACCCGGTATATTCCCATCCTGGAAATTTCCTATCATGGCAGCAAAAAGCTCGTTATTTGCTGGGTTAAGATTATATATTATTGTTTTGGGCAGCATACTTTTATTGTCAAGAGAGTTAAGGTATTTTGCAAGAGGGCCCGCCATTTCAAAGTCACCAATAGTATCAAGCCCAGTATCTGCGCCAAGAAGTCTAAACATTCTGGTATTTGTATTTCTAAGGGCGCCAAGGTGTATCTGTTGTACCCAGCCCTTCTGGAAATCCATTATGCCAAATTCAAACATCATAGCGGATTTGAATTTAAGTATTTCAGGAAGGCTTAAGTTTTTTTTCAGCAAAAGTTTTTCAAAAATTGAATTAATTTCCTTTTCTGTATAATCTTCCGCATATGCTGTCTCCAATCCATGATCAGATATTCTGCAGCCCATTTCATGGAAATACTCGTGCCGGCGTTTTAATGCATCAAGAAGATCAACAAACTTACCTATTGAAATAGAAGCTGCTATCTGAAGTTTTTCAAGATAGCTGTTATATTCAAAAACATTTTCAACTGCCATTGCTTTATCAGGGCGAAAAGTTGGCAATACTTTCACCTCGAAGTTGCTTTCTTTAATAGCTTTATGATACTCAAGAGAATCAGCCGGATCATCTGTTGTACAAAGTGCTTCAACATTAAAGTGTTTTATCAAACCCTTTGTTGAAAACTCTTTATTTTGAAGCAGGTCGTTACATTCGCTCCAGATTCCTTCAGCAGTAGTGGGATTAAGCAGTCTATCTGATATACCAAATGGCTTTTTTAATTCCATATGTGTCCAGTGATAAAGTGGGTTCTTTATTGTATTAGGAACAGTCTCAGCCCATTTAAAAAACTTTTCTTTATCTGTTGCTTCACCTGTAATATATTTTTCATTTACACCATTTGATCTCATTGCTCTCCACTTGTAATGATCACCATTAAGCCAAATTCTTGTTATATTTTCAAAGTTTTTATTCTCCGCTATCTCATTGACAGGTAAATGGCAATGATAGTCCAAGATAGGCTGGTTCATTGCATAATCATAATAAAGCTTTTCTGCTGTTTTATTATTCAAAAGGAAGTTTTCTTTTATAAAGACATCTTTCATTGTTTTTCTCTTTCTTAAATAAAGTTCTACTAAGCCATTTATTACAAATGCATTGTTAAATTTTCTCTTCCACGAGTTCTTTTTTTGCAAGCTTTATCTCGCCAATAGGTTCAATTTTTGGGACAAGAAGCGTAAAGATCAAAAGCGCTGCAAGGTAAGCAGTACCGGAAATAACAAAGAGTGCGAAATAATTATGTGTCAGTTGCAATACTAGACCTGCTAAAGAAGCAAACAAAGAGCCTCCAACAGCGCCAGCCATACCGCCTAAGCCTACGATAGAGCCTATAGCTTTTTTAGGAAACATATCTGAACTTGTAGTAAAGACATTAGCACTCCAGCCCTGGTGAGCAGCTGCAGCAAGGCCTATCAAAAGCACAGCAAGCCAGAGGTTTGAGGCATGAGCAGCAAATATTATAGGGACAATAGCAAGAGCGCAGATAAGCATTACGACTTTTCTTGCTTTATTTACTTCCCAGCCTTTGCCAATAAAGAATGAAGAGAGCCATCCACCGCCAATACTTCCAACCGAAGTCATTGTATATATTACGATCAAAGGAAGGCCAAGATGAGCAAGATCAAGACCATATTCTTTATTCAGGAATTTCGGAAGCCAGAAAAGATAGAACCACCATACAGGGTCGGTCATAAATTTTGCAATTACAAAAGCCCAGGTCTGGCGGTATTTAAGAAGGTGTGACCAAGGAATCTTTTCACCTGGTTCATCAACTTCAGGATCACTCAAAATATATTCTAGTTCTGCTTTTGTTACACTTTTATGTTTTTCGGGCCTTTCATAAATCAGGAGCCAGAAAATGATCCACAAAAATCCAATTGCACCTGTAACAATAAAAGCCGATTGCCAGCCAAACGTTAGTGTCAACCATGGCACAGCCAGAGGGGCGAAGACAGCACCAATATTTGCACCCGAATTAAAGATACCAGTAGCAAGAGCTCTTTCTTTTTTGGGGAACCATTCTGCAGTTGCTTTAATAGCAGCTGGGAAATTGCCTGATTCTCCAAAGCCTAAAGTAAATCTAGCAAATCCGAAACCAAAGACAGACTTTGCAAGAGCATGCCCCATAGCAGCAATACTCCATACTACAATTGATACTGCATAACCAAGCTTTGTACCAAATTTATCTATCAGATTACCGACACTCAGAAGTCCAATTGCGTATGCTATCTGAAAAGCTGTCACTATATAACTATATTCAAGTTCAGTCCAGCCTATCTGTTTTTCAAGTACAGGGGCAAGCAAGCCCAGGACTTGCCTATCAATATAATTAATTGTAGTAGCGAAGAACAAAAGCGCCACTACTGTCCATCGGTACTTACCACTGTTTTTTGTTTGCTCCATTTTCCGTTATTCTCCAAGATAAATTATTTCGCTTTTATATTTTTAGGATTTGTGACTGTAAGGCAGAGTTTATGAATTTATCTGCAAGCAGTACTTCATACGGAATCAATTAGTTTTGAATCAGATGCCATGTAAGACCTGCGAACTCAGATTCAAAAAATATTGACTGAAGTTTTCCTTCCTTATAGTTAGCTGATTGAGAGTTGAAGTGGTACCCTTTTCTTTCGAAATGTAATACTGCTCTTTCGATAAAATTTGTACCGACTGCTATATGGCCATGTTGTCCTAAATAATTTTTCTTCAGAAGCTCAATCTCATTTCCAATAAAATTAGAGCCTAGGCCCTCTTTTAATGGGAGGTTAAAAATACTAGCAATTTCTCTTGCAAGCAGCAAACTTTCATTGGTGGAGTTGCAGTTGATACCAAAATGTCTGATCGAAAATCCGAGCATCTGGCCTACAGCTTTCAGTGTAAGTTTTGTAATTTCATCGAATTTTTTTGCAGTGATGAGTTCACTATTTATCATCCAGCTGCCTCCGCAAGCAAGAACTTTAGGAAATCTAAGATAGTCTAGAAGATTATGTTCATTGATTCCGCCTGTAGGAATAAACTTCAAAGTGTTAAAAGGAGCGGCAATGGCTTTCAGGTAATTTATTCCGCCCATTAATTCTGCCGGGAAGAACTTTACTACTTCCAGTTCATATTGCAGGGCACATTCAATTTCAGTTGGGGTAACGATCCCGGGAGTTATGGGGATATTATTGGAAAGACAGAACTCGACTACTTTTCTGTTAAAGCCTGGGGAGACTATAAATTTGGCTCCTGCATCGATCGCAGTTTTTACTTGTTCAATTGAAAGTACAGTTCCTGCACCAAGGAGCATATCAGGAAAATTCTTAGAGATATTTTCAATAGCTTCTCTAGCAGCATTTGTCCTGAATGTTACTTCTGCAACTGGGAGACCTCCATTTTTCAGCGCCTGAACAAGTGGCAGAGCATCCGATGCATCGCTAATCACTATAACAGGGACAATTCCGAATGAGCCAATTTCTTCTAGAATCTTATCCATTTTTGGCCAATATATTATGGGTTATTTACTTAAAAGAGTATTTACCTTATTTTCAGTCAGAACCCTTGCAAGTCTAGTTTACAATGTCAAGGAATTAAAAATATAAGTCGTTAGTTTATCCATAAAGTTAACGATAAAGTTATTATTTACTTTGTGAAATTAGATAAAAATATAAATGATGTCAAATATTTTTATCCTATCTTAGTATTCCTTTTTTTGTCATTATTTATCTTCTATTAAACATTATTCTAAAAATGTGTTATAGAGATGACAGTCATATTATCCATTCAAATAGAATATGCGGAGCTAGGAGAGCTTTTGTCTTCTTTCGGCTCCGCAATAAAAGGAGTCTATCATTACATATTTGTCATATTAACTTGTCTTATAGTCAAATGTTCCATTAGGTTCAAGCTTTACTTTAGCAGTTGCATTTTCCTTGAGATCATTACATCATTTGATATAAGCTGATAGAAATAAATTCCTGAAGAGACAACCTTGCCGAATGAATCTCTTCCGTTCCAAATGACATTAAATCTACCACTATTCATCTGCTGATTATTAACTAGTCTTTTTATTTCCTGTCCAAGAGAATTGTAAATAACAACAGAAATTTTAGATTCCTTCGGCAAATTAAAAACAATATTAGTTGAAGGATTAAAAGGATTTGGATAATTCTGCTCAAGAGAATAGTTACTTACAATAGTATTTGAAATACGGTCAACGCCTGTTGCAGAGGACCACGTTAGAGCGCCGACTGGTCCACCTGTTGTCGAGCCAGTAAAGGCAGGAGAAGTAGTTGGATAAGAGCAGTTAAGAGAGTCATAATAATAATCTGAGCTTCTGCGGTCATAATCAAAATCAGTTTTCCAATTGGTCGTTGATTTAGTTTTATTAGCGCCTGCAGGATCCCTATACCATTCCATAAACTTAGTCATTAGTTTCGGTACATTTTTTAGGGCAATAGGTGTAGCAAGTTTAATGAAAGCCTTTGTAGAATCTGCCCCAAGCTTTTTATTAACAAACCATGTAAGAGGGGTTCCCTCTGATATGCCTGCAGCTTTATATTTATCAAAGAAAGCTTGTCCTTCAGCTGAAATGCAGTAATAATTATTCTTTATTGTATATTTTGTCGTATCGTTAGGACTTGTTATAACCCAAGTCATTCTTGCGCCTCCCCACTTATCTTTTTCACCACTATCGGTAAACTCAGCCTGACGGACATAATCAGAGTCATTTCCCAAAGCAAAAGCATCGCAAAGGAGGTTATTTGTTATATTTACCTGGTAACCAACTTTACCAAGAGAAAGTAAACCATGATAAGACATACCATTTACAAGAGTATTATGGTCGAAAAGAAGATATTTAATTGGAGCTGTACTTGAGAAGTGGCGTATAACGCGGTCTTGCCAGTTAACAAATGTACAATTTTGAACAATAAGCGAATCAACAGAACCGCTTCTTACATCCAGACCTTTTCCAGCGCCAAGATTTGAGCGTCCAAGATATCCCATGTTTGCGAAAATTGTATTTGTAACTTTAACAAGGTGGGGTGCCTGATCAGTACGAATATGGTTACCATTGACATTATTGAGAATGCAGCTATCGATAACGATATTAACACCTGCTGAACCTGTATTGAACAAAGCTCCCTGGAGACCGCCAAGATTTTCTGCTAGGGGTTCAAAGAATCCAGACATTACAATATTCTTCAGAGTCAGATCAGCTTTAATAAGTACCATTTGACCTGGTGGAACTTTACTTACAGGGTTATTATCCAGATATATAAACGGCTTCCAGCCAGGGCCATTTTCTGATTTCATAGTTAATGTGTAGCCAGTATTTGTAATGACACTATTGACCAGATAAATACCATCTCTTTTTAGTATATAAACACGGTTAGGATCGGCCCTCTGGCCATTTGCCAGTGTATCACCGACAATTGCATCGTTAAGGTATTTTGGTCCACCTTTGTCATTTGGCAAGATCACTTTGTCATGATTGGTTTGTCCAAAGGAGATCTTACACAAGGGAAAAAGAACAATAAAACACATAATACAGGCCTTACGTAAACTTTTCATTTTGATAGCCTCCAGGGAATTATGATTTAGTTTTACAATAATTTATTATGTGAAACGAGCTTTTTTTTCAGGAGAAAAAGAAGTAAGAAGGTTGTAAACCAAATACCATTTTACCTTTTTACTTCCCATTTTTTATTTCGCTTGTTATAAAGTGACTCTTACTCCCAGATCGCCTGTCATATCATATCTCTGGCTGTTTTGCAGCAAGTTCCATCCTGTAACTTTATTATTGATATTTGTAAATTCCTCGACGTTAGTAAAGTTGTTAAGATTAAAGAACAAAGACACATTTCTGTTAATATCTTGCTTTACAGCAAGGTCCCACTTGGTATAGCGTCCCTGAACAATATTAGTTCTATTATCTGGTGTAAATGAAGTGTTGAATTCGCCATTATAGAAGAAAGAAAGTCTAGCTGAGAATCCGCCAAGCTCATATCCAAAAGCAATATTGCCGAAGAACTCTGGTTGGCCTTCCAGTTTCTGTTTTGTTTCTTTATTTACAGTCACAGGGAAAGTATGCCAAACTTCTTTACCTCGTATAATTACTACAGATGAGTCAATTCGAGTCTCTGATGAGAGTACATATGTTTCAGATCTAACAACAGAGAAGTTATAACTAAGGACAATATTTTGCAGATATCCAGGGAGGAATTTCATTCTAGCCTGATGTTCAACCTCAAAGCCCCATACCTTAGTAGGTTTTCCGGAGTTATATGGGGTTGTTAAAGCATATAATGTTCCCTGAACAAAAGGTGATTGAGCTTTAATCCCCAAGCTGTCGAACAGCCTTTTCTCTTCGTTTGATTTTGCCGAAACCTGCAGGCCATTTACCATATGAAACATATCTTTAATTTCTTTATAAAATGCAGATACAGAGAAAAGTCCAAGGTCGTTACTAAACAAAGATGTATTGACTTCGAAATTCCAGGCTTGTGCTGATCTCAAATTTGGATTACCTATTGAAAGGACAACGTTATTAGTAATGCCCGGAATTGTAGTGCCGCTAGTTCTTGCTACAAAATTAGCAAGCCGCTGATTAAAGTCGGGTCTTGCAAGCGCTTTATAAGCAGCCAGACGAATATTGAGGTATTCAGTTGGTCTTAGTACTAGGTTAACATTTGGCAGCCAGATAGTTTCATTGTGTGTAGCAAGAGTATCTCTTAATTGACCGCTAGGAGCCGGATAGCCAGTAAGAGCTCCTTTTGAATATTTTGAAAGATAATCATTTTTTTCATTTTCAACTCTTAGTCCTGCAATTACAGTAGCAAATTCACCGATGTTAAAAGTATTCATAAGGTAAGCAGCTGAAATGCGTTCAACTATATCATAATAATCTGCCTGTACTTCCAAATTCGTTTTATATTCTGCGTCTTTACCATCCAAAGTAGCAACACCATTTTTATTAAGCTCATACCACTGGCGCAGTTTATCCGGATTAACTAAAGGATTGAGTTCATATTTTGAATAAAGGTTTCTGTTTACAGGTGTTGGGTCCAAAAAATTAGTAAATAGTATTTTTCCACCATCTGTAAAAAGGTTTTCAAAGTATGTTCCGGCAAAGTTTTTTATTTGTACTGAGCCATCAGAGGCAATATAATATTTTCTAAAAGGCTCGGTAATATAAGGAGAGAGGTTTTCTGTACTTTGTTTGAAGCGGTTCTTATATCTATATTTTCCTCCAAACTTAAATTCACCGGCAAGGTCATCGCTGAGAGTATATTTTCTAGAGACATCGACAAAAGCAGTTTTCTCTTTATCGATATTATATTCTGTTCTAAAGAATGCCCAGTTAAGAGTAGCTTTGCTAAAATTATTGAGAGCATAAGGGATCAGTTTTTCAGGAGAATCCTTCAATGTAGGAATAGTCTTTGTGTTCATACCTGAAACAGGATTGCCGCTATTATCAAGTAATGATGGCTCATTAAACTGAAGAGAATAGTCATACGGGTTATCACCTTTTGATTGAGCAAAGGACAGTCCCCAGTTAGTTTCAAAGCCAAAAAGGTTATTATCACCTCTAAGTGAACTATTAAAAGTATTTATCTCCTGCTCAACGTTCTGTGCATTATAGACTACTTCGGTACTATATGGATAATTTCTATTATATAGAGTATAGTCCCTGTTTGTTTTATTATAGATACCACTTAGCCTTATCGTTCCACCTTCAGGAGTATTTACATCAAATAATAAGCTTAAACCTCCTCTTTTTCTAATCTCATTTCTATAATTCACATTAAAATCTGTGATAATGTAATTAGTACCTTTTCCGTCAAAGTTCTGATTATAGGCTAGTCCAATGTTTTCATTACTTCTGTTTCTTCTTTCAATGTTGCCCGAGAGCTGAAGTCCCAAAATATCCGAAAAAAATCTTTCGCCATAGCGAAGTGTAAAATCATATTGCTTTGCGGTATTATCGAGCTGGTTATAAATGCCTTTTGCATCAAGTCTTAATAATCTTTTTTCGGGAGCTTTTTTAGTTACAAGATTAACAGAGCCAGCAATTGCATCGGCATCCTTATCTGGTGTTAGAGCCTTGAAGAGTTCAATGCCTGCAAGTGAGCCTTGAGAAACAGTGCTCAGGTCGACACCTCTTGAGTCAGCATCTGTAGGAGCAAGGCGGATGCCATCAACTGTAACAGTCCCGAATTTATCGCTCATTCCACGCATTACAATTTTATTTGCCTCGCCGCCAGAGCGTTGAAGAGCCACACCAGGCAGTCGGCCAATTGCTTCAGCTGCATTAGCGTCTGGCAATTCCTGGATTTTTTCTTCAGACACAACATTTATAATAGTATTAGATCTCACCTGCTGATTAATAGCCGCGGCTTGACCTAATGCCTGTCCTGTAACAAGTACAGTTGCACCTTCAATAAAATCTGGTGTAAGTAATTCATTGAATTCTTTTGCCTGGTCTTCTCTTATATCTACAATAACTTCTTTTGTTTTATAGCCTATATAGGATATTCTGACGAAATAAGATCCTTCAGGAATTCTAGGGATCTTATATAGTCCTTCAACGTCAGTAGCAGCGCCAAGCGAAGTCCCCTTGATATAAATGCTAGCGCCAACAAGTGGAGTGTTCGTCAGTGAGTCTTTGATAGTTCCGCGCAAGCCGCCTTGGGCAAGCGTTATTGTAGAAGCAAAAAGAGGCAGGAAGAGAAATAATAGTTTTCCCTTAGACAAGAATTTCATACAATTACTCCCAATAATTAGGTTGTGCTACTTTTAAGGAAACTCAAAATAATAGTCCTAAAACCAAGCCTAACAGAGATCTTGTAATGTCGTAAACGCCAAAGTCATCATTTACTTTATCGATTAAGCTAAAATTAGAAGAATTTATTTTCGTTGTCAAGAAGATTTTTATAAAATCATCAACTTAAATTTTCCAGCTTCAGTGATCACCTATCTCTCTTAAATGCAAAATTGCATTTAAGAATCCGATAATATCTTTTATTTGTTTTAGTAGGAGATCAGTCAGCATTTGTTTTGTATCCGAAGGAATGGACATAATCTCTATCAACAGAAAAAGTCCTTGAGTTAACTTTATAAGAGCCGAAAATACCCAGACCTCCTATTATGTTTGAGTATGTATTTTCATCCAGACGAATTGAATAGCTATCCAGGTAGCCATTTGTACTGGAATAATAAGCGGCCAGATTTCTGTCATAATCAGTTATTATAAATGAAGCACCATTAATGCGTATATCGGATGGATCAGATGCAAAGGAAGCGATAGATTTCATTGCAAAATCAATTGCAGAATATTCGTACGAAACCGAAGGGCCATTGTTTGGGTTAGGATAAACCGGAATAGATTGTCCATTTTTACTTACATATTTTAATGGGATTTCCACATCAAAGCTTTGGCCTGTTTTTAGATTAGTAGCATTTATTGAGAATTTTGAAAAGAACAAGTGGTCAGGAAATATATCTTCTCCCCACGAAAATGTAAGTGAAGTGCCCCAATAAAAGCTATTAACATTAGTAGTTATGCCGTGATTAAAGGTTCTGTTAGATTCAATTTGAAGTATAAGCGGAGTTGTAGTTTCCGCAGAAAGGATATGGCCATCGGGCATTTTGACTACAATTTTGCAATTATCACGGCCATATTCGGACTTTGACATAAGCATTTTAGGAGAATAGTAATAATGCAATTTTTTATAATAATATCTATAGGTGCCATCATCCAGCTTATCCCTTAACTGTACAGAATCCACAAGCACGTAATCTTTATTAGCATAAGTAAATATAACTTCTGCTCCATTTATACACATACTACTATCGGGATTTTGCGCTACGAATCCATTAACATCGTAGGGTCGACTAAGGACGAGTTTAACACTAGGAGAGGAATAAACACCCCCATAAGTACTTATCGTACAATTTGCTATATAGAGATCATTGCGTATGGCGGTCTTTGGATTAAAGTCCTCTTCACAAGCAATGTTAAGTAACGACAGAGTAATTAATAAAGAGATATATGCAAATCTTATTTTCATATTGAAGCCTTTACTGAAATAGATGGGAAGAAAGGAAGCATGTAGACTTTTTTTCCGGTCTTAAGATCTATATAAAAAAGATTTTTCCTGTCATAGACATTAATTACACTTGCATTAATTTCAAAATCAGCAAAATCAAGTTTTAGTCTTTTAGACAATCCAAGGTCTAGTCTATGATAAAGAGGGAGTCTTTTCATGTTAATTCTATCCCACAGAACGGCGGGTTGAGTTATTTCCGGATCTAAAGAGGAGACGTCATTTATAGTAAAGCGCTCATAAAATCCAGTAATTGTACTGCCTGGCATACCTGAATTAAATGTCCAGGATGCATCGGCAGAAAATCCCCATCCTAAATTATATCCTAGCAGAACGTTAAGAGAATGTCTGTAGTCATATCTTGGGAAATATTTAATACCATTATTAAGTTTATATGACCAGCTAAGTGAATAACCGGTTTTCATATAAAAGTCACTGCTTTGATACTTAGCCAGCAGTTCAAAGCCATAAGCCTGTCCGTCTATATTAACATAGTCAGGATCGCCGGGAAGGAATTTTTTCATATTTGGTTCGGCAAGGAACTTAAGAGACTTGTAATAGCTCTCGACCTCGACATTAAAACTTTCGCTTAAGAATGCCTGGAAACCTAAAAGCATGTGTGTAGCCTCGGAGGAGGCCAGGTTGTCAGGAAGGATTGTCCAGGGTTCGAACACACTGACGATTTCATTTTCATTAGCAAGAGTAGTAACTTCCTGAGAGAACCTACCGAGGGCGGCCTTAACAGAAAATAGTGGAGACAAGCGCCAGGTAAAATTAAATCTAGGTTCAATAATCAGTGGAATTTTCTTAGCAAGAGAAAGAAGATTAAGCCGCATGCCAAGATCAATGCCAAAGTCCTCATATCGGTAAAACTTATATTTCATATAAGCCGCAAGAGCAGTAGCATCTTTTTTCAGGCCGGATTCCTGATTAAATAGATTTTGAAGTTTCAGATCAGTCTTAAGATATTTGTGATCCAAGCCAAAATCAATTTCATCCTTACTATCATAAATATATGTAAATGCCCAATTTGTCGAGATATCACTAACAGTATTAGAGCGAGTTTTAGCCTGGCTAAGGTTTGGAATGACCTGACCATCAAATCCGCTATAAGAGACTGAAATAACCGAAAACAAAGGACTAGACCAGACCTGATACCAATTTAATCCCAGGATATTATTTTTCAGGTCGTAGTCTTCAATCATTGGGTCATTGTTTTTTATTTTATCACCGGAAAGGAATCCATGAACGATAAATTTTCCATTTTTCATTATTCCAGGCAATGAGAAGTTTGCCTTAAAAGAAGCGTCATAAAAATCGAAAGGAGTATCTTTTCCATTAAAGTATTTGCTAAGTGACTTAGAGTAGTAGCTTTTTCTACCCGTCATAATAAAAGATCCACCAGGAATAGGCCCTTCAACTGAAGCTTTACCAGAGAGAAGTCCAGCTGTTCCGGAAGCTTCTAACCGGTTCTTATTACCATCTCTTGTAATTATATTCATAACAGAGGAAAGTCTGCCGCCAAATTCAGGGCCAAAGCCCCCTTTATAGAACTCGACCACAGAGATCATCTCAGGGTCAATTGCGCTATAGATTCCGAGGGCGTGGAAAGGATTATAAACGCTAACGCCATTAAGCAATACAAGGTTCTGATTGCTACTTCCGCCGCGGACATAATGTCTGGCTGTTATATCTCCTGTTGAGCTAACACCAGGAGTAGACTGGAGTGCCTTAAAAATATCAGACTCAAGTCCAGATGGGATCATTTTAAGTTCACTTGCATTAATTTTCTGCAGGCCAAGGTCAATTTCATTTTCCCTAACGGACTTTTGTCCAATAACGGAGATTTCCTGAAGTTTTATGCTTGTAGGAACAAGTTTAATATCGACTTGAGTTATTTCATTTTCTTTTATTTCAACATTTTTTTCCTGTGTCTGATAGCCAAGGCAAGAGATAACAAGAACATACCGGCCAGCAGGAATAGATGGGACAAAATAATAACCTTTTGTATCGCTTGGCGATCCCAAAGGAGTAGCCTTAAGTGCCAGATTAGCATAAGGAATTGCTTCACCCTTTGTGGAATCAGTTACAAAGCCCCGGAGTTTGCCTTTTCCAGCAGCACTAACATTAGAAGAGTTCAACAATAAGATAAAAATAAAAAGAAAAAAAGCGGAAGTACTTTTCGAGCACTTAAAGAAAACCATAGAAAAGGCTCCGAAATTAAGAGGTAAAAAAATCTGAAGAAACATAAATGAAAACAAACAATATATCAAGGAGCCAAACTCCTTATTTTTGCCTCCTTATTTTTGCCTCTTAATTTGAATCTCCACTATTTTCATTTCTTTGGTTTTAATATTCTGCAAATGCCTATTACATTTGAATACTTTTTTATCTGCAGGGCATCTATTTGCCTCTATGCTCACCTTTAAATGGATCCACTTAATAATAAATATTTCCGCTTATAGAATATTAATAGATAAAAGGGAATTGATTTTATTTATTCACGGTAAACTGGTTTTATTCTATACCCAACTTTTATGATTAACCAGTCAAATTAAATATTTCTCATAACTACTTCAGTTAAGCTTATTCAAACACAAAAAAAAGGAGGTCTTTATGTCAGGATCTACGTTTTTTTCGGGAAGAAGGTTTTTCTCTTTAGTTTTTATTTTTCTTCTCTGCGCACTGTCGTTTGCTCAAACTGAAAATAGTGTAAGGCTAGTTCTTTCAGTTAAGCAAAGCGATTATGCAAAAGTCAAACAAGCAATCGAAGCTGTTAAAGGGCAAGTTAATATCGAGCACAAATTTGTTCAGGCCATAGCTGTAACACTTCCAGTAGACAAAGTACAAAGTATAATAAGAATGCCGGAAGTACTCAATTCAGTAAAGGATTTAATGGTTAGTATCCCAGATGATAAAAATCTGCAAAGAGGAATTTACGGAAATATCATGGGAAATGTTTTTGTAAATGCCGAGAAGACAGAAGGGTTAAACCCTGATGAGATCAAGCAAGCATATCAAGCCGATCCGGCAAATTACGATCCATATACCAATAAGCTGACCAATGCAAACAAATTTATTAAAGAAACAGGTCATATTGGAGAAGGGGTAATTGTAGCAATAATAGATGCGGGAGTATCGACACAAGCCGTAGCTGTTTCAAGCAGAATATTAGGAGGAGAGAATTTTACGGGTGATGGTATACCAGCCACAAGTCCACAAAATTATTGGCATGGAACTGCCGTAGCCTGCTGCGTTGGAGCAAATGCGATCTTCGGATTTAGTAGTCCAAGGATTCAAAATGCAGTAAAGAACTATGCACCTAATTCAGTAATAAAAGATTATTTTGGGACAGGCATTGATGGAATACCCATGGTCGGACAGGCACCCGGAGCACTGTTCTATGCACTGAAGGTATTTAAGACAAATGGAGCCAGCACACCTTCAAGTGTAATAGCAGCAGCCCTAGAAAGAGCAATTGAGCTAAAGGAACAATATAATCAGGGTGCGGGAGGCTTAAATATACGGATAATTAATATGAGTCTAGGCGGGGCGACATTATTTGCAGGTCATGATCCTGACTATGCCTCATTAGTTCAACGCGCAATAGATGATGGAATGCTGGTTGTAGTATCTGCAGGAAATGAAGGTCCATCGGGCATGACAATTGGAGATCCAGGGGATTGCATTGATGTTGTAACAGTAGGAGCAACAAGTGATGCCACACATGAACGTATATTAAGAGATTATCAGTATGGAGCAAACTATGGATATCTATTCCGTCCTGTAAACAATCATATGACAACATATTTCAGTTCACGTGGTCCGAATGCAGATGGACGTCCCGATCCTGATATAACGGCACCCGGAGACTGGCGTTTTATGCAGACAGCAACAGGAGGAATAATATGGGGCAGCGGTACATCGTTTTCGGCTCCAACAGTTGCAGGAGCAGCAGCACTTCTTATATCTGCTAATCCATCAGCAACTCCTGACCAAGTAAGGGCTGCATTACTTAATGGAACAGACAAGGATCAATTGACAGAAAATCCAGGCCTGCAGGATCAAGGTTTTGGATTCCTGAATGTCAATAAAGCCTACAAGAAGCTTACTGCTGGAGTAAGCAATCCACTAGATATTGGCAGATCGGGTTTGAATGTTGCAGCTAATATAGCACTGCAGGATAACATCAGTATTGTTAGCTCGACTCCTTTTACTGCTTTTACAGGACTACTTCGTCCAGGTCAAAGGGCTGAATATTTCTATCCTGTACCAAGGACCACACAGAAAATAACAATATCTATTTCAAATATTACTCCTGAGCTGCCAAGTGATCAGCAGAACCCTCTATTTAAAGATGACATACTTGTAGCCATACAGGGAGCAATAACTTCTACAGGAGACTATTTGCAAGGGACTCCGGCTTATCTTTCTTCAGATCAGACTTTTGTTCTTGAAGGACAGGACCTGTCTATGGGATTGCTTAGAGTAACAATTCTAGGGGACTGGACCAATGCGGGCAAAGTTGCAGCTAATATATCGATAGCGACAGAGACCCACAATAATATTGCACCTACTCTTGGCAGTAAGATAGCAGAAGGCGATGTAAAAGAGATGACATTTAATATTCCACAAGGCACTCAGAGTCTTGAGACAAGATTATACTGGACAAAGGGTTGGGAGACCTATCCAACAAATGATCTTGACGTTATACTTACTGATCCAAACGGCCAAATTATAAATGTAGATGTAAATGCAGACAATGCACCAGATGGACAAACTCTAAAAATGCCAGAGATAGTTACACTGACTAATCCAATAGCCGGAACCTGGAAGGCCACAGTCATTGGCTATACGGTTTTCAGCAGAAATGAAGAATTCCATCTATATAATCTCCTGAATGGTAAACAGATCTTCCAGAAGAAGGCTTCTCCAGAGATTACAGAGTCTGTAGACAAGCTCATACCTGCTGAATTTGGACTTCAGCAGAATATGCCTAACCCATTTAACCCAACTACTATTATAAAATATGATCTTCCTTTAGATACATATACTACGCTTAAGGTTTATAATAGTCTGGGACAACTGGTTAGAGTTCTAGTAGACGAATTCAAGACAGCAGGTTATCATTCAGTATTATTTAACGGCAAAGATAGTAACGGCAATGGTCTTTCAAGCGGAATATATATTTATCAGCTAAACAGTGGTCAATTTGTAAAATCTGGTAAGATGATAATGCTTAAGTAAGAAAGATCTTTTCAAAGTAAAAAAAGGCTAAATAAACTAGCCGGAAGATTTTCTTAACACTAAATAGACATAATAATTCAGGGTCCGGAATTCCGACGAATGATTAATATCAGGCATATGAATTCCGGATCCGAACTACTTTTAGCGCAAAGGTTCAAGCTTTATATTTTTACCTTCCACACTAATATTATACTTCATATTTTTGAAAGAAAAATTTATTAGTCTCATCGAACTGATATTTTTTGGAAGCATTGGTTCAAAATTTTTCGTTAATCCTTCTTCTGTAAGCCGCAAGCCAGTATAACCAAAAATAACCTGTTGAAGGAAAGCGCCGGCTCCTGTAATGAAATTAACAGAATGATTTGTATGTGTTTCAGCAAGGACGTTAAAAGGAGCCCGCAGAAAGCCCTTATAAGTTTTTTCAAGTGTAAGATTAAAAAGGCTATCATTTCCAAGTTCAGCTGCAATAATAGGAAGGAAGTTAATTCCCATATTGGCCCCCGCACCTATTTCCTCTAAACCTCTTACAGCATTTAGAAAGTCATTTCTCTTAGCTGTTTTGCTCATTGGGAGCTGCAATGGGAAGCTCAGAAGAGGAGCAACGCTTGTCCAGAATTCAGTGCTCTCTTTAGTACCAGGCAAAGCATTCTCATATGTAGGGTGATATTGATTTTTCTCATCAAATGGGATAAACATTTTTTTGCTAACTTTTTCCCAATCGGGATTTTTTTTAGTCTTTAGTATATCGCTAACTCTTTGTGCAATCTCAAGGTTGATCTTTGCTACTGTGTTAGTATAGGTCTCATTATTGACATCTTTCATACTCTCGCTTACAGAAACTAGCTTACCAATTTCATATCTGTCTTTTTTCTTATTATAGTTTACCCTGCTTGTCCAGAAGTCAGCTGTTGAAAAAATAACTTTTGCGCCCTTTTGTCTAAGGTAGTTAGTATCCTTTGTGGCAAGAAAATACTGCCACTGCGCCAGAGCCACATCACCAACTATATGATTTTCTCTTAAAGCATTCTGGTAAGCAAAGAATGGAGTTGTCTCCTCCCCTATTTCATCAGATTCCCAAGGATACATTGCTCCCTTATAGTTATTCTTTCTTGCGTTGTCCTGTGCGGCTTTAAGCGTATTAAACCTAAAGCTTACCATGGACCTAGCCATATCTGGGTGCATAAGAAGTAAAGGGGGAAACATATAAGTATCTGCATCCCAGAACACATGTCCATAATAACCGCTTGAAGAGAGTCCCATTGGAGGCAGGCTAAAATCAGTATTTTCTGCAATACTTGATAAAAGATAATACATCATTGAATGAATAACTCTTTGAAAATTATCATCACCTTTAACAACAATGTTTGTTTCCCAGAGCTTGTTCCATGCTGATTTGTGATCTGTAAGTAGTTTATTATATCCCACAGCCCTAGCTTGTTTGCAATTTTCCCTAACCATTTTTTCTATATTAGTCTGAGCCTTCTCAGTATTATCAGATGCAGCTGAGACCAATTTATAAAATGTATAGTTTTTCCCTTTTTCAGCCAGGAATTTAATTTCAATTGAGGCTGTTCCTGGAGTTTTTTGTGAAGTTATCAAAGGTTTTTGAAGATTTTCAAAAAGTATTTCTGCGGCCAGTGCGACTTTTGTATTACGGCCATCGCATTTGGAAAGCATGTGAATATTAATATCATTTTCATCTAAAGAAGAAGAAGCTGCACTTAGCACACTAATAAAGCCCGGATACCAAGGCTTTGGCCAGTTACCAGAAGTATCAGGTTCAATTTTTTCAAGTCTGGCAAGAGGCATTCTTTTAACAGGCTCTCTTTCACTTAAGGGAAACAGAAGCTTTACGGTATCTGTAAAATTTGTTTTGAGGTCGAGCTTAATAACGGCCAGGTTTTTGTTACTTCTTGATACAAAACTTACAACTCCAAGCTCAGATACTTTTTGTCCGGTTGTCCAGCGATAGCTTGTTTCCAGAAGTCCATTATACATATCCAGGGTTTGTTTGTAACTGCTGAACTCAAGTGAGTCTTTCATCAGATCTTTAGCTGAATCATTTAACCACTTGCTTCCATTAAAATAGTTGATTTCGTTCCAGGAGGGCAGGCATGCTATTCTTGGTATGTCATCTTTTCCATGGTCATATACGGCTATCATATAAGACTCAGATGCAGTTGTAGCAAGCTGGGAGGAAGAGAGGCTAAAATAGCCATTACCTATATAAGTCGGGAAATATGGCAAAAAATGCTGAGTTGAAAGGATAAAGTTACTCTCCTGTGCAGAAATTATATTACTCATAATAAATAGAAGGAAAAGATTCCGAATGATGTTCTTCATAAGATTTCATCCTTAAGAGTTCAATTAGCCTCGAAATTTTTCAATAGGTATTTTATTATCCGAGCTACAGGGCCTGGAACTTTTCCAGGCCTGGAATTGATCCAGGCCTGTAATCATTCCATAATAATTCATAATAGTTAAAACGCATATCTGAGTGAAGCTGTTAGTCTTCTTGGAAGAATTGGCCTTGCAACAAAGTAAAAAGCCTTAACTCCAGGCAGTCTTGGGTTTCCTTCTTCAAGTCCTAAGGACTGATATACATTTAATAAGTCAAGGTTCAATCTAAGTCCCTGGTTAGGAATTGTATAGCTCAAGCCAAGATTCATATAATTGTAAGAAGGTAAAGTCTGGAATGCCTGATAAGTAGTATAGCGGCCAAGAGTCTGATCATAAATTGCATTTACTAGGTCACGAGCTCCAACGTAATGGAAGTCGGCATAGGCTGCAAATCCCATTAAATTATAGCTTAGTGTAAAATTGCCAATAAACTTTGGTATGCCACCAGCAGTAAGTGCTGCTCCGGCAGCTTCAACAGTTTCAGCCTTTGTATAAGTACCAACGCCGAGGAAATTCAGTCCTAGGATAGGGGTAAACGATAGTTCAAATTCAGCGCCATAAGATCTACTATCGGGATCGGTTCTAATTACCCATCGTCCCAGACCCGTTGCAGGATTAATTTCGAATCCCTGTCCGACATTATTAGTTAGTTTTACCCAGAAGCCGTTTAGTGTAAAGGCGAGTTCAGCTAAAGAGAACTTTACACCACCTTCATACATATAAACTCTTCTATTCTCAAACAAGTTAATCTGGTCCTGAGCCTGAGCATCTAAAAACTCATCAAGAGCAGGCATCTTGTAAGCACGGCTAGCCTGTGCATAAATAGCAACCTGATCAGTAAGAGCAAAGTTTAATCCGCCGGATAAGGCCCAGTCATTAATTGTACGGCTAAAGTGTCTGAAGGTTTTGTTTCCCCACTGCTCGTTATTGTAAATAGTAGCAGGATTAGCATCCAGATCAACAGTAGTCTGGTTTTCAGCGCTCTGAACGTAGTCATCTGTTTCATATCTACCCCCAAGATCCAGGCGCAGTCTATCCAAAAGTTGAAACGATCCGCCAAGCATAGCAGAAAATATTGTAGTTGTCCCGGTACCATTTCTGTATAAAGACACAAAGTTTCTAAAGCCATTTTGTGTATATGCGACAGTATCGCCGCCTCTGTAGGTTACCAGGTCAACCAAGCGTGGATTATCTCTTACATCCATGAGAATATCGCCAAAGGACCATCTGTTAGTCTGCGTATAGTTTGCAAAATACAATCCCATAGAAATAGTATGCTTTTTATTAATAGTCGTCTGTATCTGGACCTGATCCTGAAAAGCTGACATGGGTTTTTGAACAGTAACAAGAGTGCTTGGAGAAAGGAAAGCAAGGCCATCATTAGCTGTCATATCAAATGGGAGTTTTTTACCTGTAACAGGGTCGCGGTAATTAGTATAGAATAGTCCGTAAGTGGTTCCAGCAGGCAATTTAAGGCTATTTACCCACTCGGTTGCATTTGTGGGCTGACCTGTAAAGATGCCATTCCACCCCTGATTATTCTGCATATACTGCGCCATATTTCTTAATGTCCAGTCGCCAGTAAAGTTAAAGCTCACATCACCAGTAAGCCAGTATGCCTGGGTCCTCAGTCCATCCTCCAGAGGATATGGCATATCTCCCGAGGGAGTAGGAACAGCAACGTTATTTGCCTCTTCGGTATTCATTGCTCCATATCTTGAAAATCCCGGGACAAATGTAGGGTCATCCGGATTCTGAAATGGCAATGGTAGAATAAACTGGTTTCTGTCGTCAATTACCTTAAATGAGGTTTTAATATAGCCGTTATCAAGGAGTTTAGTAATACTCCCCTTTAACTGTCCACCCCTTACACCAGGGAAACCAGGGTATCTAACACCTCTGTCAAATCTATAAAATCCTCCAAGGTTAAATCTCAGATCCTCTGTAAATGGGCCGTTGACATTAAAGTCGTATCTTGCTAATCCTTCAGTTCCTCCAGATGCTTTTACAACGCCGCCAAAACTCGGGCCGCCAGTTTTATTGATGAAGTTAATAATAGCACCAGGAGTATTTGATCCAAATAATGCAGAATTACCGCCGCGAACGACTTCTACACCCTGAATATTTTCGTCATCACGGAAAAGGTTATCTGCATTCATAAAGAAAGTATGCATGGTTGGGAAAACAGGCAGTCCATCTTCCATAAACATTACATATTCAACGCCAAGAATTCCCCTTACGCTAATGTTTTCATTTACCTCACCGCCAGAGCTCTCAACTCTTGTAAAGCCAGGAACATAACGTAATACTTCTGTTGTGCTTCTGGGATTTGCCTGTTCAAGCTGCAGTGGTGTAAGAGTACTGATAGCAACAGATGATTCCTGTTTTGGAATTGGTGAAATAGTACCCGTAACTACAACGGTCTGCATATTAAGTACATCTGGTGCTAAGGTAAAGTTCTGTGTAGCAGTACCACCAGATGTGACAGTTATAGATTGAGTTGTAGTTTTATATCCAATTGCACTAGCCCTGAGGCGGTAGCTTCCAGCCGGAACTTTAGTAATTAAGTAATTTCCTTGCGCATCTGAAGCTGCTCCCAAGGGAGTATTTAATAGTGTAACTGTAGCATATGGGACGGCAGTGCCGTCTGATTGTTTTACGCTTCCTCTGATTATTCCTGTAGTCTGGGCAGATAAGTTTTCTGTTGAAGCAAGAATAAGAAGAAGCATAAGTGTGGTTAACCAGAAAGAAATACGAGTAAACCTTTGCATGTTAGCTCCTTTCTTAAAAGCCTTTCATGATATTAAGGCAAGTTTACTTCTGTAATTATTTTGTTTCTATATTAATTCCCTTTTTTATTCTACATAGAATAATTAAATTGTTCTTGTCTATTTCAATACCATAATTTCCCCAATACGCTAACTTTTCAGTACATTTATGCAGAAATTTATACAGTTTATAATAATTGCGATCAAAAAAATGCCGGCGAAGTATTGACAAAGCCTTTATATTTTTAATATATTGAACATTACAAATATGAAAATCGAAAATAGCACATATAGCCTTAATCTCACTTTGTCCTTCTGGGGAAATTGGTGGCCTATAACTAATTCAGGAGCCTTAGTGAATTAAAGTGTGTGTATGATATAGATTTTGAAAATCTAAAAGCCTCTCTTAGTTCTCTAAGAGGGGCTTTTTTTTTATCCATAGGAGAAAATGCTGAGTGAATTTTATAGAATTTGAAGGACTGGCAAAAGAATATAATCTTATTCCGGTCTATGAGAAAATAACTGCTGATATGCTTACACCAGTGCTGGCATATCTTAAAATAAGAGAGAAAGATAAAAACTGCTTTCTTCTGGAATCTGTTGAAGCAAGAGAATCTATAGGGAGATATTCTTTTATCGGCAAAGACCCCAAGATGATCTTATCAAACTGCGCAAACAAACTCTCAGTCTTTGAAAATGGGAAGCGCACAGAGCTTGAAGATAATATATTCTATTATCTGCAGAATATGATGTTCTCAAAAAAATATCCAAGATTAGATGAGCTCAGTTTCTTTACAGGCGGTATTGTAGGATATATTGGTTATGAAAACATTGGGCTAATTGAAAATGTTGTTAAGTTTAAGACCAACCGGGAAAATCCCGATTCCATTCTTGGCCTATATGATACTCTCATTGTTTTTGATCACTACAAGCACCAAATAATTCTTATTACTAATGTTGAAATAGAAAAAGGCACTGACCTAAAGGCTGCTTACAATGCTGCAAAGGCAACTCTAAAGGACTTAAAAGAAGAGCTTTCAAAGCCTATCAGTTTCAGAAGTAATTTCAGCCTGTTGGGTGAAGTAAAGTGCAACTTAAAGGAAGAAGATTTTAAGCAGTTAGTACTGCAAAGCAAACAGAACATTACAAGCGGAGACATCTTCCAGATAGTGCTTTCAAAACGCTTCTCTTCTGAATATAAAGGTGACCTTCTGAATGTCTACAGAGCACTTAGAATTCTTAACCCCTCCCCTTACATGTATTTCCTTGAACTTTTGGATGATATGACAATAATAGGTACATCCCCAGAAAATCTTTTAAAAGTAAAAGATGGTAAGGCAGAGACAATGCCAATTGCAGGAACAAGAAAAAGGGGGAAAACGCCTGAAGAAGACAAAGCACTTGAAGAAGAGATGCTTAATGATCCCAAAGAACTGGCAGAGCATGTAATGCTTCTTGATCTTGGGCGCAACGATCTGGGACGTATATGCGAATATAATTCGGTAAAGGTCACACAAAAGATGGCCATACAGAAATACTCTCACGTAATGCATATGGTCTCACAGGTAGAAGGAAACCTGGCAGAGGGAAAAGATTCAATTGATGCACTTATGGCCTGCTTCCCTGCCGGAACAGTTTCCGGTGCACCAAAGATAAGAGCAATGCAGTTAATTGATCAGTACGAAAACAGCATAAGGAATATATATGCAGGTGCAATTGGGCACATTGATTTTTCGGGCAATCTTGATATGTGTATTGCAATAAGAACACTTTTTGCAAAAGGATCAAATATCAGCTGGCAAGCAGGTGCGGGCATTGTTGCAGACAGCATACCCGAGATGGAATCAAAAGAAATAAAAAATAAATCTGAGGTATTATACCGTGCTTTAATCTATGCAGGAGAAATCGATGAAAATACTTGTAATTGATAACTATGATTCTTTCACATACAATCTTGTGCAGCTTCTTGGAAGCTTTGGGCATGAGCTTGTTGTAAGGAGAAATGACTTTACAGATGAAGAAGACATAAAAGCAATAGCCCCAGATAAAATACTTATTTCACCGGGACCCGGAAGGCCAGAGGATTCAAGAGCTGCTTTGACTGCACTACAAAAGTTCAGCAGAACTATACCAACCCTAGGAGTTTGTCTTGGTCATCAGGCCATAGGATATCATTTCGGCAGCAAAATAATTAAGGCTCCTGAGATGATGCATGGAAAAACATCGGAAATAAGTCATGACAATAAGACAATATTTAGTGGAATAAAGCAGAAGTTTACAGCTACCAGGTATCATTCACTTATAATTGAAAGGGAAAGCCTTTCAAAGGAGCTTGAGATATCTTCATATACTGACGATGGAATTATCATGGGTGTCCGCCACAAGAGATACCCAATTGAAGGGATCCAGTTTCATCCTGAATCCATCTTAACTAACGAAGGAAGAAACATAATAAATAACTGGTTAAAACTATGATAAAGTATTATTTAGAAAAAGTAATCTCAAAGGAAGATCTTTCGTTTGAGGAATCATTCGATGCAATGGATCAGATAATGAGTGGGAACATTAATAATTCCCAGCTTTCCGGGTTCCTGACTGCCTTAAAGGCAAAAAAGGAGACTCCAGAAGAAATTGCAGGTTTTACAAAAGCTATGCGAAACAAAAGCATAAAGGTTAATACAAGCACAGAAAATCTTATAGATGTATGCGGGACAGGAGGCGACTATTCGGGAACGTTCAACATCTCAACTGCTACCTCATTTGTAGTTGCAGGGGCTGGTGTAAGAGTTGCAAAGCATGGTAACCGTTCAATCTCAAGCAAGTGCGGGAGTGCCGATGTATTAAATGAGCTTGGAATAAACATCAACCTTTCAGCTGAAAAAGCCGGGAAAGCTCTAGATGAAATAGGCATTGCATTTTTATTTGCCCCCAATTTTCATCCTGCAATGAAGTATGCTGCAGTAGTAAGGCGCGAGCTTGGAATAAAAACTGTTTTCAATATGCTAGGTCCTCTTACAAATCCAGCAGGGACAAAAAAGCAGCTCATTGGTGTCTTCAACAAAGATGCATCTGATATTTTATCGAAAGCAGCTGTTTACCTTGATATGGAGAAAGTGTGCTTCATAAACACTGCTGATAAGTTCGATGAAATTTCACTAACAGAGCCGACTGATATTTTTGAATATTCATATGGAAAAAAAAGCCGCACATATCAAATAACAAATGATACGTTTAACTATCCAAAGATATCGATAGATGAACTTAAGGGAGATACACCTCAGCATAATGCAGAGATAATAATGGAACTATTAAAGGAAAGGAAAAAGAATTCAGCTTTTTATGTTGTTGCTGCAAACGCCGCAATGGCACTTTATTCAGCTGATTTTTCAGATAATCTTGCAGAGTGCAAGCGAGCTGCTGAAGAATCAATATTAAACGGATGTGCCTTTGCAAAGCTAAACGAACTTAAATCATTTGGAGCAAAAGCAGCATGAATATACTCGGGCAGATAATTGATCAGAAAAAACTTGAAGTAGCACAGCTCAAAAGTCAGTATAGCTTAAAGGATTTTGCCTCTACTCCATTTTTTTGCAGAAAGTCGCTAAGCTTATACAATAAAATTACAAGTGAAAATAATATTTCGATAATAGCCGAGGTTAAGAAAGCAAGCCCTTCAAAAGGACTAATAAGATGTGACTTTAACCACCTTGAAATTGCAAATGACTATATGATTTCTGGTGCAAGTGCAATATCAGTCCTAACGGACAAGAGATTCTTTCAGGGTGATACTTCTTTTCTGGAAGATATTGCAATGATTAGAACAATACCCATTCTAAGAAAGGACTTTATAATTGACGTTTTTCAGGTCTACCAGGCAAAGTCAATTGGGGCCGATGCAATACTTCTTATAGCTGAAGCTCTTACAAAAGATGAGATAAACAGTCTTACTGAATCGGCATATTCAATTGGACTGGAAGTGCTGCTTGAAGTCCATTCTGAAGAACAGTTAGAAAAAGTAGACTTTACACTAAACAGACTTTTAGGCATAAATAATCGTAATCTGACAAATTTCGTTACCGATATTAATACCACAATTGAGCTTACAGGTAAAATCCCAAAGAGTGTTGCAATTGTATCTGAAAGTGGTTTTAGCAAAGCAGAAGATATTCAGAGGCTAAAGTCAACAAGAGTAGATGCAGTACTTGTTGGAGAGCACTTTATGAGAAAGACTGACATTAGATCAGCCTTAAATGAGTTCAGGGAGCTGTGCATAAGATGATAGTAAAGATCTGTGGAATAACAAATCTTGAAGATGCGCTTTTTTGTGAGCAATTGGGAGCAGATATGCTAGGCTTTGTTTTCTACAATAAAAGCAAAAGGTTTATCTCATTTGACTCTGCAAAAAAAATAATTGAGGGGCTCTCTCCAAAGACAAAAAAGGTGGGAGTATTTGTTAATGAACCGGTAGAAATAGTAAACTTATATGCAGAGAAGTTAAAATTAAATACTGTGCAGCTTCATGGTGATGAGACTCCGGAATATGCTTTTCAGATAAATCATCCGGTAATAAAAAGCTTCAGAATAACTGGAAACTTTGATTTTTCAACTCTTGAACAATATAAAAATACAATGCCACTATTAGATGCTTTTTCAAATATTCAATATGGCGGCACTGGGAAGAAGTTTAATTGGGAAGTTATTCCTGATAGGCTAAAGAGGCAAATAATTCTTGCCGGAGGAATTTCCGCGAAAAATATAAAGTTCATTCAGGATAATATTAAGCCATATGCTGTTGACCTTTCCTCTTCATTAGAAAGTGAGCCGGGGAAAAAAGACCACGAAAAGGTCACTGATTTTTTTAGTAAGATAGACAGAGCACAGATCAGCACAAATAAAATTAAATTTAAATACGGGAATAAATAAATGATAAAAACAAATAATTACATATCCCCTGATATAAAAGGTAAATACGGGAAATATGGAGGGAAGTATGTCCCAGAGACTCTTATTAATGCTCTTGAAGAATTAGAGGCTCTCTATAAAAAAGTAAAAGATGAAGAAAGCTTTATTGCTGAATTAAACGACCTTCAAAAAAATTACAATGGAAGGCAGACACCTCTGACCTATGCCGAAAGGTTAACAAAGCACTATGGCAAGGCAAAAATATACTTAAAAAGAGAAGACCTCTGCCACACAGGCGCCCACAAATTAAATAATACTTTAGGACAAATACTACTAGCAAGACGTCTTGGTAAAAAAAGGATAATAGCTGAAACAGGAGCCGGACAGCACGGAGTTGCAACTGCAACTGTATGTGCAAAATTTGGTCTTAAGTGTGAGATCTACATGGGAGAGACCGATATAGAGCGGCAGAAGATGAACGTTTTCAGAATGAAAATGCTTGGAGCTGAGGTAAGGCCTGTAAGTTCAGGAAGTAAGACCCTGAAAGATGCAACAAACGAAGCTATTCGAGACTGGGTAGCCAATGTAAAGGATACGTATTATATAATAGGTTCTGTCGTGGGGCCACATCCATATCCAATGATAGTCAGGGATTTTCAGTCAGTTATCGGAAATGAGACATACACTCAAATGCTTGAGCACGAAGGAAGGCTTCCAGATTATATCCTTGCATGTGTAGGCGGAGGCAGTAATGCAATGGGAATGTTCTACAGATTCCTTGAAGAAGATGTAAAGCTAATTGGTGTTGAAGCTGCGGGCTTAGGTCTTCAGTCCGACAAACATTGCGCATCACTTACTTTGGGCAGCGATGGTATATTCCAGGGTATGAGGACATATGTACTGCAAAATGAAGATGGGCAGATAAATGAAGTTTATTCTGTTTCTGCCGGATTAGATTATCCGGGAGTAGGCCCCGAACACAGTTTCCTAAAAGACAGTGAAAAAGTAAGCTATGTTTCAGTCACAGATGATGAAGCCCTAAAGGCCACAGTAGACCTTTCAAGATTTGAAGGAATACTACCTGCTTTAGAAAGCGCACATGCTGTAGCTTACCTTGAACACCTAATGCCTAAAACAAATAGAAGTCAGATTGTTGTTGTTAACATTAGCGGCAGGGGTGACAAGGATCTAAATACCATTATCAAGTACACGGAGGAGAAATTATAATATGCGTCTATGTGATCATATTTCAGAAATAAACAAAAAAGATGAAAAGGCGCTATCAGTATTCCTAACAGCAGGTTTCCCTGAGGCAAAAAACTTTTCTGATCTAGCCATAAGCATTCTAGATTCAGGTGCAGATCTTTTAGAACTTGGAATTCCATTTAGTGACCCTCTGGCTGATGGACCTGTTATACAGAATTCATCGCTGATTGCCCTTGAAAACAAGGTTAACATAAAGAAGGTATTTGAATATACGTCTGCAATAAAACAGAAAGCTGATAAACCTATAGTCCTTATGGGGTATGCTAATCCAATTGTACACTATGGAGTAGAAAACTTTTTTTCTGACGCATTAAATGCAGGTGCAAATGGAGTAATAATTCCAGATGTTCCAATTGATGAATATGATTCTTTCTATGGCTGTGGCAGCAAAGGACTTGACACCATAATGTTAACTACACCATATTCAACAGAAGAAAGGATTCAAAAAGCAGATGAACTAAGCAGCGGATTTATTTACTGCGTTAGCGTATATGGAACGACAGGTGAAAGGGTAAATTTTTCTGAGGAAACAATAGAAGTGCTTTCAAAGACAAAGTCAATCATAAAAAAGAATAAAATGCTTATTGGTTTTGGAATCTCGAGTGCCGAAAGTATAAAGAGTATAGCTCCAGTTTGTGATGGAGTAATTGTTGGAAGTGCAGTAATAAAAAGGCTTTTTGAATACAGAGAAGACAAAAATCTTTCAAAAGTAACCTCTTATATTAGCAGCTTAAAAGAAGCCTGTATAAAAAGCTGATCAGCGATAGAAAAGATAAAAAGTATTATTAAGGAGAAAAATTGGGGGCCCTTTTAGAAAAAGTTCTGGGGCCCTCAATATTTTATGCAAAGATTTTTCCTTTACATATAATTTGGACTTATGAGGCATTAATAAATATTTCAGTATACCAATAGCCTTTAATCTGAGGCTTTTATTTGCTTATGAGCAATTTCGAATATAGACTTTACAATATTTTCATATTCAGAAAGTTTGGTTGGTTTTGAGAAATATTCTATTGCTCCAAGCTGTTTTGAAAGAATTACATCTTCCTGATTTTCAGAAGAAGTAAGTACAACTATTTTTAGATCTTTAAGTTCTTCAATATCTTTTATAGTCTGGAGCACTTCAAGACCAGATCTTCGTGGTAAGTTAAGATCCAGGATCATCAAATCAGGGAGTTTTACTTTTTTTGAATTTTTTGGGGGAGAAAGATACTTTATTGCTTCTGCTCCATCATTTATAACTGTAAGTTTATCCTGATACAAACTTTCTTCCAATAGCAAGCTAATCAAAAAGATATCAGCTTCATTATCTTCGACGAGTAAAAATTCCAAAGCTCCCCCTATCATTGATCTTAAATATTAATAATCTTCCTTTCTTTTATTCTAAGTCTAATATCACTTTTTGACATCAATAAAATAATATAGTTTTCCCTTTGCTAAAAGCAATAGCATTTGACCAGGATTTTTAAGAGAATAGATTTAGAACACAATTCTCAGTAGATAACATTATCCTTTAATTCATCTACCAGGTATTTGTTAATAAGAACCTCCAGGTTCCTTGGCAATACATTTAGATATTCTTCTAGACCTAATTCTTTTAGTTTATTTACTGTGCTTTGCGGCAATTTCTTTTTTGGGATTTTTTTCAAAATCAAGCGACTTTCTTCTTCTGAAAAAGAGAGGCGCTCCTCTGCCCTATATTTTACTATTGAATTTAACGGACAGGCTTCCTGGCACAATAAGCACCCCACAAGGCAATTGTGCCATTTGGGATCTATCCAATCAGGAAATTTTCCAGGGAATTCGTTTTTGAAGGTAAGGCATTTTTCAGCATGGAGTAAAAATCTTTCTGAAGAAATAGCCCCTGTCGGGCAAGCCTTAAAGCATTCTTTACATTTAATACATGTCTTATTAAGCTCCACCTCCTGCCAATTATCCTCAAGACAAGGAAGGTTGGTATAGAAAGCAGCAAGCCTGTAATAGCTGCCCATTTTTTCAATATAGGTCACATTATTCCTCCCATATTTAGCCAGACCACTTCTTACAGAGAGTAACTTTAATGGCAGTTTTGCTTTTCTGAGTGTGTAACCTGCCGTATTAAGGAAGACCTTAAGTATAGATTCAATTTTATTGTCAGTCTCATAAGAATAAGTTGGTGGAATTGTCAGAAGAAGTTTGTGCCGATCAAACTCAAAAGATACCTGAGTCTTACTCTGCTCTGTTGCTGTAATTATCACAGATCTTTCGTCAGAAAATTCCTCGGGATATTCCCAGTCAAATCCGCTAAGCTCCTTATCATAGAAGTCCTGGTCCACTATTTCAGTATTCTGATATCTTTCAATATCCAGCTGAAGTTCACTAAGATGTTTAATTGCAACTATTTTTCCCCTAGACCCAGCCTGGCAGATAACGGAATACAAAGAAGCTGTTAATTGTTCTAAGTCCATATTTACCTCCACAGTTTACGCTTTAGCTTCGGGACAAAAAAAAGAAAAGATAGAGAAGAAAAAGAAAAAAGCTGAAAATGCACCATTTCCTGTGGTAATATAAAAAAATCCCCGATCCCGGAAAGATCATAATTATGGTAGCAATTTCAGCTAAAAGGAATTGATTTTCGCTTAGAAGCTAAGTCTCCGCAGTTTAGGCGCTAGTTTTCTAACAGAAGCTACAACGGCTAGAGTCATACTTCCTCCAAAGATAACCGAAGGAATAAGTCCAAGCAGTTTAGCTGCCAGACCTGATTCAAAAGAGCCAAGTTCGTTTGAAGAACCTATAAAAATACCATTTACAGCAGAGACCCTGCCTCTCATTTCATCTGGTGTATATATTTGGATAATAGTAGCTCTAATAATAACGCTGACATTATCAAACATACCGCTTATCATGAGGATAAACATTGTCAGGTAAAAGCTTTTTGATATAGCAAAAAGGATAATGCACACTCCAAAGCCAAAGACGCATATAAGAAGATTTCTTCCAGCCTTTTTGAAAGGGGGCCAATAGGCCTGAACTAACGACATAATAATGGCGCCTACAGCCGGGGCGGCTCTAAGAAATCCCAGTCCCTTGGCACCTGTATGGAGCACCTGATCTGCAAAGATCGGCAGTACAGATATTGCCCCGCCGAAGAACACAGCGAACATATCCAGACTAATGGCACTTAAGATGATCTGATTACCAAAGACAAATTTGAGTCCGGAGGAAAGGCTTTCCCAAATAGTTTCATCCTTAGTTCTTACTGGGACAGGGCGTTTTTTGACGAAAAAGAAAAACAGCCAGCCAATAGCAGAAAAAGCCATAACGAAAAAGTAAGCCGTACCGAATCCCCAGAAGCCGCAAAGGAGGCCTCCAATTGCAGGTCCTCCCACTTCAGCTACCTGCCAAGCAACGCTATTCCAGGTAGAAGCATTGCCAAAGAGTTCTTTTGGTACTAGTTGTGCAGCAAAAGCGTTCTGTGCTGGGGATAAAAACCCGCGGGCAAGTCCTGTAATAAAAATGACCATATATATGGGCATTGGACCGAAGGAAGAAAGAAGAGGCTGAAGAACAGTTGAGATAAGGAGCAGAGCGATCGTACAAATAAAATAGACAAGATTCGAGAGAAGAATTATATATTTCCTATCGACAAGATCAGCAATATGTCCAGCAAAGAGCGTTACGCCCAAGAAAGGTATGGCCTCAGCCATACCAATCAGGCCAAGAGAAAGCGCATCATGAGTGATTTGATAGATTTGCCAACCTATAACCACCGACTGCATTTGAATAGCAAAGGTAATAAGGAACCTTGCTGTAATAAATCTCCTGTAATCAACTATCTTAAGAGCAGCATAAGCATCGTTTGTATTAAGATCCACAAAAATTCCTAACTATAATATTCCAAAAAATTCTCACAAACCTACATTGAAATTGAAGAATTCTCAAGTGGAATATTTGAAATTTGCAAACTGCGCCCGCGCTATGCTTGCGGGGCACAGCATATTAAGTATTGAGAACAATATTAGAAAGTACTCTTCCCGCTTGCATCTCTGCCATCATCAAGATTTCGATCGCGTCTTTCCTTATAATCGTTAAACATATAGCTAAAGGAAATTGAAATGCCGCGACTATTCTTAACTCTGAAAGAACTCTTTGAGTAAAAATTTCCTCCAAATGTTTCGTCATCGTATTTCTGGGAATTCAAAATATCACTAAATGACAGGCTTATTCTTAGTTTCTGATCGAGTATGCTTTTGCTTAGGCTTAATGAGAGATATTTCATTTCACTACTATTCTCTCTTCTTGTTTCTGTAGAAGGGACGTAATAAAGAGACATGCTTGCATTTACATCGTACCAGAGTTTTAATCCAAGGCTAGCATTAAGAGTTGGTCTTTTTACAAGATAGGACAAGTCCTCTGAATAATATGTTCCTTCCTGACGCCTCCACATATATTCAAATCTTATGTTTATCATAGTTATGAAATCAGGAAGGTGGAAAGGCATTGCAGGACTATTGTAATATGGTAAGGTAACTTCAATTCCATAAGTTTTATTTGTACCAAGATTAATATAGCTATTTGTAGAAATGCTATCCTGAAGGTTGGTTGAAGCGCCTGTAAACATACCAGTTGAGAATACATAATAGAAATTAAGGAACTGCGTACAAGTAAGGCTATATGCATTTATGAAGTAAGGTCTTAGCTTTGGGTTTCCTTCCTGGAATTCATTTGGACCATTATACACTCTGAAAGGATTGACAAAATAGAGCTGTGGATATTTTACCCTGCGGAAAGCAGCAAATGTAATATTCTGCCCCTCAAAAACCTTATAGCCAATAGAAATATCAGGGAACAGATTAAAATAATTTTCTTTGAAATCCTGATTAATTGTAAACTGCTCTCCGTGAGTAGACAAGTTCTCCATTCTAAGTCCGGCTTTTATCTCGAAGCGGTCGATCTTCTGATAATATGTAGCATAGAGGGCATGAATATTCTCAGTATAGCGGAAACGGTTACCAAGGTTCATGCTATCGAGCCAAGTATTCTTCAGGTAAGAGTAATCAAATACATTATAGTTATTTTCTCTGAACCTTGTGGTAAAATTATAGCCAGCCTCTAACCTACCATTGCTAAATGGATAAGTGTAATCTGTCTTAAAGATAAATGTATTTGCGCTTACATCTGTTCCGCTATTCTGAAGATTTGGGCTAGAAGGCTTATAGTTGTAAACCACGTTCATATTATTTGAATTAGGGTTATCCAGTTTAGTAAAGAGCGCATCGAAAATTATTTCGTGTCCTTTGGCAGCGAACTTTTTCTTATAATATCCATAGAATGAGAGATTATCATAAGTATAATCGGAATTTGTACTATTTTTATAATAATATTGAGTTATCTGCTGGTCATTATCTATTCTAGTGTCATTTATGTTATCGGTAGTTCCTTTTGTTCTTTGATAGGTAGTGTAGAAAGTAAACAAATTGTTATCATCTAATGTATAATCTAGTCCCAGTTTTCCAGTTCCCATATAGCCATCATAATTATAACCACTACTAGACTTTTGGAAATGCAGATTTTTGCTGTAATAGTTTGTTTTCTCTGTTTGGCCTGTATTTTCTCCTTTACCAAATCCTCCAAAGAAAGAACCGAAGAAATTAAACTTATTTACTTTATAATTAAGATTAACTCCGCCGAAGTTTCTGTTATTAGTAGCAGTAGACAAACTAACTGAGCCATTATAGTTATCGAGTGTATTTTTCTTAGAGATCAAATTTACTATATAGGCGCCACCTTCAGCGCTTTCCTTTGCTCCCGGGGAGAGAATTACTTCTACCTGGTCTAGCATACTAGCGGGCATTTGTGCAAGTGCATCTACCGGCAGTTCAAATGGTCTTCCATCTATCTGAAGTTTTACATCCTGACCACGTACAGAAATTTTATTAGTAGCAGGATCTACATCTACGGCTCCTGAATTCTTCAGTGCGTCTGTTACAGAGCTAGAGCCGCCAGGAACCATATCCATATTAACTACTTTGCGATCAAGCTTGTATTCAACAACAGGTTTTAATGATTTAATAACTATCTCCGGCAGTACAACTGCAGTTGATTTCAGTTTAATTACACCCATAACCGAATTTTCTTCCAGGGATATAGAATCAACTATTTGAGTCTGATAACCTACCATTGAAAACTTTGCCCTTACCGGGCTTTCCGGAATATTATTTATTGTATAGAAGCCTTTTTCATTTGTTGTTGCTCCGGTCAGTTCCTTATTATCCTGCCTTGAAGTTACAAGGACTGTAACGCCAGCAAGGGGTTTTCCTGTATTCAAATCGGCAACAGCGCCTTTTAGCTTAAAACTTTCCTGTTTTTTCTGGGCCTGCAGAGTTGGAGGTAAAAATAAGAAACACAAGAAGAAAGAGAGAAATAGAAGTGTTTTTCTGACTATCATAGCTATCCCTGAAATAATGTGAAAATGGATTTTAATTAAGTCTACGGATTTATACCCCTATAATAGTGAAAAAAACACACTTGCCGGAAAATTCAGCACTTTTTTTTATTAAATTTCTGTTTTGATAACAGTTATTAAGTTTTAGAGAAGTCTTGTATTTCCTTTTTCGTGCTCAAGCAGCCATTGTTTCCTCCATATACCACCCCCGTACCCCGTAAGGTTACCATTTTCGCCAATAACCCTGTGGCAAGGAATTATAATAGATATTTTATTATCCCCATTTGCTTTACCAACAGCTCTTACTGCATTTTCATGACCAATCTCAATTGCCTGTTTTTTATAAGATCGGACTTGTCCAAAAGGGATCTCAAGGAGAGCTTTCCATGCTTTTTTTTGAAAATCAGAGCCGGTCATAACCAAAGGCAAATCAAACTCTTTCCTCTCACCATTAAAATATTCTTCAAGCTGTTTGTTAAGTTCAGGAAAAAACCTGCTATTTCCCGGCAAAATTACAGCATTAAGGGATCTTTCGAGGTATTTTAGTTCGCTTTCCAGCATTCGCCTGTCTGTAAATTCCAGAAGGCATATACCCTCATCAGTAGCGCCAGCTAACATAGGACCAAGTGGAGTAGATATTCTGGTTACATTTACAACTGTCTTTTTCTTGCTTTGTCCAGGCCTAATGCTTGTTACTTTCTTAAATGCATCCTGAAATCCACTTAGAGAATCATACCCATTTTCCATAGCTGCCGAGGCCACATTCTCGCCATACTTTATATTCCCTATTGCCCTGTTTATTCTTATCATTCTCTGATATGAATGAAAAGTAACACCGTGGTTCTTCTTGAACCAGCGTCTTATTTTGTTAGGATCAATTTGTCTTTCTCTAATAAAAGAATCTGTAATGCGAATATGGGGTTTATTCTCAAGTTCTTTCATAAAGCGGCTGATATATTCAGGAATATTACCTTTTTGTTCCATAGGGTGGCAAATCTTGCACGGTCTGTAGCCGTTTGACAAGGCATCCTTAACTGACCTAAAAAACTCAACGTTTTCTTTTTTAGGTTTTCTAGCCGTACAGGTTGGGCGGCAGAATACGCCTGTTGTCTTTACTCCCACGTAAAAAATCCCCTCATACTGGCTATCTTTATTTAACAAAGCCTTATACATAGTTTCATCTTCAAGAAGCAAATCATTCATTTCTAATCCTTTTTTATAGGAAAATTAGCTAATCGATAAGACCTAATCCACCGAAAATTTGTCGTGTATTTTTAAATAAAACATTAAAAATTTTAATTATTAAAGTTGGTTTAGTTTAACCCAGGGGATAAATTTTTACCATAAACTTCCCTACAGACTTTTCGACAGTCAATCAGCGGATCAGTAAAATTGCAAAATAAATGAAGAAAATAAGGCTATGAAAAATGATAAGGCGCAAAGGTAAAACTAATTGGATTGTTGTTTGCCTCCTAATGGCCGAAATTTCATTTCCTTGATTTCCGTAGTTCATTTTGATTTGAAGTCTAGAAATTCTGGAACGGTTTCAGCGTGGTTATACTAAGAAGAAGAGATATGAATAGACGTTTTTTTCCAAAATCCGGCATTTTTCACAAAATATTTAGCAGTTTATTATTTTTAAGGTCAGCAAAAAAGGATTACAAGCAGTGGCTTGAAGCTTTCAGGAACATACCAGGTTTTTTGAAACTAGCCTGGAGGGGGAACCGGAATCTTGTTTTAACGGGTGTTAGCTTAAGAATACTCTATTCAGCCATTCCTTTAAGCATTCTTTTTGTTGGAAAACTGATTGTTGACGAAGTAATTCTGATTGCAGGCAATCACAACGACCATGATCTTTCGAAGATAGTAATTTATATTGCAGCAGAGTTTTTCCTTACAATATGCTCAAGTTTTCTGCGCCGGGGAATCCAGGCCAATAACCGCCTGGTCTCAGAATTCTTTGTAAACCACTCTTCCTTAAAACTGATGGAACATGCCTCGACACTGGATCTGGATCAGTTCGAAAACCCTGAATTTTACGATAAGCTTCACAGGGCAAGGTATTATACACAAAACCGTGTAGATTCTCTGATAGATATCTTTGATCAGATACAGGATATATTCATTTTTATTTCGCTCATCTTAAGCCTTATAAGCTTTAATCCCTGGCTTGTTATTCTTCTGATATTAACCTCAATTCCCTCACTTTTATCCGAGTTTTATTTTAACAGAGAGACATATTCATTTATAGAAAATTCGACTCCCGAAAGGCGTGAACTTGATTACCTTTGCGAAATAAGCACTAGTAACCAGACAGTAAAAGAAATAAAGATATTCGGGCTTTCAGATTTTTTCGTAAAGCAGTTCAGAAATCTTGCTGGAAAGCATTATGACAAGAAGAAAAATATAACCTACAAAAGGACAAAGTGGAGTCTTTTCTTCTCCATTTTATCTAGCATAGGTTATTATGGCAGTTATGCCCTTGTAGTATCTTCAACAATTAAGGGAAACATTTCCCTTGGTGAATTAACCTTCTTTTTCGGTTCTTTTGAATGGCTAAAGGAATTACTTGAAATTTCCTTTGACAGACTCTCAAAAATTGCGCAGAGTGCACTGCATATAAAGGATTATTTCGATTTTTTCAGAATAAAGCCAGTCATACGAATAAGCGGTTTCAGAAGGCCATTTCCAAAACCTATTTTGTTCGGATTTACATTTCAGAATGTGGGATTTAAGTATAATGGATCGGAGCGCTGGGTAGTACGGAATCTGAATTTTAGCATTGATCCAAAGGAAAGAATAGCCATAGTTGGTGAAAATGGAGCAGGAAAGACTACCATAACGAAACTACTTTGCAGGTTATATGAGCCAAGTGAAGGGACCATATTTTTAGACGGGCATGATCTTAAGGAATATGACATTGAAGATTTTCACAAAGAAATCGGAGTTGTCTTCCAGGATTTTAACAAATACAATATGAGTGTATCGGACAACATTTCTGTAGGCAGGATTGAAAAGAAAGATGACCTGGATCTAATAAAGTATTCAGCAAGTCAAAGTCTGGCCGATAAGTTCATTGAAAAGCTGCCCCAGGGATATAACCAGCTACTTGGCAGGCGGTATGAAAGAGGCATTGAGCTTTCAGGCGGTCAGTGGCAAAAGCTTGCTCTTTCGCGCACTTTTATGCGTGATGCACAGTTAGTAATACTTGATGAGCCATCAGCTTCACTTGACCCGAGGTCCGAATATGAGCTTTTCCAGAGATACATTAAGTATACTCAGGATAAAATGGTAGTTCTTATTTCTCACAGGTTCTCAAATGTCCGTATGGCAGACAGGATCCTGGTCCTCAAGAATGGAAGTCTTGTAGAAACAGGATCTCATCATGAACTATTATATAAGCAAGGCTTGTATGCAGAAATGTTTAACCTTCAGGCTCAAGGCTACAGATAATATCAATACAATCCTTTTATAAGGCCAGCACTGCCAGATTTATTTCCCTGAAGAAAAGCGTTTTGCCCATTGGATGTTTGGAACGCTAACATATTGTCCATCTTTCCACCTGTAGAGGGTTGCGCTAACGGGTTGTACATTTTTTTCTTTTGTCTTTTTATTTTTTACCAGGTCCATATTTGTAACCAGGATGCTAAGGTCTTCTGATCCTTTTTTCTCATAAAATAGTTCGGGATAGATATCTGAATTTGCTTCAAGAACACTTTCAACGTTACCATCTTTGTAAGCATAGACAGAAAAATGATAAGCAACACCCGACATCCAGATAATAAGCAGATTCCCGGAGTTATCCTTCAGGGGAATAATTCCAACCGGATAGTCTCTGCTGTTTATTGAAAAGAGTCTGTCATTTTCTTTTAATGAATCCTTATAGAAGGCAAGGTTTCTCAGTTTATAACCCGCACTATCGATTTCTTCAATTACAGTCTGAATAACAGTTTGGCCGTTTCCCCAGGGGATGAGAAGCCTAAGACTCCCTTTAACCTCGGGAGGAAGGGCTCCGCTTTGAGGCGGGCGCTGAGTTGAGGCTGCACATCCACCTAAGACAAAGAGTGCGACAAATAATATGTATTTAATACTTTTCATTTCGAATTCCGTGTAGTTAGTCGTGATAAAATAATTTTCAATATTAGAATTTAACAAAAATCCAGCATTCAAAATAATTTTACGTTGTAATAAGGATAAAGTATTTTTTATATTTTGCCCTATGATAAGAAAAAGTGAGTTAACCCCTTTAGAAAGTGAATCCCCATGTGAATTTGCCGGCAGACTAGCAGATATGTCAGCCGGGAGCAAGCCTGCTCATAAGAAACAGGCTTTAGGTCAATTCTTTACTCCGCCTGAAACTGCGCGTTTTATGGCTAAATTCTATAGCTTAAGGGAAGACCAAAAGCACATTCGAATACTTGACCCCGGAACGGGAAGCGGTTTGCTAAGCTGTGCATTAGCTGAGAAGATAGCTAAAGAAAAAAAATCCATTAGATCAATTGAGCTTATCTGTTATGAGATAGATGATGAAGTCATTAGCTTTACGAGACTTTCACTCGATCATCTAAAAAACTGGATCTCAAATTATGGAATAAAGCTTGAGTATGAACTTCGGTGCAAAGACTTTGTTGAAGATAACAGAAATGTGCTGCAGGAAACAAGCAATCTAGATGGCTCCCAGGATGAAAAATTATATGATGTAATAATTTCCAATCCCCCATTTTTCAAGCTTAGCAAGGAGGACGCAAGGCATTCCCTTGTAAGTCACCTGATTGCAGGCCAGATCAACATATATTCAGTTTTCATTTTCATTGCATCAAAAATGCTAAAAGAAAATGGGGAGATGATTTTTCTTATACCAAGAAGTTTTTGTGCCGGTAATTTCTTCAGGCAATTCAGAGAAAAGCTGCTTAGCTTAATAAAGTTTGAGCATATACATCTTTTGGGATCTGGTGCAAAGATCTTTAAGTATGCCAGCGTTCTTTCTGAGACGGTAATGGTACATGCCAGACGAAACAGTACAAAAGAAAAGGTGAGTTATAAAATTTCGACTTCTTTTTCAGAAAAGAATACGGGAGAAGCAGACTTTAGATATTCCTTTTTATTTGATCCCAAAGAAAATATTATTCCTTTACCCTCTTGTGCTTCAGAAGCAGAGCTTCTGGAGGATGTGAAGTCATGGAAAGGATCACTTAAGGAAAATAATATTCAGGGGAATACAGGACAAGTTGTCTTGTCAAAATTATCTAAAGATTCTCTGACTGACAATTCTACTGAAAGGCACACTGAAAAAGCTCTTGTTCTGGGGCTAAATAACTCAGGACTTAACACTCCAAAGCTATGTGCACCTGAGAGTTACAGAGGAGAATTCATAGAAATAAATGAGCGGACCTGGAATTTTCTTGTACCAAATAAAAACTGCATACTTCTTCGCAGGTACAACACAAAGCATAAGGACAGAAGAATAGCCGCCGTGGCTTTTTTACGCAAAAGTTATGAAGGCAATTATATAGCTTTTGAAAAGCAGGTAATTTTTCTTAGCAGTTCCAAAGGCGAACTAAGTGAAAATGAGACTAAAGAACTGGCAGCGTTACTTAACAGCGAAAAAATTGACCAGTATTTAAAGATAATTTACGGCGATATTAATGTAACTCCTGAAGAATTACTAAACCTTCCCCTTCCATTAAAAGAATAGACACTCGAAATAGCAAGATTTCGGAAAAAGTCTCTTTAATGTTTAATAAAATATTAACATTAATGAGATAGATGTTAAACTATTTATTCTTATTTTTTGTCTATTGTTAAGTATTTTTTCGCTGTTTAAAAAAAAACGGCATTCATCCACCAATTTATCTATAATGCATTAAGGATAAGAAAGAAAATGAGTAAAAAGCTTAAGATTACATTACCTGCTGTAATTGGTATTCTTGCAATTTTATTTATAATTCCCAGAATAAAAACCACCGATTCCGGTAAGAGGAGTATCAGAGGTGAGAACAAGGCAAGAACAGCTGTTAATGTTAACGCAATTGTCATTAAACCTGAAAGACTCGAAAATACAATTGTAGCTACAGGATCAACACTGGCAAATGATGAAGTAGAATTAAGGAGTGAAATTTCGGGAAAGATTGTAAAAATTTATTTTAAAGAAGGGAGCCATGTAAGGAAAGGTGACTTACTAGTAAAAATAAACGACAATGATCTTCAGGCTCAGCTCTTAAAGGCAAATTACTTAAAAGAGCACGCAAAACAAAAAGAGTACCGTCAGAGGATGATCTTAAAGAAAGAAGGGACGAGTCAGGAAAGTTACGAAAACGCATTAAATGACGTAAACACAGGTGAGGCCGATATTCAATTAATAAAGGCACAAATAGCAAAGACAGAGATCAGAGCTCCTTTTGACGGGACCATAGGCTTAAAATCTGTTAGTGTAGGCAGTTATATAACTCCTACTTCAAAAATTGCCAACCTGCAGAATACAGACAAGGTAAAGCTGGATTTTTCGATACCAGAAAAATATTCCAGTCTGGTTAAGACAGGCAGCAGCGTATCATTTACAATACAGGGAAGCGCTGACAAATATTCAGCAAAGATATTTGCAATTGAGCCGAAAATTGATCCTGTAACAAGGACACTTCAAATACGTGCAATTGCTGAAAACAGAGGCGGGAAATTACGCCCGGGTTCATTTGCAAGAGTTGATCTGTTCTTAAATGAGATAAAAGATGCAATAATGATCCCGACTGAATCGCTTTTGCAGGATATAAAAGGGACCAAAGTATTTTTATACAAAGGTGGGAAAGCCTCTTCTAGTATAATTGAATTAGGCATACGCAAAGAGAGTACCATACAAGTAACGCGCGGACTTACTCCAGGCGATACACTTATAACCTCGGGTATTCTTCAGATAAAGCAGGGGTCACCTGTTAAAATAGTAAGTTCCAATTAGTTGAAAAAAATAAGAGTAAAAGGAAAATGAGTTTACCTACCCTAAGTATAAAAAGGCCAGTACTGGCTATAGTAATGTCTGTGATTGTCGTACTTTTCGGTATAATTGGGTATACATTCCTTGGTGTAAGGGAATATCCAAGCGTTGATCCTCCAATAATTACAGTTACCACAACATATACGGGAGCAAATGCCGAAATTATTGAATCACAAATAACAGAACCTTTAGAAGAATCAATAAATGGTGTACCGGGTATTAGTTCGATAACATCAGTAAGCCGTGAAGGCAGAAGTCAGATAACAGTTGAATTCACGCTTGGAACAGATCTGGAAACAGCGGCCAATGATGTGCGGGATAAGACATCAGGAGCAATTCGATCTCTTCCGGCAGATGCAGATCCGCCGGTTGTCTCAAAAGCTGATGCAGATGCAAGCCCTATAGTTCTGCTAACATTAAAGAGTGAAAAAAGAGATCTGCTGGAATTAAGTGATATAGCAAATAACACATTCAAAGAAAAGCTGCAGACAATTCCGGGAGTAAGTCAGGCACAGATATGGGGTGAAAGGCGTTATTCTATGCGTCTTTGGTTAGATCCCCAAAAAATGGCAGCATATAAGCTTACGCCAATTGACGTAAAAAATGTATTGGATAAGGAAAACCTGGAACTTCCTTCAGGAAGAATTGAAGGCGGTGCAACCGAACTAACTATAAGAACACTAGGGCGTCTGAAAACACCAGATGATTTTAACGATCTGATAATAAAAGAAGATAATGGAAGAAGTGTAAAGCTAAGGGATATTGGAGAAGCAAAACTTGGAGCAGAAAACGAGAGGACAATATTAAAACGTGATGGAATCCCGATGGTTGGCGTTTCTATTATCCCCCAACCTGGATCAAATCAGATAGAGATAGCGGACCAGTTTTATAAATCTGTGCAGCAATTAAAAAAGGATCTGCCTGCAGATATACAAACAGGAATTGGTTTTGACTATACAAAGTATATAAGAAATTCGATAGAAGAAGTAAAAGAAACAATAATTATTGCCTTCAGCCTTGTTATTATAATTATCTTTCTATTTCTGAGGGACTGGCGAACAACAGTAATTCCTGTTATAGCTATACCTATATCTCTAATAGGTTCATTCTTTATAATGTACCTGTTTAACTTTTCTATTAACGTATTAACACTGCTTGGAATTGTACTTGCTATTGGACTTGTTGTAGACGATGCAATAGTAGTTCTTGAAAATATATATGCAAAGATTGAAAAAGGGTTAAATCCTCTGGAAGCCGGTATAAAGGGTTCTAATGAGATATTTTTTGCTGTTGTATCGACTACCATTACTTTAGCAGCAGTATTTCTGCCTGTTATCTTTTTACAGGGACTTACCGGAAAGCTTTTCCGTGAGTTCGGAATTGTGATTGCAGCTTCTGTTATTATATCTGCTTTTGTAGCACTTACGCTTACGCCAATGCTTAGCACGAAGCTATTGAAAGCTACAGCAAAGCACAATTGGTTCTATAGCAAAACCGAGCCATTTTTTAACTGGCTGATCTCAGCTTATGGTAAAGTGCTTGACAGGTTTATGGCCAAGCGCTGGATAGCATTTATTATAATGGGGGCATCAGTTCTCCTTATGTTTTTTACGGGCACAGGTATACAGTCGGAATTAGCTCCTCTGGAAGACAGAAGTTTTATAAGGGTTAACTCCACAGCTCCCGAGGGAGCATCATATGAATACATGAGCCAGTACATGGACAAGCTTAGCCAGGCAATAAGCGATTCAATACCGGAAAAAGATGCACTTATTGCATTTACAGCACCTGGTTTTGGTTCATCCGGTTCTGTAAACAGCGGTAATATTCGTCTTACACTTGTAGACCCCGATAAGAGAGAAAGGTCGCAGCAGCAGATCTACGAAAAGATAAGTTCTATTGCACGTCGTCTGCCCGACTCAAAGACAATAGCAGTACAGGAACAGTCAATTGGTGTAAGCCGTGGCGGACTGCCTGTTCAGTATGTAATTCAAGCTCCTAACTTTGAAAAGCTGCGTAATGTATTGCCAAAGTTCGCAGAAATGGCCTCAAAGGATCCGGCATTTAGCATTATAGATGTTAACTTAAAGTTCAACAAGCCGGAGCTCAATGTGACTATTGACAGAGAAAAGGCAAAGAGTCTTAACGTAAGTGTAGCTGACATTGCGCAGACACTGCAGTCAGCCTTCAGCGGACAGAGGTATGGCTACTATGAAATGAACGGCAAACAATACCAGATAATAGGACAGGTTGAGAGAGCTGAAAGAAGCCAGCCGCTGGATCTAAGATCGATCTATGTAAAGAACAGCAGCGGTGACCTGATTCAGCTGGATAATCTTGTAACAGTTAAGGAGCAGATAAATCCGCCGCAGAGATATCATTATAATAGATATATTTCTGCCACTATCTCGGCAAATCTTGCACCTGGAAAAACAATGGGTGAAGGTATAAAAGCAATGGACAATATAGCTAAAAAAGTTCTGGACGAATCCTTTTCAACTGCTTTATCAGGACCATCAAAGGATTTTGCAGAAAGCTCATCAAGCTTATATTTTATATTTATGTTAGCTTTAGTACTTATTTACCTTGTTCTTGCAGCACAGTTTGAAAGCTTCAGAGATCCTTTCATAATAATGTTTACTGTGCCTCTTGCAATTGCAGGAGCTCTTTTATCTTTATGGTATTTTAACCAGACACTGAATATTTTCAGTGAGATTGGGCAGATAATGCTTATTGGACTTGTAACAAAGAATGGTATACTTATAGTTGAATTTGCAAATCAGAGGAGAAAACAAGGTTTATCTGTAATGGAAGCTGTTAAAGATGCAGCTGTATCGCGTTTAAGACCAATACTTATGACAAGCCTTGCGACGGTACTTGGAACACTCCCTATAGCTTTAGCATTAGGAGCAAGTTCAGGCAACCGGGTTTCTATGGGTATTGCTATTGTAGGCGGGCTGATCTTCTCGACTACACTTACATTATTTGTTATACCGGCTATTTATTCTTATTTATCAAGTAAGAAAAGAACAGATGATAAGGATTTCGAAAGACTTGAGTCGAAGATAAAAGATGAAGAGATGAATGCAGTAGAATTTCAGGAAGGTCAAAGCTGATCAAAGTTTAAGGCTAATACAAACTCAAAATAGTCCCGGATAAGAAAAGTCCGGGACTTTTTTTAGCATCAGTTTCCTCTTAAAATACTTATCCCCTCTGCCTTGCCGCCACTACAATTTGATCGATTATCTGCTGGTATTCTGTAAAAACAAAGGGCTTAATAAAATATTCCAGAGCTCCAAGCTGTCGTGCCCTGCTTTTATCATCTTCATCCTCAGATGAGGTAAGAATTACAACCTTAACATTTCTTAATTCTTCATGTTTTTGAATTTCAGATAATATATCAAACCCATTTACTTTTGGCAGATTAAGGTCGAGAATTACAATATCGGGCAGGGGTACATTTTTATATAAGCCTTTGCGAAAAAGATAATTTATTGCTTTTTCTCCATCATTTAATATCGTCAGGTTATACTGGCTGTTATTATCCTTAAGAAGTTCACTTATTATCAGGGCCTGAATGACACTATCTTCAATTAATAATATTTCCATTACATTCCTTTACAAAAATAAATTCAGCTTACATTATGTAATAAAATGCAAACTTTATTTATTTATTGCAGAGGAAAAATTTTTATACGAAAGGAAAAGCGGTTGTGTTTTAAGCCATTTTACAAGGTAAAAGCAGAGAAAAGTACTCATAACAACATCCGAGGTCCAGTGTTTATCGTGATAAAGGCGGCCAAGGGCGGTCATAATGGCTAAAATGTACCAGAGAGCTTTCCATAGTTTATTATCATATAGCTCTGCCATAATAAGCGAGCATGAAAAAGCAAGAGAAACATCGGCCGAAGGAAAAGAGACCTGCCCAGTCTTCCATAGATACACAAAAGGTGTGAAATGAAGGTTACCATGATCTGTAAAGGGGCGCCAGCGGCCGAAAGTAACTTTTAGAAGATTAGTTACAAAACCTGAAAATATTATAGATTCAAGTAAAAGGTGTGCAATATTTATTAGCTGACCTTTATGTTTTGTCCCCAAATAAAAAAGCACAAAAATGCACAATAGTTGAATATAGCCCTTACCGTAGAAGTTTCCAACCGAAAAGATCATATCGGCCTGAGGTGATCTAAGAGACAGAAAAAAACGTCTTACGGGCTCATCAATAAAAAAACAAAGAGCCATAACGGTTAAAAATCCAAGAAAGTGAAGATATTCTTTTTCACTCCAGTTTGTAGGTGACATAAGGAAGTGTTTTATATCAGAAAAGTAAAGCGCAAGGGTCTTTTTTGTTCTATTCATTAGTTTATAAAGTTTAGTTTCTTCTTTCGGGATATATTTAGAGGCGCTAATTTATTTAAAAAAATCAAAAAATATAAGAACCAAAACCAGATAAAGAGAAAAATAGGAAAATTAATTAAATCAACTGATAATAAATAATAAACTTTTTCTTAGATTTAGGAAGCAAATTTAAAGTTATAAGACAAAATCCCTTCCAGGGGTAAGATTCAGCAATATTGCAGCTTAAAATCCAGTTGGTATTATTTTTGATAATACTTATGCAGCATTATAGGCTATAACGACTTTTAATAAAAATAGAACTACTTTATAAACAAGGAGAAAAAAATGAAAGTTACAGATGAATGCATCAATTGTTCAGCTTGCATTGAAGAATGCGATAACAGTGCAATTTACAATTCAGGTGAAGAATATACAATAGAGGGAAAAACAATGCCACCTCTTTCAGATGAACACACTTTTATCGTTCCTGAATTATGCACAGCTTGTGGAAACTGCAAAGAAGCTTGCGCAGTTGATGCTATTGAAGAATAATATATTTTTTATATAAAGAAAAAAGTCCCGTTACCATTTTGATGGCGGGACTTTTTCGTTTTCAGGTTAGTTTAACTCTAGTTTGCCTTGCTTATATGCAGGTTCAGTTTATTTACAAGATAGTGCTTTGGAACAGCCCCAATAACTGAATCAACCATTTTTCCACCTTTGAAAATGCCAAGAGTAGGAATGCTCATAATGCCATAGCGGGAAGCCACGCTGAAATTTTCATCTGTATTTATTTTTACCACTTTCAGTTTCCCTTTTAATTCACTTGCCAATTCATCAACAATTGGAGAAACCATTCTGCAGGGGCCGCACCATGGAGCCCAGAAATCGACTAATACAGGAGTAGAAGAAGA
>JAUZPB010000030.1 GCA_030706145.1 Bacteroidota bacterium
AATGCTGACCCTGTCTTTTTTCTATTCCATCTAACCTTTCTCAAAACTTTGGTAAAAACAATATTCTAGATATTTTTAATTATTTAAATTATCTTTGAAAAGAATTTGCTGAATAATTCCATTTTACTGACAACAATATTTGAAAAATATATTAACTTTTCTTTTAATTTCAGGGGTATTATTCATGAAAATTGCATTTGTTATCTACAGAGATGTCCTTGAAGATAGGTTATCTTCACTTCTGGAAAGGGCGGGGGTCGATTTCTTCACAGAATGGGAAAACGTTAAGGGTAAAGGTCACGATACTCTGCCCCATTTAGGCACAAGAACATTCCCGGGTTATAACTCCGTCAGAATGATTGCCTTTGAGGATGAGGACCGCTTAGAGTGCCTTATCGATCTTATTATCCAACTGAATAGCACTATTCCAGTTAAAGATGATTATGTAAGACTATTTCAGATCCCTCTCGAGAGGATCATTTAACGATTCTTGTCCCTTGAATTTTTTTTACTTGATTCGCCTATTAATGAATATATCTGCACTTTTTTTCGTTAAAAGAAGATTTCTTATTGACATTAGATAATTGTAGACTTAATTTGCTTTTTGATTAATGCTTAATTTATTTCCATAATGGTTAGCTTGATCTGTCCAATGAATTAAGGCAAGTAAATATGGCAGTCAGAGACATTATTTTACTCGGAGATCCCAGGCTCTATGAACCCTCTCAGTTAGTAAAACTTGATGAGCTTAAGGATATTGAACCGCTAATATGCGATCTGCATGATACACTTATCGATTGCAAAAGCAAATATGGAATTGGTAGGGCTATTGCTGCTCCTCAGATAGGTGTAATGAAAAGACTGATATATATGTACATTGACAAACAACCCGTTGTTTTGATTAACCCTGACCTTACCTTCCGCAACAATGGAATAGTAGAAGTTTGGGATGATTGTCTGAGTTTTCCTGGACTAAAAGTAAAAGTCCAGAGATACAAAAAATGCCATATTGAATTCAGGGACTTAAATTGGAAAAAATATCTGATAGAACTCGAAGGAGACCTATCGGAATTATTGCAGCACGAGTGCGATCATCTTAACGGTGTGCTCGCAATTTCTAGGGCCATAGACGATAAATCTTTTGCTGTTAAATCTGAAGTTCTGCACGATACTGTTTGTTGAAATTTAGATCTGCATTTTGTTATTATTCCTTCTTTTAGCATAATCAGAAAATTCTCTTGCGTATCAATCTAAAAGTTGTTTTATTACAAGAAATATGTATTTCACCGGATCTTGAGAAACATTTCCCCCTGTTATCTTGTTTTAAATATTAATTACGGAATTCCGATTTACTAGGTTTTTTATCTAAGAACTGAGTTTTTCATTGACCCATGCTCCCCGGCACAGCCTTCTCTGTTCACTGTAAAAGGTGTATTGGTTGTGCCGGGTTTTCTTTTTCTACTGTTTTCCTTTTACTGTTAGGAAAAACCTTGGGATTGATTGTAATGGCAATATTTGTATTTATTTAATTAGATGCCATTTTTAATATCTTGAGGTCAAAATGCCTTCTAGTAAAAATAAATCTGCAAGTATTAATCGCCCCAAAAAGGTTAACCCCGCAAGGGCTTCCGGTGCCGATCTTTCATTTTGGCAAGCTACGACTAAACCCCTGGAATTTGCAACCTTAAATGAGGACTTAACCATCAATACTGTCATTGTTGGCGGCGGAATAGCTGGAATTACAACTGCATACCTTCTGGCTAAACAGGGCAGAAGTGTAGCTATTTTAGAGGATGGGTATTTAGCAAGCGGAGAAACCGGAAGAACAACGGCTCACCTTGTAAATGCACTGGACGACAGGTACTATGACCTTGAAAACTATTTTGGAAAAGAAGGTGCCAGAAAAGCAGCCGAAAGCCATAGCGCTGCCGTGGATCTGATTGAATACAATGTTACAACAGAAAATATCGATTGCGATTTTGAAAGACTTCCCGGCTATCTGTTCCTCCATCCATCAGATAAAAAGGACTCTCTTAAAAAAGAACTTGAAGCTACTAGGAATGCTGGAATAAATACTGAACTATTGGATAACGTCCCCGGGATTCCCTCAGAACCAGGACCGTGTATTATGTTCCCCTCTCAGGCTATGTTCCATCCGCTTAAATATATTGCTGCTTTGGCTAATACAATTATTAAACAGGGTGAAAAGATCTATACAAAGACCCATGTTACAAAGATTGATTCTTCAGGCGTAGTTACATCAAATGGACATAGTGTTAAGGCTGAGCATATTGTCATAGCTACGGGTACTCCCATACATAGAACTTTTGAGATTCATACAAAACAGGAGGCCTACAGAACATATGTAATAGGAGCAACTGTCCCAAAAGATTCTCTTCCCAGAGCTCTATGGTGGGATACTGGTGATCAGGATTCAACTTGGAATAATTATCCTTATCATTATGCAAGACTTCAGAACTATGACGATGAATTTGACCTTCTTATCGTGGGAGGTGAGGATCACAAAACTGGACAGCCGGACAAAGAGGGAATAGAAGAGGAGATGAGATTCGATAAACTCATCAAATGGACGACTGAACGCTTTCCCATCCAGGAGGTACTTTACAAGTGGTCTGGTCAGATAATGGAACCAGTGGACTCTCTTGCTTTTATTGGCCGTGATCCAGCCGAGAGTAAGGGGAATATTTACTTTTTTACTGGCGATTCTGGAAACGGTATGACCCATGGTACTTTAGCTGGAATAATAATCAGCGATATGATCGCAGGCGGCGAAAACCCCTGGACTAGCCTTTATGACCCCTCTAGAAAAACTCTTAAGACTGCAGCTGATTTTGTTGAGGCAAACGTTAACGTTGCTAAACAGTATACGGAATTCTTAAGCGGAGGAGATGTCGATTCGGTAAAACAGATTGCTCCCGACCATGGTGCAATTGTAAGAATGGGAACCTCAAAGGCTGCAGTATACAGGGACAAATCTGGAAATGTTCATGCCTATAGTGCTGTATGTCCTCACCTAAAATGTATAGTCGAATGGAATGATGAGGAAAAATCCTTTGACTGTCCATGCCATGGCTCAAGATTTACATGCTATGGCAAGGTAATTAATGGCCCGGCAAATACTGATCTTACAGCCGTGGATATTAAAGAGTAGGTATTAAAGATGAGTAGAATAAAACACCCGGGATTAGTTTTTAACTCCCCGGGTGATAATTAAAATGCAGGTGATAACTAAAAAGCCATAAGTAGTATCATTACTTCAAGATTTGGCGTTCCCGGAAACATATCAAGTGGAATGACTTTCTGTATCTTGTAGTTGTTCTTTTTCCACTGCTTTATTTCCTCTGCTATCTTATCGACATTGCAGAATATATGGAGTATACGCAAAGGTCTTCTTTGAGCTATTTTCTTTATTACTCCTTTTTCCGTCCCTTGCCTCGGAGGATCCAGTATATATATTTCTTCTATATCCAGGCTTTCTGGAAGAGAGGAGTCTAAGGATTCTTCTGTTATCCTTTTTGTTAAGAATTTTACTTTCCCTTTATGAGACATAAAACTATTATTTTCAATTGCAGACTTAATTGAAGAACCTTCTGCCTCGATTCCGATTGTCTCATTAAAATTATCTGCAAGATAATGCGAAAATAACCCATATCCGCAATATAGATCTATAAGCCTTGATTTGTCTGCAGGCTTATCTGCAGGTAAAAGCATTGACTTAGCCCTGTCAAGCATTACAGGTACCATCGATCCGTTTACCTGGGAAAAAGATGTGGGATAAAATGAATACTTTAAGTCATGAAATTTTACAAAAAGTTTGTCCGGCCCAAATAGCTTCTTAAAACTAAGTTGATCTTTTGGCCTCAAATTCTCCAGATAATAATCCGATCTTGTTGGATCCAGATATATAAATGCAGATATCACATTTGCCTGTGTCCTTTTTATCTCCTCGGCTAATGCTTTTAGTTTTCTTACTATTGGTCCGCTTAATGTATGTACATTAAATATAACCGAAAATTCTGTGTAACTTCCCCGAATTACGATAAAGTTAAGACATTGTCCTAAAATAAGATAAACCGGCTCGTTAATTCTTTCAGAAATATATCTGTATATTTCTGAATGTTCCTCAGGCTCAAGAAGTGATGAAGTAAAGAACTCCTTTTCCTTAACCTTCGTGTCCTCTGAAAATAATAAGTAGAATCTGTTCTTATGCCTTATTATCCTTCTTTTTGTAGTCGTTCTGTATTGCCTTGGCTTTGGTGATGCAACTACTTTTTCAGGTCTTGTTGGCAGATTATTATCCTTCCAGAATTCTTTGAAAACCTGCGTCTTTAATTCCAGCTCCTTTTCATAGGAAAGATCTGCTAATGGCTCAATGCCCGTGAAAATTAACTCAGGACTGTTCTTTTTTAATGCTTCTGTCATTTTTTCTGCAAAAGAAGGACTTTTTACTTCATTTACTTCTTCCTGCGTAGGAATCGTAAATCTACCTTTCCCTTCGTGTCTTCTTTCTTCATATTTCCTTTCTCCATACCTTTTCTCTTCAGGCCTTGTTTTGGCCTTAAAACCATCTCTATCCTTTGAACTATCTTTTACCTTATAGCTATGTTGTGTTTTTTGTAGCTTACCCGAAACTGGCCTTGCTTTACTCTCATTCTTTCTGTTTTTCAAATCTTTTCCTGGAATTTTCTTTTATTTAATACAAATATTTTGAAATACTCGATTTTTGCATTTGTAAATATACTGGAAAAATTGTCTAACTTGCTCCATAATTTATTTTACTCCATAATTTTATCCTATTTTTGAACTTACTTAATAGCTCTAAAGTTATTAGATTTGCATATTAATATTTTTTTGAACTATGAAGTTATAATGAATAATAAACAGATAAATCCTAGAGATAGAATAATTGTAAAAGGGGCCAGAGAACATAACCTTAAAAATGTTGATCTGGAGATCCCTAGAAATAAATTGGTAGTTGTTACAGGTGTTAGCGGTAGCGGAAAATCTTCATTGGTCTTTGATACGATCTATGCAGAAGGACAGAGAAGATATGTTGAAAGCCTTTCTTCTTATGCTAGACAATTCCTTGAGAGAATTAATAAACCTGATGTGGATTTTATTTATGGAATTAGCCCTGCAGTAGCTATTGAACAGAAAACTGGCTCCAGAAATACCCGTTCCACTGTAGGTACAACAACCGAAGTTTATGACTACCTTAGACTCCTTTTTGCAAGGGTTGGTAAGACTTATTGTGTTATATGCGGCAAAGTAGTAAAAAAGGACACTGTTACTACAGTTTCTCAGTGGCTTGAAGAACAACCCGAAGATGGACGATATTATCTTGGCTTTAAGATCCAACACCACGAGGGAAGAAAACCAAAGGAAGAGGTGGAACTCTTAAAGAGAAGAGGTTTCTTCAGAATATTTTTGAAAGATAAAGTAATTGACCTAAATGAAGTTCAACCTACTCTAAGAAAAAAAGATGACATTTATGCCATTATTGACCGCTTTAAGATTAAAAAGGGGAAAATGAGAGAAACTCTTTCCGAATCTATTGAAACAGCATTTAAGGAAGGAGAAGAAAGACTAGCTATTGTAAATGCCGATACATTTGAGGTTACAACATTTAATAAATTTTATGAATGTTGTGGTACCAGATATGAAGAGCCCGAACCTCACTTTTTCTCTTTTAATAATCCTTTCGGCGCCTGCCCGGTATGTCAGGGGTTTGGTAGAACAGTTGGCATTGATATGGACCTTGTCGTTCCTAATCCAAACCTTTCAATCTTGGAAGGTGCAATTGCACCATGGAGATCAATTAAATATTCAAAACACCTCAGAGACCTTGTAAGGACAGCTAAGGAGTATAATATTCCGACTCAGATCCCCTTCAGAGAACTAACTGAAGAACAGGTCTCTACTATTAAAAGTGGATGGAAAGGCTTTATTGGAATTGATAAGTTCTTTGAGGAACTTGAAGGTATGACCTATAAGCTTCATATAAGGGTGTTACTTAGCCGCTACAGAGGTTATACCACCTGTTCTGCTTGTAAGGGCTCGCGCTTAAGAAGAGAAACCTTTCAGGTGAAAATTGGCGGAAGTTCAATTCAGGATATCGTTAAGCTCTCCATCGAAAAAGCACTGAAATTCTTTGTAAGCCTTCAACTAACTGACTTTGAAATGGCTGTGGGTGAAAGAATATTAAAAGAGATTATTAAACGCCTTACATTCTTAAATGACGTTGGCTTGGGTTATCTTACCTTAGATCGCCTAAGCAGTACTCTGTCTGGCGGTGAAACTCAGAGAATTAATCTTGCTACTTCACTCGGCTCTTCTCTTATTGGAACTCTTTATGTATTGGATGAGCCTAGCATAGGTCTCCATCCCAGAGATAATACCAGACTTATTAAAATTCTGAAATCCCTCAGAGATATTGGAAATACTGTACTTGTAGTTGAACATGATCCTGAAATGATGAGAGAAGCAGATATGATAGTCGATATGGGGCCAAAAGCTGGAATTCATGGAGGTGAGATAGTTGCCTATGGTACTTATGACCAACTGATAAATGATAAGAAATCTCTCACAGGCAAGTATCTTTCAGGAAAACTGAATATCCCTTTGCCTGAAAAAAGAAATGTCTCCGAGGGCAAGTGCATTAAGATTATTGGCGCAAATGAAAATAACCTTAAGAACATCAATGTCGATATTCCACTGAATAAATTTGTAGTTATTACAGGTGTAAGCGGTTCTGGCAAAAGCACCCTTATTCACGACGTACTCTATGGCGGAATTACAAAACTTCTTGGCGGAAATCCTCCAAAAATTGGAAAGTTCCAGGATATAAAGGGAGTGCAGTTTATCGACTCAATTGAGATCGTTGACCAGTCCCCTATTGGAAGATCTCCTCGGTCTAATCCGATTAGCTATGTTAAGGCTTATGAACATATAAGAGAACTTTTTGCCTCAACTCATCAGGCAAGGGCAAAAGGTTATAAGCCTGGATATTTTTCTTTTAACGTCCCAGGTGGAAGATGCGAGACATGCCAGGGTGATGGTTTTGTAAAAGTTGAAATGCAATTCCTTGCCGACTTGTACCTAGAATGTGAGGATTGCAAGGGCACACGCTTCAAAAAAGAAATTAGAGATATTACTTATAAGGGCAAAAACTTAGTCGATGTTCTGGATATGTCGGTTGATCAGGCCTTGGAACTCTTTAGCGAGAATAAGAAGATTAGTGAATATCTACAAATCCTCTCCCAGGTCGGTCTTGGATATGTAAAACTTGGACAGCCTTCAAATACTCTCTCAGGCGGTGAGGCACAAAGAGTAAAACTTGCAGCACACCTCTCTACTCAAAGAAGTAATCATCATACTCTTTTTATATTTGATGAACCAACTACTGGACTTCATTTTGACGATATAAGCAAACTTTTGAACTGCTTCAGACTCCTTATTGAAAAAAAGAATTCTGTCGTCATAATTGAACATAATCTCGATATAATCAAAAGTGCTGATTATATTATTGACCTTGGCCCTGAAGCCGGAGAAAAGGGAGGACAGGTTATTGCTTTTGGTACACCGGAAGATATTGTTAAGTCTTCTGAAATCTCTTTTACAGGGCAATATTTAAGGGATTATCTCGATTAACTATACCTGGTCCTATAGGGATCTGCGTCTTTGTGCAAATTGTAAAGCTTAAAAAATGACACAAAACGCAGATTCTTTGCTCTATTTTAATAAATCTTGTAAGATTTATCCTACAAAAAACAGAAATTCTACCTTACAAAACTTTACCGGTTTGAGCCTACAGTAATATCAGACAAAGCCCGATAGATAAGCAAATACTATTGTGTTAAGTTCAATTTGTAGTCGGATGCAAAGTCATCTGAAGTTCTAATTTTACAAAGTTAAGTTAGGAGGAACATTATGCTGTGGACAATATTTGCTATACTTGTAGTCCTCTGGCTCATTGGAATGGTCAGTTCCTATACTCTCGGAGGATTTATACACATTCTTCTGGTAATTGCTGTAGTCCTGGCAATCATCAGCCTGCTTCGTGGAAGAAGTGCGGTTTGAAGAAACTGAATCAACTATTTTTGTGTGCTTGATGATTTTTGGAGAAAATTTCTTCAAATATCAATATGATGGTCTATTTAATCTAAAGCTACGATTTGTTTAGAATTAGGTAGAGAATGTATAAAACTAAGATAAGGGAAATAATTATGGTAAAGGAAATGAAATGGTTCATGGTTTTCGTTGTGGTTCTTGCGTTTCAGGGATTTCTAATGGCACAGGATGGCAGTTCAGGAAATACTGGCAGTAATACTGCCACAGGTGATACTTCCAGAAATAGCGGCTCCTACGGATCGGGAAATAGTTCTGGTAGTAGTGGTTCAGATAATACTGGTACAATGAGAAGAGATAACTCTGGAAGTAGTGGTTCGGAAAGAGACCGCAGCAGCGGTTCAGGATATCAGACCCCTTCAGGCGGAGGTAGTGGTAGTAGTTCTGGAGTAGGTAGCTATGGCACTGGTTCAGGACAAGATAGAACTACTGGTACCGGCAGCTCTACTCAGGATACAAGCTACAGAAGTGGATCAGGTAACACAGGTTCTGATAATACAGGGGCAACTGGCTCTGGAAGAAATAGAAGTGGATCCGGTACATCTGGAACAGGAACTGGTACGGGCACCTCTGGTACAACTGGTAGCGGCTCAGGCGGCTATGGCACTGGAACAGGTAGCAGCGGTACTGGTTCAGGTACAGGCGGATATGGAACAGGCAGTAGTAGTGGTACTGGTTCAAGTGGCTCTGGTAGCTATGGAACAGGTAGCAGTGGCTCTGGTACATCCGGCTCAAGTGGAACATATGGTAGCGGATCTGGCTCAACAGGATCACAGAGCAGCGGAACCGGCTCTTCCTCAAGTGGAACCAATATGGACAAAAGCAAAAGAGATAATTCCGGTACAATGAGTAGCGATACTTCTAAAACAAAAAAATCAAAGAAATCAAAAAGATCTCACAAACATAAAAGCTCAACTTCTTCTAGCAGCAGCACTAATATGGGAAACAGTAGTGACGAAAATACTGGAAGCTCCGGAAGCAGAAGCAGTAAATCAAGCCGTAAAAGTTCATCTTCAACTAGCGAACAGAATGAAAGTAACAATACCAGCGGTAGTGGATCTGGAGGTAGCAGCAGCAGTAGCGGTACTTATAACTCAGGAAGCAGTTCAGGCTCGGATAATAGTGGAACAAGTAGCGGAAGCACTTCGTCTGGAAGCAAAAAAAGTCACAAAAGCCATAAGAGCAGCAAAAGGAGTTCTGATACAACTTCATCAAGTGGTAACAGATAGAAGCGCAGGAGGTACATTTATTAACCTGCTGCCCATTTAACTATAAATAAGGTGGTCTGAAAAAGATACAACCTTAAAAACATTGACATGAATAGGGTATACCAAAGCAGTTTACATATTCTCTAATTGCTTTGGTATACTTCCTTTTTTTGGTCTTAGAGATAAATTTATTATGACAGATATAGAAAAATCCAAATTGGCAATGTATGAAGCTGTTCTGCTTTTTATGTCTAGTAACAGAACAATCGCTGTCAATATCAGGGCCTTTGTCTGGGCAATTATTAAGTTTAGAAAAATAGTAGAAGTAATAAAAATAAAGGAACAGGAACTTCTAAGCGAAACACTTTTTATGTCTGTAAAGGTCACCAAAGCTAGAGATGAATTGATCTCTGCACTCCTGCCAATTTCTTCCGTTTTGTTTAACCTCGCTCGCAAGACTAATAACCAGGAACTTAAACAAAGATCAAAGCTTACTCAAAGTTACTTAATTCATTGCCTTGATTATGAACTTCTTGACAAGGCAATTTCTACGGAGGTTATGGCCCATAAGCATTTGGGAAAATTGAAAAATAGTGGAATTAGCCCAATTGAATTAAATGAGCTTAGACTAAAAACCGACTTCTTTAAGAATGCACTAAGCGATAAAATCTTTAGCTATATTTCCAGCGAGACTGTCCTGACAATAAGTAATCTGTTTGCAGATGCCGATAAAATTTTGTACAACTTTATTGATAACTTTGTCGAAGCTCTCGCTTCTGAATACCCTGACTTTCATGAGGAATATTTTTATATAAGAAACTGTGGTCAATATAAAGAAGAAAATGATGCTTTTATGCAGCTTGAAGAGGAATAATACTCTAGAAGTACTTGTCTTAACTCAACCATTGCTCTTGTTTGAGCAACAATATGCCCATCTGCCCTGTTGTTTTGCAAAGAAAAGTATAAAGGAATTTAATTATATGAGCATAATATATAAATCTATACTAGGCGGGGCTCTGATGGTTTGCTTTTTTCTACAGGGAATAATATTTGCTCAGAACGATCAGTATAAAAGCCCATCTGGCAAAAATAGTGCTGCTTTTGAAAGCTTAAGCAGAGAATTATCCGATAATCTTAAACTCTCACAATTCCAGGAAAACAAATTAAGCGGTATTCTTGAGGATTTTCAGTCTGAACTATCGGGAATAGGAAAAATAAGATCAGGTAAGGAAAATAACGAAACATTTTCTATGGATAGCAGTTCCGTGACAACAAGAAATGATAAGACTGCTGTAAAGGACCGCGATGAAGTAAAACAGGATAAGGATAATTCTCAAGTAAATTCAGGCAGAGCAAAGACAAAAAGTGAAAATGATGACAATAATATGACAGGAAGCAGAGGCAATCCTATGGCCGTAAACTTTGAAAGAGCACGTATTGATGCAGATAGTAGAATTGAAGATATGCTTACGCCTGAGCAGGCCATCAAATATGGGAAAATCAAAAGTGATTGGTGGGATAAAGTAAGGGAAAAAGTACATCAATTTAGATAAATTATATTTACTATAGATTACAAGTAAATCCTTCTGTATATTCAACAATTAAATTCTCCTGAAAAATGGAACCAAAGAGAGTTTCATTCGTCTTAAGAATGTTGCTTTCTCTAAAAAAAATATGTCCGGAGAGGTTCAAATAAAAGTTGAAGAATAAAAAGAAAACATACAGAAAGATATACGATTTTTATGCAAGTGATTTGAGTTACAGTGAATTTGAACGCCTGATAAAACAGGAAGCTCCGGAAGTATATGACTTTTATGTCCGCAGGATGAAACATCCCGATGCTAAAACTCGTAATCCTTTAAAAAGGTATCTGCAGTTTCTTTGGTATCTTTTCCTTGAATTCCTTGAAAGACTCTCACCCCTTAGAAGATTATTTTATTCATGCGCATTTATTTTCTTTATCTGGGGTAATTTTACAGAACAATGGAACTACGCTGCTCTTGGCTTCTTTATGCTAAATATACTCCTGGCCTTTGAGGTTGCCGATAAACTTACTGCTAAAAGTGAGCTTGAGGTAGCACGCGATATTCAGGACTCTATGATGCCTTCAAATGCGCCTTTTAATAAATATTTCGATATAGCTTGCTATTATGAAACTGCCAGGGAAGTTGGAGGAGATTATCTCGACTTTATTAGTTCGGATAATGCCGATGGAAGAATGTATTTCGTTATAGGCGATATTTCTGGCAAGGGTATGGGTGCTGCTGTAAGAATGGTGCAGGTCCAGGCTGTACTTAAATATTTAATTAACAACTGCTCTGGTCCAAAGGCTATCCTTGGAGCCCTTAACAGAAATAGCAGGCAAATTCTTAGCCCAGATAACTTTTTTACTGCTTCTTTAGCTTCTCTTGATACAGATGGCGTCTTTTCCTTCTCGCGTGCGGGCCATACTCCACTTTTACATTATAACTGCCTCCTGAAAAAGGCTCAGAACATTACACCCGCTGGTATGGGCATAGGTATGCGCGATAATGGTATGTTCGATAAGGTTATTGAAGAGGTTACACTTCCTGTCTGTTGCGGCGATATTTTTGTCTTCTATACAGATGGCGTTACTGAAACTATGAACCCTGAAAAAAGGCTCTACGGTGAAGAGCTCTTAAAGGCAACTATTGAAAGAAATGCTAATAAATCTGCCTCTGAATTAAAGGATATTCTCCTTCGGTCTGTTGAGAATTTTAGAAGATCAAACATACCACAAGACGATATGACATTTCTTATATTGAAAGTAAAATAATTCTGTAAAAGTCTTCACTTACTTCATTGCTCTGAAGAACTATCGCTCCCTTAAAACATTACGGTCCAAAGTACATAATCCAGTATGAGTATGAGCGCTGATGAAAGTACAAATGAACGTATTGTCGAAAGCCCTACTCCTTCTGCTCCACCTTCTGTCCTGAACCCAATGTGACAACCTAATAATGAGGTTACCCCGCCAAAGACTACTGTCTTGGATAGTCCAAACATAAAATCCTGTATCGCAAAATATCTCTTTACAGATTGAAAGAAAACTGCAAATGATACACCAAGGAAAAAATTGGAGATCAGATAGGCTCCAAGAACTGCAATTACATCGGCAAAAATTGCTAGCATTGGCATCATTAACACTGAGGCAACAAATCTTGGCATTGCCAGATACCTAATCGGACTTATTGCCATTGTTTCAAGTGCATCGATCTGCTCGGTTACTTTCATTGATCCAAGCTCAGCTGCAATGGATGCACCAACTCTTCCTGCAATTACTATTGCAGTTAAAACCGGCCCTAACTCAGTTATTATGGCTCTGCTTGTAGCTGTCCCTAAAAACGACAGCGGTGCTATACCCTTTAACTGGTAGGCTGCCTGCCATGACGATACGGCCCCTGTAAAAGTGGCTATTATCAATACAAGCGGAAGTGAATTTACACCAATGTGTTCCATCTGATAGAGAACAAGATAACGGCTCCTGATCAATGATGGGAAAAATCTAATTATTCCGAACAAAAGCGAGAAAAATTCTCCTACTTCTTCAAAAAAATTACCAATGCTTTTTGTAATCCTTCTTAGCAATTTCATCCTAATGTTTTATTTCTATCACAAATTTATCAAACTTTCTCTATTAAAATTTACTTTTTTTACTTTCTTGTACCTATTTTTTTGTTGCAAGTGCTTTTACTATCTGCGTCTTCAGGCTCCCGGCTGCAGGAAAACTCGGATCAATTTCCAGACACTTATCTATTGTTTCCAAAGCCTGATTATAATTCATCTTCATTGCATAGGCCCCTGCCAGGTTATATAAAACCTGTGTGTCCATCGAATCATAATGAAGACTCTCTCTTAAATATCCTATGGCTTGATCTGTCTTTGATTTTGAAAGATCTATTATTCCAAGCCACTTTAGTGAAGTAGCATCGGGTCTGAATCTGCTCCGCCTTAGAAAATAATCATAGGCATCATCGAACCTTTTGTAATTAAGAAGTGTGTTTGCTGCATAATCATAGTAAGCAGCTACAACAGGAAATTGCTCAAGGAGCACTTCCATCTGCTCTTTAAAACCATCAAAATCTTTTCTGGATATTAACCAGTTTGCAGCTTTCCTGTGAGCTTCTTCCCAATCCATTGTACTGTAATAGAAATTTACAGCAAGTGAATCGATGTAATCCTTCGGTTTTATGATCTCACTGTCCGGCCTTCTGTGACCTGGATCTGTAAAGGGCCAATCATTCTTAAGTGATGCAATTCTATAGAATGCTATTAAAGAATCAAGCCTCGAAAATTTGAAATTCTTATCTATTAGTCTCTGCAACCCTGGCTCATCATATCTTTCTGCTTGCACTTTTGGGAGTAGGTTATTCTTCTTCATTGCTGCAAAGAACATTTCACTCATTATTTCATGACCCTTTAGCGTTGGATGAAGATGATCTGTCATTAGATTATCTCCAACTATTCCTCCTGGACTTAACTTGTTAAAAGCAGAATCTATCTCAGCTATGGGGAGACTAAATTCTTTAGCCAGATTTTTTATCTCTCTATTTATATCTTCAGGAGCCCTGAAACGAAGTTCATCCAGATCTTTTGCTTTTCGAAATAAAACTTCAGCTTCATGTATATTCCCTGAATTATACTTTTCCTGTGCCTGCTTGAAGATTTTTGAGGCTTCTGGATACCCACCTCCATTTGTGGAAATAAATGGCGCCTGGTCCTTTAAATTGCTCGCGAGCGTGCCAAGTATAACAGGAACTTTCTTCTCCTTTGCCATCTGTAATATGTCCTTCATATTACTTTCAAACTGATTTATTCCGGCTTTATACTGTTTGGATTGGTAGGCTATGTATTGATCTTTTACTATTCTGGACATTAAAGTGCCATTACTTTCGCCTGATTGCTTCTTGCTCGTAAAGGTATTTATCAATGAGCCAATTACATTTCTTAAAAGTTCAACTGTCTTAAAACGGTTTAGCTTTAAGACAAAATTTACTAGTTTGGGATTTGACCCCAAGTATTCCATCGAGCCAATGCCCAAAGCTCCGTAATACTCATTATGTCCTGTATAGATGAGAATGAGATCGGGTTTTTGATCCAAAACTCCGGGAAACATGTCCCTTAGGGCATAGGTGTTTATTGCCGTCATGGCAATGTTAATTACTTCGATCTTCATTGAAGGGTAAAGTATCTCAAGACGCTTTTTCAGATATTTTGAAAACGATGCAGCTGGTGTATATGGATACCCGGCAGCACTACTTTCGCCAAGGACAAACACTCTATATGTGTTTTCACCTTTTACTTTATCAAATGTTTCAGGATTTGGATATGGGATGCCTTTTGTTGTATAGAAGTACCTGTGTCCTATCTGTGGATTCATCACTATTTTATTGTATGTTGCCGGAATCCACTCTCTTGTATCAATTCCATAGTTGAATATCCGCAAGCTGCTCTCAAGCAAAACAAAAAATAAAACTGGAATGAGTATCATTACAAGGTAAAATAGCTTTGTATTAACTTTCCCAGCTTTAATGGCTGTCGGTTTTGCTTCAGATGCACTCAATTTGGGCCCTTCCATGGCACTCCTGCCTGGTTGACTTTTATGCTTACTGGAATTGACCTTCTTTTTTCTATTATCTGCTAAAGCCACGTTTTTCAGTCTCCTAATTTTGATTAAAGGGTACTAAAATGTTTTTGAGCTCTTGAATATATTAAGCGTTAAAATATGCAAATTTATCATATTCTTACAATCAAAAATTTAAGGCCAAGGATTCATGTTTTTATTTTGTAATTATTTCAATATTCTTCTATTTTAGTTGCAGCGATTCCTGATTTAGCCAGTTGAACATTTTTTTTTATTCAAAAGCTATATAAAATGTATATATTAGGTATATCAGCCTTTTACCACGATAGTGCAGCTTGCCTTGTCAAAGATGGCAAAATAATAGCAGCTGCGCAGGAAGAACGCTTCTCCAGAAAAAAGCACGATCACGATTTCCCAAGAAATGCTATCGAATATTGCCTTTCTCTTGAGAAAATAAAAGGGGAGAATGTTGATTTTGTCTCTTTCTATGATAAACCCTTCCTTAAATTCGAAAGATTACTCGAATCTTATCTGGCTTATGCTCCTTTGGGCCTTAGCTCATTTATTAAAGCTATGCCCCTCTGGATTAGGCAAAAACTTTGGATAAAAGATATTCTGAAAAAAGAAATCGGATTTAATGGAAAGGTGCTGTTTCCTGAACATCATCAATCACACGCCTCTTCAGCCTTTTTTGCTTCTCCTTTTAAAAAAGCGGCATTCCTTACCATTGATGGTGTTGGGGAGTGGACTACTACTAGCTTCGGTACAGGAAATGATAATTTATTAAAGATTATTGCAGAAATGAAATTTCCCCACTCACTTGGTCTTCTTTATTCGGCATTTACTTATTATACTGGCTTTAAGGTCAATTCGGGTGAATATAAAGTAATGGGACTTGCTCCTTATGGCGAGCCCAGGTATGTGGATCGTATCTTAAAGGAACTGATCGACTTAAAAGATGATGGCTCTTTTAAGATGAACATGCAATATTTTAACTACTGCGCTGGCCTTACAATGACTAACGAACGATTTCACAGGCTCTTTGATGGACCGCCAAGAAAACCTGAATCAAGGCTTACGCAAAAGGAAATGGACCTTGCACGCTCTGTCCAGGAAGTTACAGAAGAGATTATACTCAGAATGGGCAAGCATATTCATAAAGAGACTGGTGAAAAGAAACTCTGCCTTGCCGGAGGCGTTGCTCTAAACTGCGTTGCAAATGGAAGACTCCTAAAAGAGGGACCTTTTGAGGATATTTGGATTCAACCTGCTGCTGGCGATGCAGGTGGTGCCCTGGGTGCCGCTTTATTTGTGTGGTACCAATATTTAGGAAATAAGAGGAATGCAGATGAGATCAATGATGCTCAGATGGGTTCTTATCTTGGACCTGAATATTCAAATGAGCAGATCCTGGATTTCTTAAATGCACATTCAATCCCATATAGCAAAGTTCAGGAAAATGAAATTCCTGACCGCGTATCTGACCTTATTAACGAAGAAAAGGTGATTGGTTGGTTTCAGGGCAGAATGGAGTTTGGCCCAAGGGCTTTGGGTGCAAGAACTATTATTGGTGATGCCAGATCTTCAAATATGCAAGAAGTGATGAACCTTAAAATTAAATTCCGGGAGAGTTTTCGTCCATTTGCACCTTCTGTTTTAGGTGAAAAGCTTAGTGATTATTTTGAGTTAGACCACCCCAGTCCTTATATGCTCTTAGTGGCAAATCTCAGGAGTGACCGTCAAAGACAAATGTCGGATGAAGAAAAAAAACTCTTTGGTATAGATAAGTTAAATATTATAAGATCCGACATTCCGGCTGTCACACATATTGATTATTCGGCAAGGATACAGACTGTGCATAAGGAAACTAATCCTTTGTATTACAACACAATAAAATGCTTTTACGAAAAATATGGCTGCGCCGTAATTGTTAATACATCATTTAATGTAAGAGGCGAACCTATTGTTTGTACGCCTGAAGACGCTTACCGCTGCTTTATGCGAACTAATATGGATTATCTGATCTTAGGCAATTTTTTGTTGGATAAAACGGCACAAAAGCCGCTTGAAGATAGCCAAATGAAATGGCAAAAGGAATTTCAGCTTGATTAAAACTTATTGCATATGCTTTTAGTTCTTAATCTATTAACAAAGAATTATTAAACTTTCTTTTTTTTATGATTGACGATATTAAAAATATTCAAAGCACTAAAAAAGATCTCAGGAATTTCGGCTTATCAGTTGGAGGAGTACTTCTTTTTATTGGGGCAATTTTACTTCTTAAGTCGAAACCATCTGCGCAGTACTTCGTGATCATTTCATTGGTGCTCATATTGCCTGGCCTTTTCTTTCCAGCGCTGCTAAAACCTCTGCAGAAGATCTGGATGGCTCTTGCAATTGTAATTGGCTGGATATCAACAAGGATAATTCTTTCATTGTTGTTTTATTTTGTCCTGACGCCAATTGGATTTATTATGAGGCTAAAGGGTAAAGACATTCTAGATGAGAAAATAGAAAAAGAAAAAACTTCTTACTGGAGCTACAGAGAACCTAAGGCGTATTCTTCGCTGGATTCAGAACAGCAGTTCTAGTATGTTGTTTTCTTGTTGCATTTTCAGCATCTTTGTAAATTACTCTGTATTGGTATAAAGATTTTCTCTGATTGCAAAAAGTTATATAGAAACTAAAATTTTAAGTAGAAAAATCATATGAGTAAATTATCTATTTTATCGGAACTGTGGTCCTTTCTTAAGGTTAGAAAAAAATGGTGGCTCGCCCCAATTATCATTTTCCTGATTATCTTAGGTGGCTTAATAATTTTAACCCAGGGATCAGCACTTGCTCCTTTTATATATGCTATTTTCTGATATATTTATTCTGCTGGAAAAAGAGATATATTTTCCCTTCCTTCTACATCTTATCTAAGGATTCAAGGAATTGTATCTCTTCAAAAATATCAGGATGCCTGAGATTAAATCCCATTTCAAATATCTTCTCAGGCTTTACTATTTTTCCTTTTTGAGTCTTATCTGAAGAAATATTCGGAGCAGTAATGTATTTTTTCTTCACAGCAAAATTTATTATATCTGCCCATTTCTGTGGGTGATTGTCACTTATCAGATATCTCTGACTTTCCGAAAAGTTTTCCAGTATAAAATTGCATGCCCTTGCCAGATCCTCAGCGTGTATAAGGTTTACTGTCAAAGCACTATTTTTTATATACCCTTTTCGTAACCAGTCGACCGGATTTCTGCCTTTCCCATAAATGCCGGCACTGTAGATTACTGATGCACCTTTTTTTCTAAATAATTCCTCTGCTTTGTTTCTTGCAAGTAAAGTATTTAAGGGGGAGTCATCATATATTTCACCTTCTGGGGAGGGTAAGAAAGCTGAGGTTGTTCCGATTACTAATATTGGAAGCTTCTTCTCAAAGAGAAAACTATTCAGTTCTTCAAGACAATTGCACTCATCAAGTGGAAATGAGATTATCACTGCATCTGCTTTTATATGCCCTATGCTTTCCCATGTATCGGGCCTGTTGGCATCAAAGATTACTCCACCGCCATGTTTGTTTATCTTATCTTTACTTCTGGAGGAGTGTATGGAATATGGATATAGGTATCTGAAGTAATTACCTGTGTACCCTGAACCTAAAAACAAAGTCTTCATTTCTCTAGTAAATCCGATTCAATCTTCTTTATTTTCTTCTTCTTTTTGTAAGTGTTAAAAATATAAAATCATTTTTATATTTAATATATTTATTTATTCATGAATTATAATTACGGCATTTATTAGCTAATTTTACTATATTATGGCCTAATTTATGGGAAATAAGACGAAAATAGAAGTAAAAAAGGATAAAAAAAGGATCCCTCTCCCTCAGAAACCTCCTAAGGTTGAAGAGACTAAAAAGAAATATAATAGGCAAAAATCGAAAAAAGAGGTTAAAACTTTACTTGAAGAAAAGCATAACCCTAAGAAAGATTAATACCTATTAACTATTAATGCATGAAAACGTTAAAAGATGCATATTTATTCAATGTAAATATAATTCCTCCCACTTTTACCCTCAAAATTAGATAAAATACCTCTATTATTGTTGCTTCTTTGGAATAATCGACTTATATTTCTAGGGAAAATAATAAAATTACTTTAAAAAATAAGGTTGTAATGTTGGACGAACTCGACTTAAAAATTCTTCGTACTCTTCAAAAAAACGGAAGAACAAAAAGAAGTACGCTCGCCGAACAGGTTGGACTATCCGTCCCTTCTGTAAGTGAGAGATTGAATAAGCTGGAAGAGAATGGTGTTATTGAAGGATACTATACGAAACTTAATCGCAAAGCATTCGGATATGATCTTATGGCTTTTATTATGGTTATTATGGAATCTTCAAAAAACTATAAGAACTTTATAACAAACATCGAAAAAATGCCCCAGATAATTGAATGCTATTCTGTTCTTGGAGAGGGTTCACATATGCTTAAAGCGATTCTGAAAGATTCAGAATCATTGGAAAAATTACTTGCACAGATTCAGTCCTGGCCCGGTGTAACAAGGACTGTAACAAGTTTTATATTATCAACTATTAAAGAAACAACAGATCTGGATATCTGATTTTATATTTTAATAACAGAGGAATTAATTATTATGGCTAAGACAAATTCTAAACCTAAATCGTCTCGGGATGCAGTACTTGAATATATAAAGAAAAATCAAATAAAGTTTATTGACTTCAAATTCATGGACTTCCCTGGTCAGTGGCAGCACTTTACTGTCCCTGCAACTCAATTTGATAGCAGCTCTTTTGATAATGGTTTCGGATTCGACGGCTCGTCTATCCGTGGCTGGAAAGCAATAAATGAAAGCGATATGCTTATCATTCCTGATCCTGATACTATGTTCCAGGATCCTTTTATTGAGGCTCCAACTCTTAGCCTTATTTGCGATGTCTATGAACCTGCTACAAAAGAAAAGTATTCTCGTGACCCTAGAAATATAGCTGAGAAAGCAATGAGCTATCTGCAGTCAACTGGTCTGGCTGATACAGCTTATTTCGGCCCTGAAGCTGAATTCTTTATCTTTGATGACGTCCGCTTTGACTCTCAGCCTAATAGCAGCTTCTATATGGTTGATTCTATCGAGGGTAAATGGAATAGTGGTAGAGATGAAGGTCCAAACCTTGGATACAAACCTAGATATAAAGAAGGTTATTTCCCAGTCCCTCCAACAGATGCCCTTATGGACTTAAGAAATGAAATGGTTATGAACCTTATGAATTGCGGTATCGACGTTGAAGCTCAGCACCATGAAGTCGCCTCTGGTGGTCAGTGCGAGATCGACCTTCGCTTCCAGCCTCTGGTGAAAGCTGCCGATCAGCTCTTAATGTTTAAGTATATCGTTAAGAATACTGCTAAAATGAACAATAAAACCGTTACTTATATGCCAAAGCCTATCGTAGGCGATAACGGCAGCGGTATGCACGTCCATTCTAGCCTTTGGAAAAATGGAAAACCTTTGTTTGCAGGTACTGGCTATGCAGGCTTAAGTGAAATGGCTCTTTATTTCATAGGTGGACTAATTAAGCATGCTGCTTCTCTTCTTGCTTTTACTAACCCTACAACAAATTCTTACAAACGCCTTGTCCCTGGCTATGAAGCTCCTGTTAATCTTGCTTATTCACAGAGAAACAGAAGTGCTTCTATTAGAATCCCAATGTATTCTCCAAGCCCTAAGGCTAAACGCGTTGAGTTCAGATGCCCTGATCCTTCTGCTAATCCTTACCTTGCTTTCTCAGCTATCTTAATGGCTGGTCTGGATGGTATTATTAACAGGATCGACCCTGGTCAGCCTCTCGATAAGGATATTTATGATATGGAACCAGAAGAACTTAAAAACGTTCCTTCTACTCCTGGAAGCCTTGAAGACGCATTAAAAGCTTTAGCAGATGATCATGAATATTTAACTAAGGGTGATGTATTTACTGAAGATGTAATTGAAACTTGGATCAAATATAAAATGGATAAGGAAGTTAAGCCTATGGCTCTGCAGCCTCATCCATATGAATTCTCATTATACTATGACGTATAACTTTTAAGTTTATTACTTTTAAGTTCTCCTTTGTTAATCCCATCCTGGTTTCTTTTAACCGGAATGGGATTACTTTTTTATCTGCTTCTTAAAAATAATTTATTTCATGTATCCGCTTACTTTTGGGATATTGGCTTTTAAGTCCATTGCTAACCGGTGCCGCTGTACCAAGTACTAAACCCTTGTAAGATATTACCTGCTGCTCATTTGTTTTTACCTGTGCCCTTATTATCCCACCACTTAAATAATCTTTTAAGTCTTTCTCTGAATCTATTTTATATACATTATGCCTTAGCTCTTTCTTAAAATACTGGGCTGCAAATGAATGAAGATGCATGCTTCCTCTTTTGTCAATTGTTCCTAATTGCGTTCCTATTCTTGTAAAGAAACTTGGCGTGCTATCAGACCAGTTGCTATTTATGAAGAAAATATCATTTCCCTTCTGAAGATATTTATATCTTCGCCATATCTCTTCATCTATACCGAATGTATCACTTATCTCAGTCAGATATTTAAATATATCTTTATCTCTGTACTCAAATATCTTTTGATTTTCACTTCTTAGTTCAAGAGGTTTCGAAGGCTCTATTTCACCTGTTTTCCTTAGCTTTATTACAAAGAATCCTTCTGATTCAACTTCCCATGGCAGAATTCTTCTTGCTTTGTTTAGATCCTTGTTTAAGCTTTTCCCGTTGTAACTTGTAAAACCTTCATGTGACTTCAGCGCTACATTAATATCAAGAACTTCGACCGGGTATTTACTTAACAAATGGTCAATTATAAGCTCGTTTTCTTCAGGGGTCATCGTGCAGGTCGAGTAAACTATTTCTCCTCCGGGTTTTGCCATCTTAAGTGCAGAGGTTAGTATCATTACTTGGTGAAATGCGATCTTCTCCATTCGTTCGCGTGACCACCAATTGCTTACTTCTTCTTTCTTCTGTATTACACCAAGAGCGCTGCATGGAGCATCGACAAGTACTTTATCAAAATAATTGTTATAGCGCCTGCTTAACCACTCACCCTTAAACTGTATAACCCCAGTGTTAACAATATTAAGCTTGTCTATGTTATGTATAAGCATTTTTATTCTGTCAAGCTGCGGCTCATTTGTTATAAGCGTCCCTCGGTTCTTCATTAGTGAGGCTATCTGAGTTGCCTTTGAGCCTGGAGCTGAGCAAAGATCAAGTACAACATCTTTTTCCGTAGGTGATAATACTAAAGGCGGAATCATCGAGGAAAGGCTTTGTATATAATACTTTCCAGTGTTGTATTCAAGCGTCTTGCCTAAGATATCTGTGCCTTTTAGCACCTTATATGCCCAGGGAATTCCCTCTGCTTTCTCTAGTTCAATTCCATAGGCTGCTAAACGCCCTTGTATTTCCTCTTCCGTATCTGTTAACTCGTTTATTCTGATGTAAGAGGTGTGCTCTTTCTTTATGTATTCAAAATATAAATTTGCAACCTCACTCCCATAAAGAAAAGTAAGATATTCTATAATGTTCTGGCTTAATTCAATCAAGTCTTTTTAATACCGCTTTAGATTTAGAGAATTGAAAATATTGTTGGAAATAGCAAAGAAGTTCTTTTGCTTCGGGAAAGTAGTAGTATATTGCTTTTCCAGTTCCCTGATCAGACTGTCAAGATGTTTTTCATAGTTCTTGACTATTTCATTTAATTTCTGCTCATCAGAAGGAATCTTTATTACAGGTCTCTTTTCCCTGCATGAGTAAAGTATGTATTTTGCTTTTGCCTGGCTGTTAGTTACAAGTACAGAATTCCCATCGGAATCAATTAGCTCATAACTCCCGAATAGCTCTTCTCCCATATGTATATTCTTCATAGGAAGTTGAAAGTCTTGGCAATCAGTCTCGCCAATGAACTCATCGGGGAATTTTTTTAAATAACCGGCTTTGAGCTTTTCAATCCACTCTGCTATAAATTCTTTTTCCGTCACGTTTACCTTTTGTGCAATATTATCAAATAGTAAATAACAAGCAATTTTACTAATTAAATCGAAAAAATGAAAGGATAAACTTTTAAGCAAATAAGACTGCACAGGGAAAAATGTTGAAAGTTTGGAGTATTTATAGCACTTTAAACTAATTGTATGTAGAAGTTGATCCTCATCTATTATTAAGTATATTTAGCTTGAGCCCGAAAAGTATATATATTATGGTTTTGGAAAATTTTTAATAAAAACATAAATTTAGCAACACAAAATTAGGGCTTACTTTTTACTGAAAGCCAAGAAGTATTGAATCTAAATCCTCAGGAGGCCAAATTCTCAAGAGGCTAAATTCTCAAGAGGTACTGCTGACTTGGAAATTTTTACTATTTGGTAGACTTTTTTTAACTTTTTTATAGGGACTTTTATAATATGAATATATTAGTAACTGGCGGAGCTGGATATATTGGTTCCCATACTGTTAAACTGCTCCAACAGAAGGGGCATAATGTAATTGTTTTTGATAATCTCTCTCGTGGTCATATCGAAGCTGTTCCAGAAGAAGTTTCTTTTGAAAAAGTCGATCTGCTTGACTTTGATTCTTTAAGTAATGCCTTAAATAAATATGAAATAGATGCTGTTATTCATTTTGCGGCATTTGCTTATGTAGGTGAATCGGTCGATAATCCGGGAATGTATTATACAAATAATGTCTCAGGAAGTATTAACCTTATTAAAGCCCTAAATAACAAGGGCGTAAAGAAAATTGTATTTTCTTCTACCTGCTCACTTTACGGAAATCCTGAAATCGTCCCTATTTCTGAAAAAGAATCCTTAAAACCTATTAATCCATATGCTAAAACTAAATTTATGATCGAACATGTCCTTGCAGACTTTGAAATATCTTCCGGTATGAAATACGTAGCTCTGAGATATTTTAATGCAGCCGGAGCCGATTTCAGCGGTCAAATTGGTGAAAGTCATGCACCTGAGACTCACCTTATCCCTATAGTCTTGCAGGTCGCTTTGGGCAAAAGAGAAAAAGTTAGCATATTTGGAGATGATTATCCCACAAATGATGGAACCTGCATAAGGGATTATATTCATGTAAACGATCTTGCTGATGCACATCTTAGAGCCCTTCAGTATTTAAATGACGGAGAGTCGCAGGTTATTAACCTTGGAACAGGTCGCGGTTACTCAGTTAAAGAAATTATTGATAAAGCCGAGGAAATTACTGGTCGCCCAATTAAAAGAGAAATTACTTCAAGACGTCCAGGCGACCCGGCTGTGCTTATTGCCGATAATAAAAAGGCAAGAGAGGTTTTGGGCTGGAATCCACAATCTGGACTTACAGACATTATTAAAAGTGCTTGGCAATGGCATTTGAACCCAAAATATTAATAGAGATCGATTAAATTTTTATAATAATACAGGTATAAAAGATTATGAAAGGAATAATACTTGCCGGTGGATCAGGAAGCCGACTTTATCCTATTACAAAGGTATATTCAAAACAGCTTACCCTTATCTATGATAAACCGCTAATTTATTATCCACTTTCAATTCTTATGTTAGCTGGTATAAAAGATATACTCATCATATCTAATAAAGAAACTATTCCTCTTTATGAACAGCTCTTCGAAAATGGAGCACAGCTCGGCCTGTCAATTCAGTACAAAATACAGTCTGCCCCAAATGGTATTGCTGAGGCATTTATTCTTGGAGAAGACTTCATCGGTAAGGATGACTGCACGCTTATCTTAGGAGATAACATTTTCTACGGGAAACTTGATTTCCTATATAAGGCTGTTAAAAATCATATCTTATCTCCCTATAGCGGCGCTACTGTATTTGGCTATCAGGTTAATGACCCTGAAAGATATGGAATAGTTGAATTTGATAAAGATGGCAATGTACTGTCAATTGAGGAAAAACCAGCTAAGCCAAAATCAAACTATGCCGTCCCTGGCCTTTATGTCTATGACAATGATGTGGTCTCAATTGCTAAGTCCTTAAAGCCCTCTGCCAGAGGAGAACTTGAAATTACTGATGTAAATAAAGTGTATCTTAAGTCCCATAAACTTAAGGTTGAAAAGATTGGACGCGGCGTTGCTTGGCTAGATACAGGTACTCCTGAGGCACTGCTGCAGGCTTCAAACTTCTTTGGAGTAATTGAAGACCGGCAGGGACTAAAGGTTGCTTGCCTGGAGGAAATAGCATTTAATATGGGCTTTATTGATAGAGAAAAGTTTGAGCTAATTGTAAACTGCATCCCTAAATCTTTGTATAGGGAATATCTTGAAAAAGTCTTGAGGGAAAGTCTTTAAATAAATTTTCTTTAAATATTTTTTAGTTTTTTAACTTAGAGTTACTAAGAATCATGATAATTGAAAAAACAAAACTTGATGGAGTGCTGATTGTAAAGCCTGATGTCTTTAAGGATGGTCGTGGATATTTTTACGAGGCTTTCAACAAAAAAAAGTTCGAAGATAATGGGCTAAAATTCGAATTCGTACAGGATAATGTTTCCAGATCTTGCTATGGCACAATAAGAGGTTTACACTACCAGGTCGGCCAGAATGCACAAGGTAAACTCTGCCACGTCATTTATGGCGCTGTGCTCGATGTAGCTGTCGATATAAGATTTAATTCACCAACCTTTGGTGAATATGTTGCAGTTGAACTTTCTGATAAGAATAATTATCAGCTTTGGATCCCGCCTGGATTTGCCCATGGATTTTCTGTCCTTTCTGAAGAGGCTTTGTTCCATTATAAATGCACAGCTTATTACAGTAAACCTGATGAAAGATCAATACTATATAATGATCCGGATCTATCGGTCGATTGGAAGATTTTCAGCCCAGTTATTTCCGATAAGGATTTGAAAGCTAAGGCATTTGGCTGTATCGAAAAAGATTTCTTTTTTGATGGAGTTTCTCTTTCTGAAAATAAATAAAGAGAGTAATTCATAAAATATATTTGTTATTCTTTAATATAAATTAAACAACAAAATCTAATGCTATATATATAAACTGGAGGAATGAAATGAATCTTGCAGTAATAGGAACCGGCTATGTTGGACTAGTCTCGGGGACTTGCTTTGCAGAAATGGGGAACCAGGTTATTTGTGTTGATAATAACCCGGAGAAATTAAGAAAACTTCAGTCGGCTGAGATGACTATATATGAACCTGGACTTGATATTATATTCTATAGGAATATCGCAAAGAAGAGATTGTCCTTTACTGATGACCTTAGGATGGCTATAAATCAAAGTGAGATCATATTCCTCTGCCTGCCGACTCCACAGGGAGAAGACGGATCGGCTGACTTAAAATATGTTTTTGGTATAGGCAAAGAAATAGGTAAGATACTTTCTGAAAATTCGGATAAAGACTATAAGATAATAGTTGATAAGTCAACCGTGCCGGTTGGGACTTCTAAACAGGTAACAGATATCATAAAAGAATATAATGTTAAGAACTTCGAGGTTGTCTCAAACCCTGAGTTCTTAAGAGAAGGCTTTGCAGTTGAAGATTTTATGAAGCCTGACAGAATAGTAATTGGCGCTGATAGCCCAATGGCTCTTGAAAAAATGAGAATGCTCTATGAGCCTTTTGTAAGACAGGGCAACCCAATCCTAGAGATGGATACCAATAGTGCAGAGGTGACAAAATATGCAGCTAATTCATACCTTGCAATGAGAATTACTTATATGAATGAACTTGCAAACTTCTGCGAAAAGGTTGGAGCTAATGTTGATATGGTAAGAAAGGGTATGGGAACTGACTCAAGAATAGGTAAAAGATTCCTTTTTGCAGGTATTGGCTATGGCGGAAGCTGCTTCCCTAAAGATGTAAATGCCCTTATTAAAACATCGATCGAAAATGGAAGTGAAATGAAGATCTTATCTATTGTAGATAAGGTAAATAAGGCCCAGAAGCTTGTTCTGGTTGATAAACTTCTTAAACATTACACTGGCAATTTAAAGGGAAAAACCTTTAGCATCTGGGGACTGGCCTTTAAGCCTAACACCGATGATATGAGGGAAGCTCCCTCTATTCCAATTATTAAAAGACTCCTGGAACTTGGAGCAAAAGTAAAGGCTTATGACCCTGCTGCAATGGAACAGGCAAAATTCTATCTTAAAGACTCAATTGAATATGCAACTGATGAATATCAGGCCTTAAAGGATAGTGACGGACTTCTGATCTTAACAGAATGGAACGAGTTCCGTAACCCTGACTTTAATCAAATTAAAGAGGACTTAAATCAAGCTGTGATATTTGATGGAAGAAATATTTTTACCCCGGAAAAAATGAAAGAACTTGGCTTTGCTTATTATTCGATTGGTAGAATGCCTGTAAATATTGATTGATCTGATCTTTTAATTTTAATTGTAAAATAAAAGGGCTCATATTTAACTTTGAGCCCTTTCTTGTTTTTATTAGAAAAACTGTTTTTCCCTTATACTTCTCTAGCAGTTCAATACATCAAGGTAATATTGCTCATAGAGAGGGACAATTTTTTCTATATCGAACTCATTTACAGCGCGATCTCTCGAATTTTTTGCAAATTCATTGTACTTTTTGTCATTAGTAAGTAGATCAATTGCATATTTTGCCATCCTGTCTATGTCGCCAATCTCTGCAATATATCCGGTTTCGTTGTGGTTTATCAGCTCGGGTAACCCTCCAACACTCGTACTAATTACTGGAACTCCACAGGACATGGCTTCAAGTGCCGAAAGTCCAAAGCTTTCTGATTGTGATGGCAAAAGAAATAAATCAGATGAACTTAATATCTCTACAAGCGCGTCTTGCTTACCTAAAAACATAACATCTTTATCTAAATTTAATTCCCTTGAAAGTCTCTCACATTCATATCTGTCGGGACCATCACCAATTAGTAAAAGCTTACTGGGCATTTCTTTCCTTACTTTTTCGAAAACCCGTATTGTATCGGCAACTCTTTTTACGGGACGGAAGTTAGATGTATGAACTAATATCTTCTCTCCGCCAGGAGCTATATGATCCCTGAAGTTTCTCTTTCCGTCAGGCCTATACCGCTTTGTATCTATAAAGTTATAAATTACCCTTATATCTTTCTCAATATGATAGTTCGTTAGAGTCTTCTCTTTGAGAAAACGGGAAACAGCGGTTACTCCACAGCTCTCTTCTATGCTGAACTTTACAAGAGGAAGAAATGAGGGCTCAAGCCCTACCAATGTGATGTCTGTACCGTGAAGTGTGGTAATTACTTTTAAGCTTTCACCCATTTTCTGCAATATCTGCTTTGATAAATATCCGCTTACTGCATGAGGAATTGCATAGTGAACATGAATCAGGTCAAGCTTCTCATACTTAACTACTTCAATTATTTTACTTGTTAAAGCAAGCGTGTAAAGCTGAAATTCAAAAAGTGGATAATTACTTATCTCTACTTCATGAAAATAAATGTTTTCAACAAAATTTGTTAGCCTGTGCGGTACAGCGTAACTAATGAAATGAACCTGATGACCTTTTGATGCTAAAGCCTTGCCAAGCTCTGTTGCAACAACACCACTTCCACCATAGGTCGGATAGCATGTAATGCCTATTTTCATACAAAAAGATGCTCTTATTTTTTAATGATAGTTTAATACCTAAATATATAAGATTTATCCACATTTGCTACTACCTTTTAACTGAAAAATATTGGAGCTTCAGATGCAATTATTTCCTTATTTACTTAAATTTATTCCCTGCTAAATTAAATTTATCAGAAGTTTTCGGTTTACAGGATTTATTTTTATGCAAATTTGCTTGTACAAAGGAAGAACATGAGACTCCTTTTAATTGGTCATTCTGTTGAGGATCAAATACACCTTGAAAACAGAGAAATACACTCCCCTGGAGGAATATTCTATTCAGCTATGGGGCTGAATAGCTTTTTGTCCTCTAAAGATGAGCTTTTTCTTCTTACTTCTTATGATGATTTAAGCTATCCTTTGTTTTCTTCTCTATATGACACATTAAAAAAAGATTATTTTCTTAGGGTAAATAGCATCCCTAAGGTTCATCTCTATATATCAGCAAATTGCGAAAGATGCGAAACTTATGAGAACCTTGCAGAACCTCTTAATCTTTCGAAAATTGAAAATTTGGACCAGTTTGATGGAATTTTGATCAATATGATTACAGGCTCTGATATTAAGCTTAGCGATATGCTTAATATTAGAAAAAATTATAAAGGACTCATCTACTTTGATGTACATACACTCTCGCGCGGTGTTGATGAAAACAATAGACGCTATTTTCGGCCAATCCCTGATGCTCAAAAATGGATATCTTCTGTTGATATTATTCAGGCCAATGAAAATGAACTGCGCACTCTAAGCTGTAAAAATAAGGAACTTGATATAGTCGAAGATATATTGCAGTTTGGACTGAAAATTTTAATAGTTACAAAAGGTGAACAAGGAAGCGTTATTTACTGGAAAGAAGGGCCTAAATTGAACTTTTTCCCTCAATCTGCCATTAGTTCTATTAGCATTAATAAGGTCGGCTGTGGTGATATTTTCGGTGCTGCTTTCTTTTATTCCTTTGTTTCTAATGCTTTTTTGCCCGATGCAGCCAAATTGGCTAATATTGCCTCAGGATGCATTACTAATTATTCAGATATTAAAGATTTAGTGAACTTAAGAAATGATACATTCTCACGATTTAATTAAAAAAAGGATTCTTGTCGTTGGCGCAAATGGAATGCTGGGGCAGAGAATTATTAACTTTTATAAATACCATAGTAATGTTGAACTGCTTGCTGCCTCTCTTGAAGAGGAACCATATGATAAGGATATTCCCTATATCATAATGGATATTAGCAAAAGGGACTCTGTTAAAGATGTGGTCTATGACTTTTTCCCTGATATAATTATCAATGCTGCTGCTTATACCAATGTTGATAAATGCGAAAAGGAGAGGGAAATTGCATGGAAAATAAATGTTAAGGGACCAGAGCATCTGGCTGAGACAGCCCGCATTATTGATGCTCACCTGATCCATATTTCAACTGATTATGTGTTTGACGGCAGAACAGGACCTTATTCTGAAGATGAAAAACCACGACCAGTTGGTTATTATGGTAGAACAAAACTGGCCAGTGAAAATGCCCTTAGACTCATTGGCCCTGTAAATACTATTATTAGAACTAACGTCCTCTATGGACCGGTAAAAAACGGCAGACCTGATTTTGTAAGATGGGTAATAGATTCCCTCAGAAATAATCAGCAGATCAATATTGTTACTGACCAAATAAACAATCCTACTTTTCTTGATGATCTGGTTCAGGGAATCTACCGCATTATTGAACAGAAGAAACAGGGCATTTTTAATATTGGCGGCCTTGAGTTTTTGTCTAGATTTGACTTTACACTGAAAATTGCTGATTTTTTTGGCTTGGATAAGAGCCTGATTAAACCAATTAAAACATGTGAGCTGAACCAACTGGCCCCTAGACCTTTGAACTCAGGACTGATAACTCTAAAGGCTGAAACTCAATTGGGCTATAAACCCCATACTATAAAAGATACTTTTATACAGATGAAAAAAGAACTAAAACTATGAAACACCCACTTCCACTTCTACTGTTGACCAGCCTCCTTTTTTCAAAAAGCCTTTTTTGTCAAAAAATCCAGGAAAATATTGCCATAAACAATCACTTCCCAGAATGGGCAGAAGGTATTGTCTGGTACCAGATCTTTCCTGAAAGATTCGCCAACGGTGATAGTTCAAATGATCCCACAGCTTCACAGGTCTTTGTCAATAGAACTGCTCCTGATGGCTGGGAAAGAACTAGCTGGACTTCAAACTGGTTCGAACAGTCGAAATGGGAGAAAAAAATAAACTCTTCTTTAAGAGATAAAATTACTATGCGCCGCTACGGTGGCGATATTAAGGGAATAATAGACCACCTTGACTATCTGAAAAGCCTGGGAGTTGGTGCTATTTATTTTAACCCTATCTTTGAATCCATATCGATGCATAAATATGATGCTTCTTCTTATCACCATATTGATGCAAACTATGGCCCCGATCCATCTGACGACAGAAAAATGATTCTTACGGAGACTCCTGATGACAAGCAGACGTGGAAATGGACTAAAGCCGATAAACTCTTTCTAAATCTTATAAATGAAGTTCATAAAAGAGGAATGAAAATCATAATTGACGGCGTCTTTAATCACACAGGTACAGAGTTTTGGGCATTTAAAGATATTATTAAACTAGGGAAAAGTTCTAAATATTTCGATTGGTATGACATTAAGCATCTTGATGATCCGGCAACATCAGAAAATGAACTTGAATACAAGTGCTGGTGGGGTTATAAAGCTATGCCTGAATTTAACAGGACAAAAGATGACCTTATGACAGGCCCTAAAAAATACATCTTTGATATTACAAAAAGATGGATGGACCCTGATAATGACGGAAATCCTTCAGATGGCATAGATGGATGGCGCCTGGATGTTGCGCGCGAGGTTCCTCTTGGATTTTGGAAGGATTGGAACAAATTAGTTAAATCCATTAACCCTGAGGCTTATATCGTAGGTGAACTCTGGGAACTTTCAAGTGATTTTGTGGGCAAAGGTGACGCCTTCGATGCTCTTATGAATTATAATTTTGCTTATGCAGTAAATAACTACTTTATAGCTCAGAAAAAAAAGATAAAAACTTCAGACTTTATAGATCAGCTTAAGGAAATTGATAAAACCTATCCTGATAATACTCTCTTAATTCTTCAAAACCTTGTAGATAGCCATGATACTGAAAGACTTTTGTCTATGATTATGAATCCAGACAGACAGTTCGATTCTAATGCAGATGAAAGCAATTCTGATTATGATCCTGCAAAACCTGGTAAAAACGAACGACAGAAAATGAAGCTTATCACAGCTTTTCAGATGACCTATCGGGGAGCTCCTATGATCTATTATGGAGATGAGGTAGGAATGTGGGGAGCAGATGACCCGCACGATAGAAAACCTATGATCTGGAATAATATGAAATATGAAGATGAAGTAATTGATTCTTCCTCTGGCTTTAAGAAGGGATATGGGAAATATAAGGTTGAAGTTGATAAAGATCTGTTTGACTATTATAAAAAGATCATATCTATACATAACCAGTCGCCTGCCCTAAAAAAAGGGAAACTTGAGTTCATCTACTTTAATAACGATAAAAATACTTTCGCATTTAAAAGAAGCTTTAACAGCAATGGAATTAGCGATACTTGTATCTGCGCATTTAACTTAGGCTCCCAAGCTGACCTTATTAGCATTAAAGAATCACAAAGAGCTGAAGAATTGCTAAGCTCAGAAAATTATACTTCTGAAGATGGCTGTTTGAAGTTTATGATTCCTTCCAATACGGCAATGATATTCCATGTAAAAAACTGACACTTTTTTCTCAGAATTGTAATAAATTTGTGCCGGATAAATTAAGCTCAACTTTTTCTATCCATTATCTGTAAAACAATTATGAAAATGCTTTTTTGGGTCTTATGATCAGAGGAGAGTTCGCTAATGAAAAAAAACTGCCAATTAATTTTGCTTCTTCTTTTTGTATTTAATATATCTCAAATCTATCCACAGAAAAAAGAATTAACAGTTGAAACGATATTTAACAGCCGGGCTTTTGCAACTAATCAGCTGCATGGAGTGCAATGGCTCAAAAGTGGAAGTGCCTTTTCTTTCTTGAAATATGACTTTACAACTAGATTAGTCTCTATCTGGCAGCATGATGTAAAGACTGGAAAAGAAAGCGTGCTTGTCTCTGGCGATATGCTGAAACTGAAACCAGACGATGACCCTTTTTCTATACGTAACTATTCCATATCTCCAGATGAGAATTATATCCTTTTTACAGAAATTCTTCCGGCTAGAAAAATAAAAACTGGCGGCGCTCTTTATATTTATGATATAAAAGAAAAAAAATTCTTCCTCCTTGCAGAATCTGAGCAGGAACAGTCAAATGTAAAGTTTTCTCCCGATAGTAAAAAAGTTGGCTTTGTTAGAGGAAATAATCTTTTTGTGATTGACATTAATACTTCTTCTGAAAAACAGCTGACTTTTGATGGAAGTGAAAATATCATTAATGGTCACTTTGACTGGGTCTATGAAGAGGAATTTCAGATAATTGATGGCTGGGAATGGTCCCCCGACAGTAAATCTATTGCCTTCTGGAGACTAGATCAGTCAGAGGTTCCTGAAGTGCAAATAGCTCAGTACGATTCACTTTATTTTAACTTCCTTAAATACAGATATCCTAAACCAGGAGCAAAAAATTCTACTGTGAAAATCGGTGTGGTAAATCTGGACAACCACAAGACCTCATGGATGGATATTGGAAAAGAAACTGATATTTATATTCCAAGGATCAAATTTACTAATGATCCAAATATACTTTCTATAGAGAGACTAAACAGGCTGCAAAATCATCTCGAACTTCTTTTCTGCAATACTTCTTCGGGTGAATCAAAGGTTGTTATTGATGAAAAAGCTCCGCAATGGATCAAAATTACTGATGACCTGACTTTCCTTGAAAATTCTAAAAATTTTGTCTGGGGATCTGACAAAGATGGCTTTTATCATCTCTACCTTTTTGACTACTCTGGGAAACAAATTAAACAACTGACAAGTGGTAACTGGGAAGTAAAAAGTTTTGTCTCTGTAGATGAAAAAAATAAAACTGTGTTTTATACATCAAATGAACGGGGCCGCCGCTTTACTGATCTTTACTCTGTCTCTTTTGATGGTGCTTCAAAAAAATTCCTAACTTCTGAATTGGGTACTCATAGCGTTACCATGTCTCCTGCCTCAGATTGTTTTATAGATAAATACTCGACAATAAATACTCTCCCTTCTACTTATCTTACCAAAACTGATGGTAATAAGATCGGAACACTTATCGAGGCAGATAATAAACCTCTTAAGGATTATAATATTTCACCTGTTGAATTCTTCTCTATAAAGACCGATGATAATGTTGACCTCGATGCTTATATTATAAAACCTGCTGATTTTAATGAAGGTAAAAAATATCCTGTCCTGGTTGTTCAGTATAATGGTCCCGGCTCTCAGTCAGTCTCCGATTCGTGGGGTAGCGCTGAAATCTGGGAGAACCTTATGGCACAAAAAGGCTATATTATTATATGTGTCGACTGCAGAATAACAGGTGGAAAGGGTAATAAAGCTAAAGCCTGGGCATATAAAAATCTGGGCAAGTGGGAGATGAATGACCTTGTTTCTACGGCAAAGTATTTAAGGACTCTGAATTTTGTTGATGGAAACAGAATTGGTATATGGGGATGGAGTTATGGAGGTTATACATCAGCTTCTGCTATTTTAAGAGCTCCTGATTATTTTAAGGCTGCTATTGCAGTTGCTCCTGTTACTAGCTGGCTGTTTTATGATACTATTTATACTGAACGATATATGTCCTTACCTTCATTGAATCCTGAAGGTTATTATGATAGCTCACCATTAAATTATGCTGATAAACTAAAAGGAAAATTTCTCCTTATTCATGGCATGTCTGACGATAACGTTCATTTCCAGAATTCGGTAGAACTGGTCAACAGACTTGTAGATGAAAATAAACAGTTCAGTGTTATGTATTATCCAGGACGCGATCATAGTATTTATGGCGGAAATACACGCATTCAGCTCTATAACTTAATGACTTCATTTTTATTAAATAATCTATAGTACTTCCCAGTTAAACATTTCTTAGAGAATTGGTCCTTTAGACAATTGACTTCAAAAACAACTGAAGTGACCAATTCTCTCCATGACCAACTCTCTACAGTTTATGTAAGTGACTTTTGATACACAAATCTTTATAATTAATCATTAATACTTTCTGTGTCTCTATGTAATAATTTATGAGGCTTTATAATGCAAAGATTACTTGTAAATGTACGTGGACCAATAGAAGCTGATGAGGCTGCTAAAGGCGGAGCCCATATTGTTGATATAATGTATCCGGCAACATCTGAAACAGGTACCCCTTATCCGCTAAATATCTTGTCGGTAAGAGGAGAGCTGAGCAGATACCACCCAGGAATACTTATCTCTACAAATGTCGGCGAAACACAAATCGAACGCTCTACTGTCTGCCAGGCTGCTCTTGGTGTTGCAACAGCAGGTGCAGACATCATTCGCTGCAGCCTGGCCGAACTCTCTTTTGAAGCTGCTGCTTATCTTGGTGATTCAATCGTTCGCACTGTTAAAAAATTTTACCCCCAGAAAAAAATTGTCCCTGTTTTGTTTATGGATAAAGATATGCAAAGATTCTTAAAACCTTTGGAAGAAGGAAGCGAACTGCTCCATAGAATAAAAGCAGATGGTGTACTTATTTCTGTTCACAGCAAGCTAAGCAGAAGATCAGTGCTCGACTTTCTCTCTCCTTCAGAAATAATGAGCTTTACTTCACAGATCCACCAGCAAAAAAAAGAGATCTGGATTGCTGGAAGAATAAGTGGAGAGGATCTTCCTGAACTTTGGAAAACTGGTGTGGATGTGATCTGTGTCCGCCAGGCTGCCTGTGAAATTGAAGATAGCAACCCTATAGGTAACGTTAAGGCAGAACAAGTAAAATTCCTGGTAAATACAATACCTGCAAATGTATAAAAACATCTTAGTGCTCTATATCATATTGCCCTTATCTTTAGTTGCTTGTTTACTCTAAATGGGTTATCATTTTTATTGTTAGGGTAGATCTCTTTTCAACGATTTGATGAATATGTCTAACAATTTATGAGTTAAGGCGCGATATGAATGTTTACGCTTTTAGATATCATGCTCTGCTTGCATTTTTAACCATTTCTTTTGCTTTCGCACTTCCGGCTTATTCTCAACCGGGTAATGGCTACATAAACCCATTGTCTTATACGAAAGGTGATACGGTTAATTTCCATATCTCAACTTCCAGCAATTCTTTCTCGATCCAGATCTATCGAATTGGAGCCTATGAGGCTCTTGTGGGGAAATACGATAACATCAAAGGTGGACAAAGATCAGTCCCCGATAGCGTATGGGAGAAGGGATGTGACTGGCCTGTCTCCTTTAGCCTTGTTATACCTGAATCCTGGCAATCAGGAGTGTATGTAGCAAGATTCCCAAACCTCAATGCAGATGCCCTTTCAAATGTGGTTTTCTTAGTTAAGGAAAAAAAACTGGGATCTCATTCAAAACTTCTTATTGTGATGCCATATTTTAACTGGATAGCATATAATAACTGGGGCGGCAAAAATGTCTATGACGAAAATTCGACCGATGGCAAAAGGGCTTATAGACTTTCTCTTAACCGACCTTTTACTGGCAACGGCTATAGCGAATTCAGGGCTTATCCGCAGAAAATGATTGTCTGGTTAGAAAAAAATGGTTATGAATATGAGGTCGCGTCTGAAATGGATATCCATAAAAATGAAGACTTCTTAAATAATTATAATGTAATGGTCTCTGTTGGACACGATGAATATTACACTAGGCTGCAAAGACTGAGAATGCTGAATTTTATTAACCGTGGTGGAAAACTCCTCAGCCTTTCTGGAAATACTTGCTGGTGGCAAATTAGAATTGAGGATAGTTTTAATTCTCTTGTATGCTATAAAAACAGAAGCCTTGATCCGCTTAATGGGAAAATTGATTCACTTGTAACTGTGAACTGGTATGATCAGCCATTGAATTATCCGGAGAATAATTTCTTAGGTGCAAGCTTCCGAAATGGGGGATATGTAAACGATATAAATCATAAGGATTTTACTTACTTCCAGGGTTTTGGTGACTTTGCAGTATTTAATTCGCAGAATTGGGTCTATAAAGGTACCTCTCTTAATGATGGCGATGAATTCGGAAGACCTCAAAATGACTCCGCAAATGCCATCGTTGGTTATGAGGTTGATGGTACACTGCATAGCTGGAAAAACGGCTTGCCTGAAGTTACTGGATATGATGGTACCCCACTTAACTATAGGATTCTTGGTCACTCACCCGCTATAGGACAGGGAGGAATATTCCAAGATAAATTTGCTTCTATGGGAATTTTTTATACGAAAAGTGGCGGAGCTGTTTTTAACTCAGCTTCCATTTACTGGGCAAGAGGACTGGATTGGGATTCTTCAACTCAAAAGATTACGGCGAATATCCTGAATAAGTTTTTGGAAAACAGGCTGCCTCCTGAAATTGTCGGCTGGACACCTTTTGTGCTTGTTACTGATACTGTAAATAAAGAAGTCCTGCAAATCAATAAAAGGGAGCTTGGACAGATCAATGATGGGGATTCATTAAAATTCAGCCTGAAGGTTCAGGATCCATATAATTCAAAGGTTAACTTTGAATGGTTTGTAGATTCTGTAAAGGTAGGAAGTGATTCTGCATTTCTGTACAAAGCAAAATGGGGCGGAGACTATAAGATTACAGTTTATGCCTTTAATTCTAAAGATACTTCGTCAATTAGCTGGAAAATAAAGGTCAATGGACCTGCAAATGCTGTGCATAATAAAAACTTGCAACCATTAAAATTTCGCCTTGAGCAGAACTATCCAAATCCTTTTAATCCTTCAACTACTATTAAATACTCTTTGGCCTTCCAAAGCCAGGTTAAAATCTCTGTCTTTAACTCAATTGGACAAGAAATAGCCCATTTGGTTAATAAAACAGAACAAGCTGGCGAGCATGTATTGTCTTGGAATGCAGATGGCTTTCCTTCTGGTGTTTATCTCTTAAGGATTTATGCCTCGTCTGTCAGTAATAAAGAAATATTTAGCTCAGTAAAAAAAATGCTCTTACTGAAATAGTGCCAAATGGCACCATTGTAAATGATCACAACAATTTTGATTACAATATATTTTTTTTTGCGGTTCTTTATTTCTGTTCTTGTGAATTGACTTTAAGCAAATACAAAAGAGGGTAAAAGTGTTCATTGTCCGATTGTGTCTTATTTCTCTGCAGGACAGGGCTTATTCTTATTTACCTCATAACAGATCTGACAGGTCCGAAAGAGAATATGTCAAACCATTTGGTTAGCGCAAGCAATTACTGTTAACTGCCAGTTTAATTTGCTTGAAAATAGCAAAACTTCCTTTCTGCCAGTCAGCATTATTATGCCTGACAGCAGCCGGTCAAAGGGGTCTTCCCTTTTCACTACCTAAAATACTTAATTCCATTGAGGGGGGTACAGGTATGGAATTCTCAACAATAGTCTTTTCAATCTTGGCCATAGTGGCTACTGTCCTGTTCATTTTCTTATTTACTTCTTTCCTGATTTATAAAATTAAACAGAAAGAAAACGCCATTCAGAAGGATTCTTTATTACTTTTCAAAAAGATCAAAGTGGAATCTTCTGCCTTTAATGAAAGGACATGGCACTAGGCTCTCAATTAAGGAGAATCACAAATGCTTAATAGATCCTTTCTTCTTTTAATTATTTTATCTTTGTTTTTCTGTGACAATATTTTTGCGCAGAATACATGCGATCTTACTGGCTTTGTTACCTATACTCAAGGTGGTTGGGGTGGTCCGGGTAACAGTGCTCCAGGAAAAATACGTGATCAATACTTTTCAGGTGTCTTCCCAAATGGTTTGAAGATCGGAACCTTGTTTACATTGAAACTTACAACAGCTAAGGCTGTTGAAGATTTTCTTCCTCAGGGGGGAACTCCTGGAATATTTTCACAAAACTGCGTAAATCCTTTAACTACAACAGCAGGTGTCTTTGCAGGACAACTTGTTGCTCTTTCAATGAATATCAATTTTGATAACGCAGGTAAACTGGGAACAAATACTCTAAAGCTGGAGAACCTGGTTATTGCATCTGGAACATTTGCAGGTCTAACAGTAAAACAATTCTTCGATCTTGCAAATAAAGCTATATCAGGTGAAGCAACTGGTTACTCTATTGACCAGATTAATACTGCTGCTGATAACATAAACAATAACTTTGATGATGGTAAAGTTAATAAGGGATATCTTGTCTGCCCTGCTAAATGCTCACTTGGTGATAGAGTATGGCTGGATAAAGATAAAGACGGAATTCAAGATCAGGGTGAAGATGGAATTCCTAATGTGACTGTTGAATTATATAAATGTAATGATAATAAACTAGTTGCAACAACTAAAACAGGTATAAATGGATTTTATTCTTTTACTGATCTTGTCTCATGCTGCTATTATATTAAAATAACTGTTCCGGAAGGCTATAGTATTAGTCCTGCTAATCAAGGAGCAGATGATGCTAAGGACTCTGATGTAGGTAAAGATGGTAAATCTTCTTGCGTTACCCTGGCATCAGGGGAGAACAATATGACAATAGATGCAGGACTGTATAAGACAGAATCCTGCACAGATCTTGCAATAGAGAAGACAGTAAGTAAGACAAATCCACAGTGCAATGAGGTATTTACCTATACAATAAAGGTA